>CADCCH010000029.1 GCA_902799875.1 uncultured Bacteroidales bacterium | reverse complement strand
ATGGTGAGAATGAGCACTAAAACGGAAAGGAGTTTTAGCATAATCCCCCGACGGTGAACCGACGGTGAACCGACAGTCGAAGCCAACGTCACGCTACGGAGACCCATAGACTGACTGCCTAAACTTGATAAAAAGTTTAAATGTTTCATATTGTTTGTTATTTAGTTAATTATTTCATTCTATACTTTAGTGCCTTGCGGACACCTTCCGCAAAACGTACATTGACATATTGACATAAAACAAGCGGCAACCCTGCTGCTTGTTGGATTACCGCTTGATAAGGTGTGAAATATAGGGATTAAATTAATCCAAACTCTTTGAGAGCATCTTTAAGTGCTGCGGGATTAAAATTATCAGCTACTTGTTTGTCATATAACAACAAGAGGTTAATCTCCATGTTTTCTTCATCAACCAAGATGTTGAGCGTTATAACTCGAGCACCTCCGGACTTGCCTCTTCCTTTAGAAGCAATCGCCATGCGCACCTTACGAACGCCATTACCCAAATCATCTCCCTGATAAGGATCCTCTTTGAGAGACTTCAAGAACTCGTTGTAGTCGTTCTTAAAAGATGGGTAATGCCTGGACAGCCGTTTCGCTTCGTGAGCGAAATAACTGGAGATGCGAATGTCAAAGTTCATTGAGGAATTCATAAGCATCTTGCATTTGTTGCTTACCTTCATGATGACTCTTTACTTCGCCCAAAGCTCCTTTAAGATCGCTCCAAAGCTGTTGATCAACTCCTTGGTCTACTTTCTCTCTTCTACGTGCAGCCTTGGGATGATGAGTCGTAATAGTGAAGACACCCAAAGATTGGATGTATTCCATGGTCGACATCGCGATGCGATTACGAGGATTAAACGTTAATGTTGCGGTCATATGCTCAAAAAATTTGTTGTTAGTTTACCTTTGACGCTGCAAAGGTACAACAAAAATTTGGAATACACAAGGCTTTTGCGAGAAAAATCAAATTTATTTGAGGATTTTGCGTAAAATGACTTGTTATTCGCACAAACGTGCGATCGTTCCTTCGAAGGGTCCCTTTAGGGTAGCATGTCGAAGTACAACAAATTTTTGCTTTTATTTTGAAAAATCAAATTTTTAAGTGAATTTTTATTTTTTAAAAGTAATTTTTGCGTAAATATTCACTTTTTCAAAAGTAAATCGGTAATCCAATATGTCAAAGATCTCTATATTGTCGGCTCTTGGCTGAGCCGGGAATAACAAATATGAGTGTGAAACAAACAACTAAAAACATATATATTATGACAAACAAATTTATCTCTATGATGGATGGCATTCGCCAAGGCATTGCCTCCGTTTTAACTCCGAGATGCCACCGATCCGATTCTCTCTCGATTGTGTCTCGCCAGTCTCTTTTGCCTATTCTTCTGCTATGTCTGACGCTCTTTGTAGGAGTTGGCCAGATGTGGGGAGCAGAAGGCACAACTCATGACTTTAGTCAGTCTTTATCGCAATTGTTAAATAACAATGCTTCTATCAGTAGCATAAATATTGCGGCTCAAGACTATACGGTTAAAGAGGTTATTGTTACATGGTCACATAACAAAAACATCTCAAATGCCGTAACTATCGCAGTTTCGGTAGGAGAAACAAGTTTTGGTTCGGCAAATGTATATAATAAATCAAATCAAACTACATCTTTTAAAACTTCGCCACAAACTTCTGCAAGTGGTGCAATATCCATTTCTTTCACCAATAATACAGGTTCAGGAACTGGTCATGGAACCTTCTCTGTTTCTAATGTGCGATTGGTGGAAGGAGCGCCAGCAACAAAATACGATGTTCATTGGAGCATTAACGGTGTTATAGTGGAAGACGAGGAATTAAACGGAAAGCCCTCAGTTCCTGAAGATGTAGCAGAATTAGCCGCAGACGAGATTTGTAATGGGAAAGTGTTTGTCGGATGGACAGCCTCTGCTATTAATGGTAGTACAAACACAGCACCAACAGATTTGTTTACTGAGCAGGCTGGAACAGCAATAAGTGGAGAAACAACATATCATGCTGTTTATGCGACTGCAACACCAGCAAATAAATCAGTCACGTATCCAATTTCATCGAAAAGCACCTTTGGTACACCGACAGGAACTGCACCCGCAGGCTCTAGTGCGTCTATTGTTGAGACGTATAGCACATCCAAGCAGATGACTAGCGGAAATAGTCAGACTGTCACCTTGACTGGATGGGGCACAACAAACATTACAGGAATAACGTTATCAATGCGCTCCAATAGTTCTGGCGGAAAAGGCACTTTAAAGTATTCCACTAATGGAGGAACAAGTTACACTAACATAATATCAGACAAAAACTTTAATACTTCAGATTGGTATGGTTCATGGAGTACCTCTTATGTAAACGTATCCAAATCGGTTAACATTACGGGTGTTGCTAATCAAACTATAAAGATTGCAATTTCTGCATCCGCAAATAGCCTATATTGTCAGTCTTATACATTTAATTATACAGGCGTAACCTACTCAAACTATGCTACTTCTTGTTGCACTCCCCTTGGATCGATAAATGGGTCGTTTTTTTGGCCCACTTTTTTTTCGTATCTAACTTGCTGAATTACAGTACAATACATCAGTAATAGGAAAGCACTAATTAAACAGGTCCAATCCCGTATCCCGCACCACCTTATATATACTTTGTATATATCCCGTGATTTTGGACAAGGCATTTTTTGCTTTTTTTGTTTTTAGTTATTTATTTACATCATTTCAAAGGTCATTTCTGCTATTTTATAGAGCAGACAGAAATGCTCTATTGTTTCTTATTTCAATTCTTTTCTCTCTACAATAGTTTTCTTAACTCTTCCGCGGAAGGTAATGCCTTATATGTGTCAGGCAATTCGTCTACGCTACGATAAGTCGCTACTCCCATCGGTTTAGATATATCCCGTAGCGCGAACTCTACTTCTGCATTATCTTTATTGCGACAGAGAAGGATGCCTACGCTCGGATTTTCTTCCGGCAAACGAACTAACTCATCCAAAGCCGACAAATAGTAATTCAGTTTTCCTGCATATTCCGGCTGAAACTCTCCATTCTTCAGTTCAATAGCCACAAGGCATCGCATTCTTCTATGGTAGAAGAGCAAATCAATAAACCGTTCTTTATTATTTACGATCAGCCGATATTGATTGCCCATGAAAGCAAAATCATTACCCAGCGACATCATAAACTTTCGAACATTGTTAACTATCTGCTGCTCTACATCGTGCTCATCCACATAATCAGGATCCTCTATATGCAGAAAGTCCAGCACATTGTCTTCCTTGAAGGTCTGCATCGCTATCGTGCGTTGTTTGTCATCCGGAATAGTAAGAGCGAAATTATTAGGCATTGAGCCGGCAGTGTGGTACAAATCATCCCGTAGCGCTTGCTCCAAACGACGATATCCCCAGAACTCCTGTGCGCATTTCCGTATATAGAACCACCGCTCGTTGATGTCATCAACACGACGAATGATTTCACAGTGAAGCGAGAATCCCAGGCCTGAAAAGAGACGAATATCTTCTTCTCCTAATTTGGTCAACAGTGTTGACCGAAATGTAAATGGCTGAATTTCTGCACTTTGAGGCACAATGTTAATTTCGTTCGACACTGCCGAGCGAATTTCAAACACAGGAGCCCACTCCTCGTAAAATTTACGCATACGGCGAATGTTTTCTTCCGAGAATCCCTTCAGTCCCGGCAATTCTTGTTGCAGCTGATCAGAGATAGTTTGAATAGCGTTCGTGCCCCATTGCGCATTACGGCTTTGCTCCGAAATATATTTGCCGATGGAATAATACAAGCCCAGCACCTCGCCGTTCATTTGACGAGCTGCACGGTAGCGACAAACCACAATAGCTTGCTTAATCGCCTTTACCGCTTGCGCATAATCTGCTTTTATTATCTGTTCCATCCTTTCAAATCTTAATAATCGTATACTTTTTTTCTTCTTACTATATCCTTTTCAGGTATCTCCTTAAAGTGGATCGGCTGCAGTGGAGATGTCGGGCGATGTGGGTCTGGCTCTTGCCTGCGGCTAAGGCGCGGCGGATATATTCCTCTTTGCCGTAGAGCGGATGGAGCTCCGGTCTGCTTTTCTTACCGGGCGGCCTTCCAATCCGTTTCCCTTCTGCTTTCAATCGTGTCAAGGCTTCCCGTGTCCGCTGGCTGATCAGGTTCCGCTCTATCTCTGCGCTCAGCCCAAAAGCAAATGCCAACACCTTACTCTGTATATCGTCCCCCAAGCGGTACCCGTCCTTGATCGTCCATACTTTGCATCCGCGTCGCATGCAGTAACTCAATATCTCCATGATCATGTACAGACTTCTGCCCAACCGACTCAACTCGCTGCATATAATCATATCGCCATCCCCTACATGCTTTACCAATTTCCCCAGACGTCTCTTGGTGTAGGATTTTGTACCTGATACCGTCTCTTCTATCCACCCGTCTATCTTTATCCCCTCTTGCGCGCAGAAGCGGTTGATCTCAAATCGCTGGTTCGCTACCGTCTGCTTGTCACTGCTTACGCGGATATAGCCATATGTCATTATTTCACAAAAAAAAGAAACAAAACCATACAAAGATTCTGTTCCTCAATGCGCGTAACCCCCACCCTCGGACATGAGCCCGGAGATAAAATACTGATATCGCGCTGTTTGTTGCATACAAAAGTAGTGTCTTAACCGTTGGTACTTCTGTTTGTTTTCAAATTTCGCTGCAAAGGTACGAAAAAATTTTTATATATGCAAGAGAAATCGAAGATTTTTTTATTTTGTCATTTAAACCTGCAAATTCGACTCATTTTTGGTCATTTTGGCAACTCTTCTTTCCGGGCGGCCTTCCGATACGCTTACCCTCCGCCCGTACCCGCTTCAGCCCTTCCCGCTTACAAAACTGACCAATCTCGTACCGCTGGTTCTCCACCGTCTGCCGGTCACTGCCCACACGAATATATCCGTACGTCATACATTGTTGAATTTTTGCGACAAAGATACTACTTTTTCTTCATTTTTGAGCATTTTTTGCTTAATTTTCGTCAAAAACACAAAATAAAACATTTTTTATTTGCACAATTCAAAAAAAAGTTGTACTTTTGTCCGATTTTTGTGTGCTTATACAAAACAAAATACGATAACAGGTCGCAAACGGCGACCATAATTGACGAAAAAAGATGAATATTGTTAGAAAAGAGATTGCTCTTCCTGATGGTCGAGTGATTACACTCGAGACCGGAAAGTTAGCCAAGCAGGCCGATGGCGCTGTCATGGCAACTCTGGGCAACACGATGATTCTGGCTACCGTCTGCTCTGCCAAGGATGCAGTGCCCGGTACCGATTTTATGCCCCTGACGGTAGAGTACAAAGAGAAGTTTGCTTCTGCGGGTCGTTTCCCCGGAGGCTTTACCCGCCGCGAAGGCAAGGCATCGGACTACGAAATCCTGATTGCACGACTCATTGACCGTGCGCTTCGTCCGTTGTTCCCGGCTAACTACCACGCCGAGACCTTCGTGAACGTTACGATGTATTCGGCAGACGGCATCGACATGCCGGAGTCGATTGCAGGACTCGCTGCCGGTGCAGCACTCGCATGTTCCGACATCCCCTTCGAGGGTCCGGTGAGCGAAGTACGCGTAGCACGTGTAGATGGAAAAATGGTGATTAACCCGACCTTCGAGCAATGCGAGCACGCGGACCTCGAGCTCATGGTTGCCGCTACGTACGACAACATTATGATGGTCGAGGGTGAGATGAAAGAGGTGCCCGAGTCCGTTATGCTTGAGGCTATCAAGGCTGCACACGAGGCCATCAAACCGCAGTGTCTGGCTATCAACGAGATGATGAAAGCGTACGGTAAAGAAACCAAACGCGAATACTGCCACGAGGTGAATGATGACGAGTTGAAACAGGCGGTTCACGATTACTCGTACGCTCGTGCTTATGCGCAGGCTACCAGCGCCGACACCGACAAGCACCACCGCGAAGATATGTTCTCCCAGATCTGCGAGGATTTCAAGGCGGAGAAAGCAGATTATATGGCAGCACGTGCAGAAGCACTCGGCATCGATATCGATGAGGTGGCTGCGCTCGTGGACCGTTACTATCACGATGTAGAGAAAGAGGCTATGCGCCGCGCGGTACTCGATGAGGGTAAGCGTCTGGACGGCCGTAAGACGACGGAGATCCGTCCGATCTGGTGCGAGGTAGGTTACCTGCCCGGCCCTCACGGATCCTCTATCTTCACCCGCGGTGAGACCCAATCGCTCAGTACCGTTACGCTCGGCACCAGCCGCGATGAGAAAATCGTGGACGAGGCCCTGATCCAAGGTACAGACAAGTTCCTGCTCCACTATAACTTCCCGCCGTTCTCAACCGGTGAAGCCAAAGCCGCTCGCGGTGTAGGCCGTCGTGAGATCGGTCACGGTAACCTCGCTTGCCGTGCGCTGAAGAATATGATTCCGGAAGATTTCCCATATACCGTACGTGTCGTATCCGACATCCTCGAGTCCAACGGTTCTTCTTCGATGGCTACCGTTTGTGCCGGTACGCTGGCACTCATGGACGCAGGTGTTCCGATGAAGAAACCCGTTTCCGGTATAGCTATGGGACTTATCTCGGAGAACCAGGGTAAGAACTATGCCATCCTTTCCGATATCCTCGGTGACGAAGACCACCTGGGCGATATGGACTTCAAGACCACCGGTACCAAAGATGGTCTGACAGCCTGCCAGATGGATATCAAAGTGGACGGCCTCTCGTACGAGATATTAGAGAACGCGCTCGCACAGGCACACGAGGCGCGCATGTATATCCTTAATAAAATATTAGAGTGCATGCCGGCACCGCGTGCAGATCTCAAACCGCACGCTCCGCGTATCGTTTCCTTCTATATCCCGAAGGATATGATCGGTGCTGTCATTGGCCCGGGCGGTAAGATCATCCAGGGTATCCAGGCGGAGACCGGCGCTGTCATCTCCATCGACGAAGACGAGAAAGGCGGTAAGGTAGAAGTAGCATCCAACAACGGCGAGTCCATGCAGGCAGCAATCTCGAAGATCAAAGCGATTGTTGCTCTGCCGGAGGTAGGCGAGGAGTACGACTCTGTCGTAAAATCCCTCATGCCGTACGGTTGCTTCGTAGAGTTCATGCCGGGTAAGGAAGGTCTGCTGCACATCAGCGAGATCGACTGGAAACGCTATGAGACAATGGAAGAGACCGGAATCAAAGAAGGCGATCATATCCGCATCAAACTGCTGGAGATCGATCCCAAGACCGGTAAGTTCCGTCTGAGCGCCAAAGCCCTCAAGGAGAAACCCGAAGGATACGTTGAGCCGGAGAAGCGTGAGCGTGGTCCGCGTCGTGAAGACCGCGACGGTGCCCGCCTCGACCGCGGTCCGCGTCCCGAGCGCAGAGGTCCGAGACCGGAAAGACACTGATCACGGAATCACGTGATCACGTGATCTCGAAAAATTAAAGCAGCGTTTCAAAGGCGCTGCTTTTTTTTTAGAAGTCTTTCTTCCAAACGAAACCGACTCCCTGAATCGTCGAAGCCTGTCGGAGCGAGTATTTATCCACCGTGTGGGTGTAACCCTTCATACGCAATTGTCCGTCCGCCGTCAGCAGCACTTCCACATCCAAGTCCCCAAAGAAAGGCTGATTGGACACATCGTTGTACCGATAGCCTACGTTGCCGTTGATTACCAATCGATCGACAGGATGCAACTGGAACTGCGCCTCGTACTCCTGACTTGAGTTATCGCCTTCGCCGTCCATACGGATCGCCACACCAACCGTCAGCATGTCCGTCAACTTGGACAGCCAGCTGTTGATCTGGCCCGTAACGGTCGAAGACAAGAGCGAATAGGTCGAGTTGAGCGTCGCCGACTGCGAATTGGACATGTTCTCCGGCGCGAAGAACCGACCGAAAACCAACAGATAAATCACCTGTCGCATCAGCATCTCGTCCGTGTTGATGATCTGCTGAACCTGCTGCTGGATCGATTGGTCCGAAGTCGGGAACTCCAGCGAGAAAGACAGAATCGGATTATTCAGCGGTCCGGTCAAATGCATACAGGTCATGACCGGGATATTCGACCGCGAAGTCGCCAACTGCTGGGCATCCGACCCAAAGAGGTCGCGGAGATTCGCCGTCACTTTGTATTTCGCTACCACATCCAACTGCGGATTCGTGGCATCACCGGAGAAGACGATGGTCGATCCTTCGCCTACCGTAAACTCCTTCTTAATCACATTCGCAACTGTGTACGAGAGCGTTCCGTTATCAATCGCGTAGGTACCGAGTAAGCTCACGTCACCCGTCTCCGTGTCGTACGTCAGACTTAACGCACCGCTACCGTGCGCCTGGATAATATCCCCGTTGCGCTCACCCACCACCAGCTGGAAGAGCAACTGCGGATTGACCTCAATATTGAGCTTCAGCAGACACCGTCCGCGCGAAAAAGATGTATCAACCTTCGCAACATATTTGATATCGATATTATCCAGATCGTTCTCTTCGATGCTGTCCGCATTCGCAAACTCCGGGTGCTCCACAAAATGTACGAAAGTCGATTCGTACGCCGAGGAGACATTGTCGATACTCAAGCGGAAACGACTGTTGCGCGAAGTAACGGCGTCCGCCACCACGAGAATATCATCATCGGGACCCGTGACATCCACATGCCCATTCGCATAAACAGAGCCCTGCATCATCTCTCCCGAGTTATTCTGGTCAAAGACCAGCGCATCGTGGGCATCGACATGCAGATCGAGGTTGAAGGTCTTGAACTGGTCATGGTGGATCGCCCCGTTCACCTCCACCGCATTGCCTTCGGCGTCTGTCAGATGCACATTCGGGAAGAGAATCGCCGTCGTATCCATCTTGATCGTATCATGGGCTATCGTATAGCGCGCACCGGTCCAGGGCAGCGTCAGCGAGGCGTTCTGCGCAGCACAGTTGAGCAGCACGTACACCATGCCTTTGCGACCACCGACGACCACTCTGCCCGTTCCGTGACCGTCCAAGTCACGCAGCACTGTCTTCGTCCAGTGATTCACAAACGCTAACGGCACGGAGTCCGTCTGCATATCCAGTTCCCAGCGGCCTAACTTATCGAACATAGCCTTTCCGTACAGATCGACAATCGTTCGACGGGCTTGGGTGATCGAATCGGTACGATAGACATCCGCATGGAAGCCCAGCGTATCCGTGATATGCAGATCGACTTCGGCATCTCCGAACCAGCAGTTATTCAGACCCATCGAATCGACATGAATCTGCGTATCAACCTTCGGTTGGCTGAACACACCGGATATATATGCCTGACCGGTCAGCAGACCGTTGAACATGATCGTCTGCTGCGCCAAAACGAAGGGCACGATGTACGAAGCATCGAGTTTGAGAAGGTCCACAAAGAGCGTATCGGTTGCTCTGCGGGACGCCAGACCATTCGCGTAGATATGCTGTCCGCCACCCTCAAAAGCGAAGTTGTCCACCGTCACGGACGTGTCCGCCGCACAATAGGTTACCCTACTCTCACCCAGCGTATAAACGGAGTCGCGCAACAGCAGCGTACCCGGCATAAAATGCATATCGATGAGCGGACGGCGGTTATATTGCGAGAAATGCGTAATGAACTGCAGGTCTCCGCCGTAGTTACCTGCCCTTTGGGCAGCCAGACGCGCCAGACGACGACTCTCGTACTGATCAGCATCGTACAGTTGCGCCTCCTTATGCACGGATATACCGGTGAGTAGCGAGTCGCGGAAAGCAACCGTATTGAGTTTGGAGTACATCTCCATGGCCTCCGCGGACACGGACAGCGCCAGACCATCGATCGAATCGATGCTGTTGAGCGTGATCGTCAAGTCGTGAACCGGCGTCTCTTTATACCTTACACCCGGGGCATAGAAGAGGAAGTCCACCGAAGGTTCTTTCTTCGGTTCCACCCGCACGGACGCACTCATCTTGGGGTGGTCGCTGAGGGTGATCGAGGCATTGAAGAGCCGTTGTACATCGCGCAACCGGTCTCCGTCTGCTTTGAGCGTAAACTCCACCGGTTTCCATGATTTCTTGGGCGCTTTGACAGCCGTCGGCAGGTAATAATGCATCATCGCCTGCGCTGCCGGTACGATGTCCTCATAGCGGAATCTTCCGTCCAGTTGAGTGCGCAAGAAATCGGTATTGAACGTGATTGTTTTGCTGCCGTCCGGATCAGCTGATGCTAAAAGCATCAATTGCTGCACTAACACCGAGTCACGGGAGGTCGCCATGAAGAACGAATCGATCACCAAGTAACCACTCACCTCGTCCGCTTTGCTACCGCTCATATCGACGTTGAGCGAGAAACGCGAACGGATCCGGTCGCCTATCGCGAGACCTAAAGGTGCGGAATCGAAATGCGCACAAAGGAGGTTGAAATTGATCTCCGGATCGGTGGCATGCAAGTCCACCACGCCCTCAAAAGACGCATCCAGATGCGGGTCATGGATTGCACAATTACCATGGAAATGTTGCGGCGCATAATGGCCGTCCAGCGTCAGGTCCGCGTAGGTATAATCGTTGTAAGTCAACTGCCGCACATGTGCCAGCACGTCACCGTTGATATCGCCGTTTTCGATCGTTCCTTTGGACGTCACATCGAGCGTCACGGTGCCTAATTTATCGTTCGCCAACATACGTCCCAGACGGAAATTACGTGCGACAATTTTAGCGTTGTAGTTAATGACTTCAAAGGTCGAATCCGCCTTAAACGAACCATCGGTCGTGATCGCTCCCAAGGCCGTTCGGAAGGCGCCGTGCAGGGTCATATTCTGCAGATAACCCTCCATCTGACCACGGTAACGGATGTTACCCAGACGATGAATCGGCTGGGGCAAATGAACCGGTCGGCCGTTGAGTTGGGACAGGAAATCCTGCAACTGCGCGGCGTTCGTCTGCAAGTCCGCCAAGTTCGCCCGGAGATACGGATTGTTGATGTCCGGCAAACCGACAGCCTGGATATCTCCCCGGAGCACGGATTTGCCGTTATAACGCACCTCCAGATCCTCGAACGCCAACGAATCGAGCGTACCACTCAAGCCGCCGGACAAACCCACCGGACGTTTGAGATTCTTCATTTTAGGGATGAACAACGCCAGTTCCGCCGGCACGATCTGCGCCTCATTGAACCGGAGCGCAAACGTAATCTCATGGGCGGATTTGCTCAGATAGAGCGTATCTCCGGCAGGAAAATGCACCTCGATACCACTCAAATCCATGCGCGACTGCGGCAACTGAGCCCGCAGCACAGGAACACTCAGCATCGTGTCATTAAGGATGACATGCGCCTTCAAGTCTTCGACCTGGAATGGGTGAATGGGTGAATGGGTGAAGGGCTGAAGGGTCGCCGTAAGTTTGGTGATTTCGGCATCGATTTTGGATTCACTCAATTCGTGCAGATCCATCTCGGCGTGCGAGAGGAAAAGATGATAGTCTTCGTACCGCAAACGGATCGAATCCAATTGGATATCGCGCACCGCAATCAGGCTCTGGAGCGGGTCGGAAGAGTCATCGTTCTTGGAGGCAAAAGCCCGCGTCAAGAAGGCATAGTTCCATTCGCCGGAAGGCAACCGATAGAGGTTCGACACGACATGATTGAGCCGCACATGATGAAAGCGTATCTCGTTATTTCGCAGGGATAAAGGACTGAAATGGGCGTAAATTTCACCCACAAAAGCCAGGGTGTCGCCCTGCTGATCTTCCATGTAAATGTCGCGGAAGCGTATGCGCGCAGGGAAACGATATTCCACAGCGCCTACAGACGCATGTGTTCCGAGCGCGTGCGAAAATTCGGAGGTAGCCAACTGCACCGCAGACGTCTCCACTTCATCGCTCATCAGCACCCCCAATAGCATCGTACTCACCAGTAAAATACTGACCAGCAAGACGGATAATATGTATAGAACTCGTTTCACCTCTGCACGTTTCAGCGTGCAAAGGTACAAAAAATATTCCAAATATGCAAAAAAAAGTAAAAAAAATGCAAAAATATTTGCTCATGTAAAAAAAAAGCTGTATCTTTGCAGCGATTTTTATGTGCATGCTATATATACACACGCACGAGAACGACAAAATTTTAACAAACAAAAATAACTAACTTAATTTAATTAATCGTATGAAAAAACTTTTTCTTTTTCTCTTCGCTTCCCTGCTGAGCATTTCGATGTTCGCAGAGAACGATGGATCTACGAAAGCTAAAGCCGTGCCTTATGCATGGGGCGAGGGTATTAAAGTTACCTCCGATGCTGGTGTCGGCAAATGGTACGTGGTGGATCTGTACGGCAAATTCGATCCGGCAACCGGTAAATCTACCGCAGGTAATGCAGATGCCAACATCGTAGTTGCTAACCCATTGGCAGAGCAGGCTACCGTTGACGTTACCGCTTATGTAGGTGACAACGAGATGAGTCGTCACTTCTCTTTGGCTCCGGGCGAGTTCAAAACCATGAACATCGGTGCAGGTTTCCTCGTACGTTCAGGTATCCGCTATGTGTACATGTTCATCGTAATGGACGTAACTATTCCTATTGAGCAAGCTGAGAAGATTGAGGTTGTCGTAGAAGACGCTCCGGCTAACTCTACTCCGTTCGTTCCGGTTGATTTCGACTGGACCAACTTCCCTGCTAAGACTGTAGCAAACGTTATTCCGGCAAACAAAGAGACTTGGGTAAAGCTTGATTTTGACAATCATGGAGTAGATAACGGTAAGACTTATAAGTTCTACGTTGAGAAAGATAACGCAACTCCTATTACCATTAATGCAGGTATTTCGTATGATTGTCCTGCTTCCAGCATTCAGGAGCAATCTCAGGAACTGAAGTCCGCTTCGACCGCTAAGATACTGGACGAAGCTAAGTTGTCCATGATTCCGGGAACGGTTTATATTCGTATCAAAGCAGCTCAAGAGCTTCGTATCTATGCTGAGCAAGTAGATATTCCTCAACCGGAACCGGGGGCACAGCCTATCTTTAATATTCTAAATGGAAATGATGGCCAACCGGCTATCGAAGTGATGCTTGGTCAGACTTATACCCTTAACGCAAATACAAGGGTTTACTCGGTTGATTACGCAACGCTTCAGGCAGCGGAGAACTACTATCGTCAGATCGAGGTAACCAATAACGGTACCGAAGAAGTAACGATCGTTGGTAAGGCCTCCAAGACTCCTGATAGCAATGGTGATGTATTCAGCGTTGCAACAAAGACTGTGACGATTCCTGCAGGTCAGACTTATGTGAAGAAGATCGACAAGACCATGCAGAATGTGGTTGGTTCAGCGGCTGGCGATAAGATTTACGCTCTTGGTCCGGAGTTCCCGAATGTTAGCTTCAAGCTGACGGAGCAACCGAATGATCCCGAGTACTGCCACGATGCTACCGCATTCGATTGGAATGATTGGAATGATCAATCCGCGAATAGCTATAAATGGTATTCCGTGAATATTGCTGCTGCTAAATCAGCAAAGGCTGACATCGTGCTCACGATGGAGACTGTTGATGGTTCAGAGGCAAATATCACCGTAGATGTCGCAGCTGCTTGTGCGCTGGGTGAGCCTTCGCAAAGCTACTCCGGTAAATCCACGAGTACGACGAAAACACTTACCTATTCGCTCTACAAGGATAAACAGAGTGATGAGATGTACGTACGCGTACGCACGGATAAAAATATTAAGGTGAAAGCCGAATTGCTGACCGCAATCATCTATAATGAAGACGTATATAGTGGTTGGTCGAATACAACAGGTCCTACGGCTACTGACCCTGCTCGCGTTGAAACAGACTTGACCATCAACAATGGACAAGCTATCAAAGCATTAGGTCTCACACTCGCAGGTGGTAAGATCACCATCAAAGATGGCGGTAAACTGATTATAGGCACAGAAGGTGTCAAGGGTTCGGAGAATGTTGACCAGATTATCGTTGAAGACGGCGGTATCCTGTTGATTAAGGATGCTACATCCAACAACAAACCGTTCGTTACTGCACAAAAGACCCTTCATTTCGGTGCTTCCGTTTCTGGCGCACGTCGTGCAGAGAAACACGAGTTCATCGCTCTGCCGATTGACAACCGTGAGGCAATGGCAGGTGTATGGTATGCTACTTGGAACTATGCTACCGGTTGGTTCTCTGACGGATTTAACAAATCGTTCGTTGGATACGATGTATATGCAAAATCCGGAGATGCTAACTTTGGAGATTATACTGCATCGTTCAAAGGTCAGTTGGCTAGCAACAAGAACCAATCGCTCGTTATGCCGGGTTACGGATGGCATGCATTCGGCAACTCTTGGTTAGACGCAATGGATATCGATAAGGTTTTGGCTCATGTAGGTAACGCTGAAGCAGCATTGCACGTATATGTAGCAAATCCGGGAACTATCACTGGATATGGTTCCGTTGGTATGGACGGCGATGAGAAGTTGTACATCCCTCTGAGTTCTGCTATTGCAAGCGCAACCGGCATGACGAAGCTTGCTGCACTGCAAGGATTCTTCCTCTATACCGAAAGCGCTACGACCGCTACGTTGAAATTTGCTGATTTGGATGAGTTCGCTACTTCCACTCCGGCTCCGAAACGTGCCGCTAACAATAACAACATGGCAGCTGCTGTCGTTCGCGGTGGCAACCAGAGTGACTTCACTTACATGATTGAGGGTGAAGACGCTAATGTACACAAAATGATGAGCAACGGTCTCGCTCTCTACGCAGAGGATGGTCTGGCTCAAGTAGCAAACGACAACCTGATCGGTACTACCCTGACGCTCCGTACCAACAACGCTACCGAGTACACACTCAACTTCACTTGGTTGAAGGGCGAGACGATGTATCTGAAAGACTTGGTTAACGGCAACATCATTGCTATGACCGAGGATACCCAATACACCTTCAACGCTGAGCCGAACACAACTGCAGAGCGTTTCCAAGTAGTTGGTCGTAACAATGAGACCACCGGTATGGAGAACAGCGCAGTTATCGATGGTGTTAACAAACGCATTGAGAACGGTCACGTGGTAATCATCAAGAACGGCGTAAAGTACAACGTTCTGGGTGCACAACTTTAATCAACATTAGTAACTAAATAAAGAAAAAGATATGAAAAAGTATTATGTACCTGCAACAGAAGTTGTTGCACTCGCAGGAACAGGTATGCTTATGGCAAGTCCGGTTACTCCAGCTCTGGATCCTAACGATCCTACTAATCAGATTGATCCGGGAAGCAGTCAAGCTTAAGCAAAACCGGTAAATCATTCAATTGATAGTAACTGCACTCGCATGGGTGCAGTTACTATTATAACGAAAAAGAAATGCACAAACGTATTCTATATATATTATTAGGAACGCTCGTGTGCACGTACGCATACGCGCAGTCATTCTGCCATCTGGTACAAGAAGTCGGTACGTATTATGAAGACACGATTGAGTCCGCCGGTACGTATTACTACTCCGCCTGGACGTTTGATCTGCCGATGGACGTTTACATCACGTCTCTGGATCCGACTTGCAGCGAGCCGCCTCAGGTATGGGCGGACTTGACCTGTAATCCGGGCGTGTATAGCGACCCGAAGATACAAGAGTTGGTGCAAGATACAGCTAAATTTGGAGTATCAGTACCATGGGCAATGAGTTGCGAGACGACATTCGAGAACGGGCATTACAAGCACCATTTGCAATTAGGTAAGTCCTACCGTAACCGTCTCAAACTGTTTGGCATCGATTATAATGTACGTGCGTACGTAAAGGTAGTATTGCCTTGTGCAGGTGTGGCTCACATGGAGCAAGATACGAGTAGTATGGCTTGCGTAAAAGACGCGCGCCGTCTCGCCTTAACGGACAGCACACGTGTGCTTGCTAACGACTCGCTCAACACCTATCTGTTCCCCTTCCAAGATTGGTTGGACCAAACGGACAGCGTAGCGATCTATTGGGAAGGAACGGAACCGGCACATATATGGCTCAACGGAAACAATTGCGAGTTTGAGATCGACGTACAGCATTCGTGGGATAATTTTATCATTCCATCCAACAGCGAAGTACACCTCACGAAAGATTATCTTAACCTCGGTATGAGAGAAATACAGGATTCAACCGGTTTTCTCTTCGCGAAGATTTTCAGTCCCGAAGAAGGGCGTATTATTTCTCGTCCATTATTGCCGGAAACAAAAGGCGCTACGATGCTGCAATACGATAGTATTCAGCAGGTGTCTGTAAGTAACAATAACTTCTTCTGTTTCCAGAAAACATGGACCGGCATAGAATGGGTAGCCGACACCCGAAGAGTGGTCAAACTATTCCTGCATTCCTCGCCGGAGCTGCCGCCGGTGGACAGTTTCTATTTCGATTTACCGGATACAACTATCCGGCGCGTATTGACGTGGACAGAACCGGAAATGAAAATATTGCGTACCTACGCAGTCGGAGAACTGCTCTTCGTGCACTTTGAATGTTCGGGAGATTTCACATTTACGCCTTACGAATTAACCGAAACATCCTCTTGTCTCCATACTGCTATCCGTGTCCGTTCGGGACAGCCGATAGAATGTGCCAAGGATAAACTATTCGGCTTGAAATACGACGAATGGAAAGATTATCCAATGGAAATCCGTTGGGAGACACCGGTTGAAACCAATCTGCAGAACTTGTATTTTTTGGACACCTGCAAACTCACAATCAAACCCACATGGACCCAAACCTCATACTCCACAAAGGTACGCACGGTGTATTACAAGCAAACGCAACGTGGAGGCGAGACTTGGATGGTTGATAGCGCGACTGTAGCAGGATGGGAGTCACGCGTGACACCTGAAGGGTTCTTCTACATCGAAATGACGGGAACGGGAACGCTCACGATCACAAATGACAGGCCCATAGAGATGGAAGATCCGGACGACGGACTGCCATTAGATCCACCGCACGTGGAACCGGATCCGGGACCTGCAACGGGCATCGATCAGGAAGAGGTAGTAAGTCCTTATCAGAAGATCTTGCATAACGGACAGATCCTTATTATCCGCGAAGGAAAAGCGTACACGATCACCGGTCAGGAGGTGATGCAGTAACTTCGGACTCCGCCAGCCCAACGGGCTTTCCCCCGAAATTACGTTCGCACTATCGTGCAAACAACAAATATTTTAGCACAAAAATCCAAATTATGCAAGCATTTTCGATTTTTTTACTAAAATATTTGCATATTTGAAAAATTTGTAGTAATTTTGCAGTCCGTTTTGAGCCTCTGGCGATTGCATTAGGCGTTTAACGAGTGAAGGAGTGAACGAATGAACGAGTTAACGGCCGAATAGTAGTAAATGCTCTAAACGTATTAACGAATCCATAAAAATCAGTAAACGAAATGGATTTAATCAAAGTAGCTGAGCAAGCATTTGCCGGCGAGAAGAAAGAATTCCCTGCATTTAAGGCAGGTGACCAAATTACGGTAGGATACCGTATTAAAGAAGGTAACAAAGAGCGTGTTCAGGAGTTCCGCGGTGATGTTATTTGCATCCACGGTAGCGGCGACAAGAAGCGCTTCACGGTTCGTAAGATGAGCGGCAACGTTGGTGTAGAGCGTATCTTCCCGATGGACAGCCCCTTCATCGAGAGCATTACTGTGAACAAGTACGGTAAAGTACGTCGTGCTAAACTGTATTATCTCCGCGAGCGTACGGGTAAGAAAGCCCGCATCCAAGAGCGCCGCGTTAAGTAAAAAGCTCAAAGGGGAACTTTCGGGTTCCCTTTTTTTTCTAGGTAAACCTGTGTTTAAACTCGAGAGTCCATATAAGCCGACAGGAGACCAGCCGCAAGCGATCAAGGCACTGGTCGACGGTGTCAAAGCCGGCGCAGACGCGCAGGTGCTGCTCGGCGTGACCGGAAGCGGTAAGACGTTTACGGTAGCTAACGTCATTCAGCAGCTCAACCGCCCCACCCTTATCATGAGTCATAACAAAACCCTCGCGGCGCAGTTATACTCGGAGATGA
The DNA here is from genome assembly GCA_902799875.1 of uncultured Bacteroidales bacterium. The sequence goes on along the minus strand of CADCCH010000029.1, from coordinate 2,746 downwards.
AGGCGTTCTTTCCGCATAATGCCGTCGAGTATTTCGTTTCCTATTACGATTACTACCAACCCGAAGCGTATATCCCCTCCACCGACACCTATATTGACAAGGATCTGTCCATCAACGAGGAGATCGACCGGCTGCGCCTCTCTGCCGTCGCCGCCCTGCTTTCGGGACGCAAAGACGTCATCATCGTCTCGTCCGTCAGCTGTATCTATGGGTTGGGCAGCCCGCAGGACTTCACGGCAAACGTGGTAGAGTTGAAGCGGGGCGATGTGATCCCGATGGACACGCTACTCAAACAACTCGTAGGCGCCCAATACGTACGCAATGATATCGAACTGGCACGCGGACGATTCCGCGTCAAAGGCGACTCGATTGATATTGCATTGGCTTATGCGGACTATCTCGTGCGGGTGGAGTTCTTCGGCAATGAGATCGATGCCATCCTCACCGTCGATCCCATCAGCGGACAGGTCATCGAGGAGTTTGACCACTACAACCTCAGCCCGGCCACGATCTTCCTCACCTCTCCGGAACGCATAGCCGCCGCCAAAGAGCAGATCAAAGCCGATCTTGCCAAACAGATACAATACTTCACGGAGATTGGAGAAGATCTGTATGCCAAGCGTATCGAAGAGCGCGTGAACTACGACCTGGAGATGCTGGACGAACTGGGTTATTGCACGGGCGTGGAGAACTACAGCCGGTATTTTGACGGTCGTGAACCCGGTACACCGCCCTATTGTCTGCTCGATTATTTCCCCAAAGACATGCTCCTCGTCATCGACGAGAGTCACGTCACCGTACCGCAGATTCGCGGTATGTACGGTGGGGACAAAGCCCGCAAGGACAACCTCGTTACCTACGGTTTCCGTCTTCCTGCCGCACGGGACAATCGTCCCCTTAAGTTCGATGAGTTTGAGCAGAAAACGGGTCAGACGATCTATGTATCTGCTACGCCGGACGAGTATGAATTGGAGCGATCCGAAGGCATCGTCATTGACCAGCTCATTCGTCCTACCGGCTTGTTGGATCCGGAGATCGAAGTGCGTCCGACCAAAGATCAGGTGGACGATCTCATGGACGAAATCAAGTTCCGTATTCATCGCAACGAGCGCTGTCTTGTCACGACCCTAACCAAACGAATGGCGGAGGAACTCGACGAATACTTACGCAAATACCGCATCAAATCCGCCTATATCCATTCCGATATCGATACCATCGAGCGCGTCAAGATCATGGAGGACCTACGCAAAGGCGAATACGATGTCCTCGTCGGCGTTAACCTGCTGCGTGAAGGACTCGATTTACCGGAAGTATCCCTCGTAGCCATCCTCGATGCCGACAAAAACGGCTTCTTGCGTGATCAGCGTTCGCTGACCCAAACCGTCGGACGTGCGGCACGGCACGTACACGGGAAGGCTGTCCTCTACGGCGATAAGATCACCCCGGCCATGCAGGCGACCATCAATGAGACCAACCGACGCAGGGCGATTCAGATGCGTTATAACGAGGAACACGGCATTGTTCCTACACCCATCAAGAAAGAGATCAACACTTCTGCGCTCGCGGGACTCTATAAGGATCCGGAGGAAGAGAAACGTAAACTCGCCGAAAGCATCAAAGCCGGTTGGAAGAATGCCGAATGGCAGAAAATGAACGCCAAACAACTGGAGAAAGCTATCGACGCCAAACGCAAAGCCATGCTCGCCGCAGCAAAAGCGACGGACTTTGAATCCGCCGCTTTCCTTCGAGACGAAATGCTCGAGATGCAGAACCGATTGCAGGCAATCGATGATTAATTTATTCCAAATCTTCTCTCGGATACTCCGCAATAATCATTGCCGAATAAGGATCGACATATGTTTGCTCGTACGGTCCCATCTCGATACCGCCTGCGTTCGCTATGCCATTATTCGCCAAGATAACACTTTCACCGTCCATTTCCGGTAGATTGCATGTAACCCCTTCTGCACTGCCGTTCAGGATGACAAGAAGAGACTTTGCGGTGTCGATACCTTCGAGGTCTTTGATGCGATAAATGATGACTTGGTCATTGTCTGCGTCGAGAAACTCCACATGTTCTTTCACCGCTTCGGCGCTGCCGAGACGGAAACCTTTGTGCGCACGACGAATGGCAATCATCTGCTGGTAATAGTCGTGCAGATCCGCATATTTCTCGCGGTTCTCCCACGGAATAATATTGATGCTGTCCGGACTCTGATAACTGTTGTCAATACCCATCTTGGTGCGGAATAACTCCTCACCACCATAGATAAAGCTCATACCCTGCGAAACGAGAACCGCTGTCTGGGCGAGTTTGTTCATACGGATCTTGGTCTCTTCGCTCTCTTCGGCAGCAGACACCTCAATACGGTCACGGAGACAGTAGTTGTCGTGGCAGGTGATATAGCTCACATGTTGCATAGGTTCGCCGCTCCATTCAGGGCACGCGATGAGTCCACGCATCAGGTCCTTGACTCCTGCAGGATTGCCGGACGCAAAACCGCGTTCGTGGTCAAAAGGCGAGCCGATGAGGGCGTTGCGGATATCATCGCTGAACGCGCCTACGCGCGGCATCTTATATGTCCATTGTTTCATCGCGAGATCTTCGTACGGGTACGCCGGAGACATAGCTGCCCATCCTTCGCCGTAAGTAAGAATCGTCGGGTCAATCTTGTCCAACGCCGCACGGATCTGACGCATGGTCTCTTGGTCATGGATGCCCATGAGGTCAAACCGGAAACCGTCA
>CADCCH010000028.1 GCA_902799875.1 uncultured Bacteroidales bacterium | reverse complement strand
CTGTAAAATACCGGCAAAAACACACAAACAATATGTCAACGAACACACAAATACTTAACAATATTTACTAACCCTGTCCAACTTTTTGGGGACACCTCACTCCCGACGTCAACCTAACGTCTACCTGACGTCAACCTAAAAAAATCCCCTTTTTATTTGCACATCTCAAAAAAAAGCAGTACCTTTGCAGTCCAATTGGTTTTATTATGAGCGAACAAGAGATTGAGCGCCGTGCGCAGCGCGCGGTGGAGTTGTTCAAACAGGGCTATAACTGCTCTCAGGCGGTGTTTACTTCCTGCGCCGATCTGTACGGAATCACGGACGAGTCCTTCGCCTTGCGTCTTTCTGCCTCTTTCGGAGGCGGTATGGGTCGTATGCGGTTAGTCTGCGGTGCGGCAAGCGGTATGTTTATGCTGGCGGGCCTGCAGAACGGTTCCTGTACGCCGCACGACAACGAGGGTAAGATGGCGAACTACGCCTTCGTGCAACAATTAGCCGGAGAATTTAAAGGAAAGTACGGCAGTTTGATCTGCGCGGAACTCCTCGGACTCGCGCCGCGTCCGGAAGAGCCCAAACCCGCCGAGCGTACGCAGCAGTACTACGAGAAACGGCCGTGTCCGGAAATGATTGCAGAATCCGTTCGAATATTCTTAAGAAGCATATGAGTAAATATTTTTTAGCAATAATCGGTGGAGGCCCGGCAGGCTATACGGCCGCAGAACGCGCCTCCAAAGCCGGTAAAGATGTCGTGCTCTTTGAGCAGATTGCAGTCGGCGGTACGTGCCTCAATGTAGGTTGTATCCCGACGAAGTCGTTGCTGTACGGAGCGAAACAGTACTTTAACGCGACGCACGCGCAGAAATACGGAGTAACGGCGGAGAACGTTACCTTCGATTTTGCGGCGATGCAGAAACGCAAGACGATTGTGGTTCGCAAGCTGGTAGCCGGTATCAAGCAGCGCCTTAATAATGAGCATTGTACGCTGGTGAGTGGTTTTGCGAAAGTCGAATCCCGCACAGACGAACTCGTGACCATCTCCTGCAACGGCGAGACGTACGAGGCAGAGAACCTGATGATCTGTACGGGCTCGACGAACTTTGTGCCGCCTATCCCGGGTATCCAAGACAACGAACACGTATGGGACAGCACCGATGCCCTGAATGCAACGGAGTTGCCGAAGTCCATCATTATCGTCGGTGGTGGTGTCATCGGTATGGAGTTTGCGACGTTGTATCACGAACTCGGTATACCTGTTACGGTCATCGAAGCCTTGCCGTCCATCCTCCCGAATCTCGATCCGGAAGTGGTCACCGTCCTCGCAGACAAATACCGCAAAGCCGGCATCAATATCCTCACGGAAACCCGTGTCGAATCCATCAACGGCGGTAAAGTAACGGCGAATGGAGTGGAGTACGAAGCCGACAAGATCCTTGTCTCTGTAGGCCGCCGTGCGAACCTCAACGGTCTGGAGGCCTTGAACGATATCGAACTCAATCGCGGTGCTATCGTGATCGACGATTTCTGCAAGACGAACCTGCCGAACGTGTATGCCTGCGGTGATGTGACGGGAAAGATTATGTTAGCCCACGTAGCAGCACGTCAAGCCGAAGTGGCAATCGGTCGCATGCTTAAAGTCATCCCGCTCCAGCGAATCGCCTACAACGCCATCCCGTCGGTAGTTTATACGAATCCGGAGATAGCGTCCGTCGGTATCACGGAGAGTCAAGCAGAGTCGATGTCCATTCCTGTGGAAGTACGCAAACTGCCGATGACTTTCTCCGGCCGTTTTATGGCAGAGAACGAAGGCGAAACAGGGCTCTGCAAGATGATTGTTGATGCCAAGAACCACAGTGTGCTTGGGGTCCATATGATCGGTAATCCCTGCTCGGAGTTCGTGTCCGCCGCCTCGTTTGCAGTACGTATGGGTTACACCGTTGCGGAGTTCCAACAAGTGGTCTTCCCGCACCCGACAGTAAGCGAAATACTTCATGAGATACTATGAGAAAAGTTCTATTTTCTATATTCTGTCTTCTGTGCTCCGTTAGTATCACAGCGAACGTCGTCACCGGTGTAGCGGCTATTCCGGCGAATTATTACAGCGGTGTGGACGGCAAGAAGGGGGCGGACAATATCCTGAATGCGCTGCAGACCTGTATCTCGCGTAATTACAACGAGATCTCGTACAAGGGTCTGGAGATCCATTACCTGAATACGGACTTCTATGCAGACACGCTTTGGGATGTGTATTCGACTTGTCGTTTTGTGTACGACGATGCCAATAAGGCGCAGAGTATGGTCTGCGACGGTTGGAACAAAGAGCACGTATGCTGTCAGTCCTGGTTAGGTTCCGGTCCGATGGTATCGGATATGTTCAATGTGTATCCGACGGATGCCCGAGTTAATAACTTGCGTTCGAACTACCCGTACGGCGTCGTAGGTACGAACAAAGGCTTCAGCGGTGATCCGGACCATCATGCCTTAGGTAAACTCGGTACTTCTTCCAAAACCGGTTATAGCGGAACCTGTTACGAGCCGGACGATCGGTACAAGGGTGATCTCGCGCGTACGTTCTTTTATATGGTGGCGCGGTATAGAGATAAGATCCTGAACTCCGGTAACGGCTCCAGTATGTTCACCTCCAGCCCGACTAATCTGACGAGTTACAGTCTCTCTTTCCTGCTCGATTGGCATCGCAACGATCCCGTAAGCGAAAAAGAGATCGACCGCAATCAGGGGGTATATGGGGAACAAAACAACCGCAATCCGTTTATCGACTACCCGGATTTGGTGGAATATATCTGGGGCGACAAAGTTGGACAGACAGTGGATCTCTCGTCCATGACTCCGACCTGCGAAAGCATAACACAAGTCACCAAGTACGGTGTGACGTGGAAGGTGAACGGTGAGGTACTGAAGATTGACTCTGTTCGTGCCGGAAACCGCCCTGCCAGCTTACCCGCCGAGCCGACATCTTGCTCCGAGACGAGCGAGAGCTTCTACGGTTGGGCAGGCGGTTCGTGGAAAGGCGTATTACCGGACTACCTGCCGGCGGATATCGTTGAGTTCTCGAATATAGCCTATATGCCTGCGGTGGTATTTGATGTGACCTTCCACGCTGTGTTTGCCCACAAAGAGGTGACAAGTACCGGACAAGTAGAGCGGTCAGAGACCATCAACATGAAAGCGCAGGGCTACGGTAACGGCTCTAACGTGACGACTGTAACCCAAGGCGATGTGACGATCACGTTTGCGAAGGGGACGGCCCAGACGAATACACCCAAGTACTATACCACCGGTGAGGCGGTACGTTGTTATCCGGGTAACACGATGACTGTGAGTGCGCAAGGGATGACGAAGATCGAGCTTACCTTCGGTTCCGGAGACGGCACGAATCCGATTACGGTCAATACCGGGACACTCAACGGCAGTACATGGACCGGCAATGCCGATGAGGTAACCTTCACCGTAGGTGGTTCTAGTTCCAATCGTCGTTTTGCCGAAGTAGCGGTAACGGTGAACGGTTCCGGTCTGACAACGATTTATTCCGACTACTTGACGTCCTGCAACGCGACGCAGACGCTCGTCAATCAAGAATCTAAAATCCAAAATCAAAAACTATTGATCAACGGTCGCCTCTATATCCGTGTGGGCGATCATACTTATACGGTAACAGGACAAAAAATTAACTAATACCATGAAACGAAATTTATTATCTATCCTTCTTGTTTGTTGCACGCTCAGCCTGACAGCCGAGCAGATGCCGGAAGGTTTTTACAATTCCGTCAACGGACTGCAAGACTGCGTACTCAAAGGTACCCTCAAAACCCTTATCCGGGACCACACCGTTATCCCCTATGGTAACGGAATCGGCTCTACATGGGAGGTGTTCTACTATTCCGATCAAAATGCGGAGGGATACTGCGAGGACATGTACTGCGATACCTGGTATAAGTTTGCCGCTCCGGGATCGGTAGTCACTGGTTGCAATATCGAGCATAGTTTTGCTAAATCGTGGTGGGGCGGCGCCAAGAACGATGCGTACAAGGATTGTTATCATCTGAATCCGTCTAATTCTACTGCGAACAGTGCGCGAAGTAACTATCCCTTGGGTATAGTGACCAATCTGGTTAAGACGTCGGGTTCTCTCAAGATCGGAAAGCAGCATCACGACTCGCTGAATGTCGATTTCTATATCTTTGAGCCCAAAGATGAATACAAAGGAGACTTCGCGCGTGCGTATTTCTATATGGCTACGTGCTACGGAAAGGATGTCAACGGCAATTACGATCCGACCGTCTGCTCGCAGTACCAGGGATGGCGACTCGATAACAAAGATGTAGGCTCTAAGTTCGCCATGCAAAATGATAACTATCTGGAGTTCCAACCATGGGAGCAAGAGGTGCTCATTACCTGGCATCGTCAGGATCCGGTTTCAGAGAAAGAGATACGTCGTATGGACGCGGTGAGCAATTTCCAGCACAACCGCAATCCGTTTATCGACTATCCGTATCTGGCGGAGTATATATGGGGAGAGAAAGCGGGACAAGCCGTGCAGATGGCGCACTTGGTTTCTTCTTCCGATCCGCGTTTCGTGGTCGGCGAGAGTAACGGGTGGAGCGATGAGGCAGTAGATCCGATAGATCCGGAAGATCCTACCGAAGGTGTCACTACGATCGATTTCGCCCCGCGCGCAGAGAAACTGTTCCGTGACGGACAGTTGTATATCATCGTCGGAGAAGGGATTTTTGATATTATGGGACGTCAAATAGCGCAATAAAGATATCAAAAGTGCGATTTTTTTGAACAAAAAGTAAAAAATATTTGCGTATTTCAAAAAAATGTCGTACCTTTGCGCGATTTTTGTTGCATTTTGAAAGAAAATCAACCAAATAAATAACATTTATTAACTAAAAACAAAAAAGATTATGAAGAAAATTTCTACACTTTTCCTGGGCCTTATCATCGCCCTGAGTGCAGTTGCTGCTCCGAAGGCAGGTTTGAAAAGGACTCTCTCTCCAAATCCTATTAAGGTAGAGAATGTAAAGAAAGCTTTGAAGGCTCCGAAAGCGGTTGCCGATGAAGAAGCAGCTCTCGTTTCCGGTACGTATTACACCGTCGGTGGCGCTTTTTATCTGTATAATTCAAATCAAAGCACATTTGTGGATGCAACGTCCTATATGCCGTCTGTAGAGGTAGCTGTTGAGGGTGATCAGGTAACTATTACCGGTTTGGCTTATTGGTTTAAAGACGGTGCTGTCAAAGGTACGATGGCTGATAACACGATTACAATCCCCAGCGGTCAATTGGTAGGAACGGATCAATATGGCGACGAGTACCTTGTAGGTTCTGCTGATGGTCAGACGATCAGCGATATCGTCTTTACTTACGATCCGGCAACTCAAACGCTGACTTGCAATATGTACATCATCGAAAGTGAATCTGCAACTTCCGTGAATGCTTATGCCTATTGGGCAAGAGCTGCTTTCAGCGCTACGCAGCCTGAGACTCCGGAGGCTATCGTTGTGCCGGAAGATCTCCAGACTAAGATGTACAGATTTGAAGGTATAGATACCTATGACACCACAGAAGTTGTTAAGTTTGTAACGGTCGGCTTTGATGCAGATACTGTTTACGTCCAAGGTATGAGCGCCGCTATTACCGATGGTTGGATTAAGGGTGTTAAGGACGCAGATGGCTCGTATGTTTTCGAAGCAGTTTACCTGGGTATTTATGAAAGCTTATTTGGTAATTATGATATTTATACTGAAGCTGATACGATGGTATACGACGCGAATTTGGATAAATTTACTTGCGCAAGTTTCGTTACTACTGCTGAAGGCTATCCTATGGAGGAATACAAAGCTATCACACTGTCTGTTATCGTTGAAGTAGCTGCTACTCCGGCAGATCCTAAATTTGATGATTTTGTTTTTGCAGATGCTAAATACCCGTATGTTGCTTACACTATTCCGGTAGATGGTACCCAAGGCGAGCAATTGAATCCGTCCAAATTGAGTTACATGTTCTTCGTTCAGAAGGGTAATGAAAGCAGCCCGCTGGTTTTGACTACCGATATCTATAAGGAACTGGCGGCAGACATGACAGAGATTCCTTACCTGTTCTCGGATGACTATGATGTATATAACACACGTCTCTATCTGAACCAGACTGAGGAAGAGGTTCGTTCTTGGGAGAAGCTGGGTCTCCAGACTATCTATCGTGGTCTTGATGAGGAGCATAAGTCCAACATTGTTTGGTACGATGTAAAAGCTTACTGGGAGGCAGTTGATGCTCAAGGTATCGACAATATCGATGCAGCTGTTAAGGCTGCGAAGGTACTGCGCAACGGTCAGTTGATCATCATCAAGAACGGTGTTGAGTACAACGCTCTCGGTACGATCGTTAAGTAATTAAACGGTTTCATACCCCTTGAACAGCTCGCTTCGGCGGGCTGTTCTTTTTTGAACCTTAAATTTCATAAAAAGTTAACCGTAAATTGTTAATAACTTTTTGTTTTGGATAACTTTTGAACTTTTTAAAATTCACAAATCGTTGCAAATACGCGATTTGTGTTTTTGTTTTGGATAACTTTTCAAAATTGTTAATAACTTTTGTTGTAATTTTTTTTAAATTTTTTTGCCCCAAATATTTGCATATGTCAAAAAAATGTACTACCTTTGCACTCGATTTCGCGCTCAATTGAATATTAGAGAAATATTACTACTATATTATGGAAACATACATTATCAAACGAGACGGTAAGAAAGAACTTTTTACCATCGACAAGATTAAGAATGCGATATCGAAGGCATTCTTGGCAGTAGGTGCGTTTGCGACGGAAGAGACATTGGGGGCTATCCTCTCGCACTTACGAGTACATAACGATTTGACCGTAGAGGATATCCAGAACCAGGTAGAGGTTGCGCTCATGGCGGAGGGATACTACCAGGTTGCCAAGGCCTTCATCCTCTATCGTCAGGGTCACACCGAGGATCGCGAGACCCAGCGTCGTCTGGACTTCATGATGAACTACGTGCAGGCTTCCAATGCTGCCGAGGGTTCGAAGTTCGACGCCAACGCCAACGTGGAGCACAAGAACATCGCGACCTTGATCGGTGAGCTGCCCAAACAAGGCTTCATCCGTCTGAACCGCCGTCTGCTCACCGAGCGTATCAAAGAGATGTTCGGAAAGGAGTTGAGTGACAAATACATGAGCTTGCTCAATCAGCACTTCATCTACAAGAACGACGAGACCAACCTCGCTAACTACTGTGCATCAATCACGATGTACCCGTGGTTGATCGGTGGTACGAAGAGTATCGGCGGTAACGCAACGCCCCCGAAGAACCTCAAGTCTTTCTGCGGCGGATTCATCAACATGGTCTTCATGGTATCGTCCATGCTCTCAGGCGCGTGCGCTACGCCCGAGTTCCTTATGTATATGAACTACTTCATTGAGCAGGAGTACGGCGAGGATTACTACAAGCGTGCAGACGAGATCGTGGATTTGAGCATCAAGCGTCGTACGATCGACCAGGTGATCTGCGATTATTTCCAGCAAGTAGTGTACAGTCTGAACCAACCCTCCGGTGCACGTAACTACCAGTCCGTATTCTGGAACATCAGCTACTACGATCGTTTCTATTTCCAGAGCTTGTTTGAGAACTTCCGTTTCCCGAACGGTGAGGCTCCGCACTGGGACGGTCTGAACTGGTTGCAGAAACGTTTCATGAACTGGTTCAACGAAGAGCGTACGCGTTCCGTGCTCACCTTCCCGGTAGAGACGATGGCGTTGCTGGCAGAGAACGGTGACATCAAGGACAAGGAGTACGGTGATTTCACGGCAGAGATGTATGCAAAGGGTCACTCCTTCTTCACCTACGTATCGGACAATGCGGACAGCCTCTCTTCCTGTTGCCGTCTGCGTAACGCGATCACGGACAACAGCTTCAGCTACACCCTCGGTGCCGGTGGTATCTCGACAGGATCCAAGTCCGTGCTGACCATCAACCTCAACCGCACTATCCAGTACGCCGTACGTAACAATATCCCGTACCAGGCATATGTAGAAGAGATCGTGGACCTGATGCACAAAGTGCAACTGGCTTACAACGAGAACCTCAAGGCGCTGCAAGAGAAGGGCATGCTGCCGCTGTTCGACGCCGGATATATCAATATCGGTCGTCAGTACCTGACCATCGGTGTGAACGGTCTGGTAGAGGCAGCTGAGTTCCTCGGTCTCGAGATCAAGGATACGCCGGAGTACGCACACTTCGTGCAGGAGTTACTCGGTATCATCGAGAAGAAGAACAAAGAGTACCGTACCAAAGATGTCATGTTCAACTGCGAGATGATCCCGGCTGAGAATGTCGGTGTGAAGCATGCCAAGTGGGATCGTGAGGACGGATACGTCGTACCGCGTGACTGCTACAATAGTTATTTCTACATCGTAGAGGACAAGAGTCTCAACGTACTCGATCGTTTCCGTCTGCACGGACGCAAGTACATCGAGCACCTGACCGGTGGTAGCGCACTGCACTGCAACCTCGAGGAACACCTCAGCCAAGAGCAGTATCGTCAACTCCTCCGCGTAGCGGCTATCGAGGGCTGTAACTACTTCACCTTCAATATCCCGAACACGATCTGTAACGACTGCGGTCATATCGACAAGCGTTACCTCAAGGAGTGTCCGCATTGCCACAGCAAGAACGTGGACTACCTGACGCGTGTGATCGGTTACATGAAACGTGTATCCAACTTCTCGGAGGCACGTCAGAAAGAGGCGGCTCAACGTTACTACGCTGAGAAACAAAAAGCACCCCAATGCTAAAAGTAGCTTCTTTTGACATAGTCTTTCAAGAGATTCCGGGCGAGGTAACACTCGCCCTTAATCTCTCTAACTGTCCTTGTCACTGCCCGGGTTGTCACAGTCCGCATCTGGCGGAGGATATCGGTGAACCGCTAACGGCCGATCTGCTTGACGGTCTGATGGCCCGGTACGGCAGTATGATCACCTGCGTCGCCTTCATGGGCGGTGACAGCGATCCGGACGAAGTAGCCCGCTGGGCAGAATATGTCCGTCCGCTGAAAACCGCATGGTACTCAGGAAGAACTAGTTTTCCTAGGAATCCTAGGGCCCTGGATTATCTTAAACTCGGGCCGTATATTGAGTCCCTCGGCGGACTCAAATCGCCGAACACCAACCAGCGCCTCTACAAACGGGTAGGGGACGAGTGGCAAGACATAACATCCTCGTTCTGGAAAAAGAACCTCTAAAAAAATCCCCGCGAAAATCTCGCGGGGATTTCCATTCATCCATTCATCCATTAATAGATCAGCACTTTGTGGCTCGTCACTTCATCGCCTTGTTGGGTGCGGATGAAGTAGATACCGCAGGTGCCCGGTAAGGTGAGTTCGGTCTCACCGCTGTTGAGTTGACCCTTCGATATGATGAAGCCGGTGGAGTTATAGAGTTCATACTCACCTCCGCGCGGAGCTTTCACTTTCACGAGCGCACGGGCACGCGAAACTTGGGTCGGATAGACGAGGATCGGATCGTCGTACGTCAGGTTCGGTTTGATACCGATGACGAGCGGACAGGTCTCGATGGCGTAATTCTCACCCTTACGGGTGGCGATCATCACTACTTCGTCTCCGTCGGCGAAAGCATGCTGCAGGTAGCCCTTACCATTGTTCTGCTGACGTACACCGTTCACAATCCAATCGACTTGCGAGAACTCGTAACCACCGTTGACAGCCTGCTTGAGCGGTACCACCACATCGTTCCAGCACTGCTCGAGGATCCAACTCGGGTACTTGATGTTCAGTTCCAGTTCCTCGGACTTACTCAGACCGCAGACACCGTTGTCCAGCACGAGACGTAACTTGTAAGTGTCCGGTTTGATGTAATACGGATGGTTCTCGTACGCCAGGGTGGTGAGTACCGGCATCGGTATATGCGCCACTTTGGGTTCCGTAAGCGGTTGGTTAATCAGATCCGCAAAACCGGCCTGTTTAGCAGCCACATCGTAGTAGATGCTGTAGGTGGCGGGTCTGTGTCCGCTGTAGTTGAAGACGATATCAAAGCTCTCGGCGTCGGCACATATCTCATCGGCTCTTGCAGAAACGATGGTGGTCGGGCTGACAACCTCGAGGTGCAAGGTGTAGATGATCTTATGCTTGTTAACGGCATCGCGATCGGTATCGTAATAGATACCGTTCTGATAGTACGGTTTACCGCGCCAGTACAAGGTATCCGTGTTACAGATCGTATCGTACGCCTCGACGTATTGGGTCTCAACAATCTCCAGATGCAGGATATGCGTATCGTCGCATTCGTTCACCAGTGTCTGATGGGTGTAATCCCCGCTCATGGTGAAGTCTTCACCTTCCCAGTTATACGGTAACTCGTCATCGAGTACGCGTACGCTCTCTTCCTTATAGAAGGTCGGGTTAACGGTCAGGTTGAGGTGGTGGATACTGTCGCATCCGTCCACGGTCTTGAGTTTGATCTCATACACACCGGTCACTTTATAAACCTTCGTACCGTAACTGTCGGAATAAACAACCGAGTCGTCGTCGCAGATAGTCGCATATTCCATCGGGAAATCGTATTTGTGGGACAGATATACTTCGACGTAATGGAGCGAGTCGGTCTCCAGGGACGATTTGCTACGTACCTCCAAGGGGTACAAGCCCGGTTGGGAAATGAGTTTACCGTTGACGGTGATAGTCTCGCCTTCGCATAACGGAATCTCATCGACATCCGACACCTTATTGGTTACATAGAGGATGAGCCGGTGTATGTTATCACACTTGCTACCGCTGGCCGTCTTTTTCTCAAAGACATTGGAGCCTAAGTGGGTGAGGGTATATAAGGTACCGTCGGTATGGAGGTAAGGCTCCGTCAGGTATTTATCCGGAATAACGATACGCTCTTCGGTGTAGTTCACCGGAATAACGGTCAGACTCAGATAAATGATGGTATCTCTGAGATCCGAGTAGTAGATATAATTACCGGTTGTGGTATGCTTGGTTCCGTCGGGGAACTCTACATAATCGCCTTCACAGATGTTTTTGATCCAGGTGAACTCGCGTACGCGTTTGGGGTTCACCACAATCTTATAGATGGAGTCGCAACCGAACATCGAAAGCAGGGTGTCGGTGTAGTTACCCGGGGTCGTGATGTCCATTCCGTGGATAGAGAGTTGTTCACCTTCTCCGATCTCGTATTGTTCGTGGAACTCATAGGAAGGATGGACGGTCACTTTGAGTTCGTAGATACTGTCGAAACCGTAGCTTGTCAATTTGCGGTCGAAGTAGGTACCCGTTTGGGTGATAATCATATCCTGGTCGGAGTGCAAACCCGTTACCGGATCAATCGGACCGACTTTGTTTCCGTGGTTAGTCCAACTGTACGAATCCGGTTGACAGATATCGACAGAGTCTTTGAAGTGGTACGACGGATGTACCTCCAGATGCAGGTGAACAATACTGTCGCAACCGTTCTTATTGGTCAGTGTCGTCCGTTCGTAATCACCCGGAATATACAGATCGCGTCCGTCGAAACTATAGGTCTGTTGGTCGGATATACGGACAGTATCCCATTTTTCGTACTTCGGATAAACACTGATGATATAGTGCACAATCGAGTCGCAACCGTTGCGGGCCGGGATGGTCTTGTAATAATCTCTGTCGCTGGAAACGGTGTCGTTATCAATCACGAAGATGTTTCCGTAACATAAGGATATATGTTCCTCGGCGTAGAAGGACTCGCGTACGGTGAGGTGCAGGGTCTTGACCACACGCGACGAGTCGGTCCAAGCGATCGGCATGTCGTAGTCTCCGGACTCGCTGTACTCGATGCCGCGCCATACGAACGGCAGATCGTTGGCGCAGACGTATGCGGTGGTATCCACGCGGAACTCCTTGAGTACAGTCAGGATGAGCTGATAGGTATCGATACAACCGTTGTTGTTCTTCACGCGTTGTTCATACACACCGGACTCTTTGTACCATGTGTTGTAGAACTGTACCGAGTCACCCTCATAGATACGGCGTACCTCCGATTGGTAAATGAGCGGTTGTACCTTGAGGGCAAGCATGACGATCGAGTCGCAACCGTTGGCAGCCACGAGCGTATCGTAGTATGTGCCTTGCTCAGAGAGGATCTGGTTACCAAACTTATAGAAGTCGCCTTCACAGATCGTCACATTGACCGGTGCCGGAGCATGGGCAATCGGCAGTACCGTCACTTTGAGTCCGATCGGGGTCTGACGACCTTCGGAACTTACCACCGTATCGCGGTAGATACCGGACTCATTGATGGTCATGTACTGCGTCGGGTCGCTGGGTAAGTACCACCGATAAGGCAGATCGTTTGCACAAACGGAAACCGAGTCGTCGTACAGACGGTAAACCGTGAGTCGGAGTTCGATCACACTGTCACAATGGTAGGACGACGGGAGCGTGTACGGATAATTACCCGCCTCTTTGTACCACGTGTTCTGGAAGAGTACCGAGTCACCCTCGAAGATACTCTTCTCGATGACGTTGTAGTATTTGCGCAGTACGTTCAGATGCAGGATCACGACACTGTCGCAACCGTTAGCGGCTACCAAGGTGTCGCGGTACTCACCGGCTTGGGTGAGGTCCTGACCGTTGAAATCATAATGATCGCCTTCACAGATGTTCCGATAAATCGTGGTGTCCGTAGGTGCAACCACATTGAGTTGGATACTCCAGAACGTGCGTTCTCCGTTGACGTAGGTCGTATCGTCGTGATAGATACCGGCGCTGAGCAATTGGGTCTGCTTGCCGTTCCAGTGATTGACCCAAACGAAAGGCAGATCCGTCGAGCAGACGGTAGCCACGGTATCGACCAGCGGGTGTACGACAAGTAACATCTCCGTGATGCTGTCGCAACCGTCCGGCGTGGTCGATTGATGCGTATAAGTGTTACCTGTTGTACAAGGTTGACCGAAGAACATATAGGTATCACCCTGGTAGATATCGTGCCGCTCGAAATGGTAGTACGGTTCGTTGACGGCCAAGTGCAGTTCGACGATCGAGTCGCAACCCGTTGTCCTTGCCTTCAGCGTATCGAGATAGATACCGCCGGTCATGAGGTCCTTGCCGTGGAACTTGAACGGCAGATTGTTCTTGCATATCTTCTCCGTGATGACACTACGCACGGTAGGCACGACGGTGATGGTAGCGATATAGATACTGTCGTATCCGTCTTTGGTACGCGGGTTGTAGTAGTACGTGCCGCTTTGGGTAATGTCATTGCGGTCGTACCAGGTGTACGGTGTCTCGCTTTCGCAGATCGTGATCTCTTCCGTGAATTGATAGGTCTTATGGATCACGAGATTGAGGCTGTCGATCGAGTCGCAACTATGTGTGGACTCAAAGCGGAAACCGTGCTTACCGGGAGCATAGAGACTGTCCACACCGATCGAGTCACCGGCATGGTTGTAGTGGATCCATACGTACGGCGTATCGATATCCTTGATATCCACCGTCCACTCGTGGTAGTACTTCGGACGCACGGTGAGGATGAGTACGTTCACATGGTCGCAGCCGTATTGGTTCACCGTGGTGTCGTTATGCGGACCGGCGGTGTGCACAAAGCGCGGTGCGAGGGTGGTCTTGTCCATACCCCACCTAACCGAATCTCCTTCACAGATGGTCAGATAAGTGGTGTCGTAGGTTTGTTTCCATACATTGATATGTACATAGTGGATACTGTCGTAGCCGTCCACGGTCTTCTCCCCATAGATGTAGTCATCAGTGGTGGTGATGTTGTTCAGACCGCGCCACTCGTACGGTGTCTCATTGGCGCAGATGTTAATTGTATCATCCCAGATCTTATAGGTCGGGTGGATGTACAGGGTCAGACTGTCGATCGAGTCACAACCGTGGATATTCGGTAAGGTGACGCTGTACGGTCCGGCGTGATAGAGCGAATCGTTCTTCGTCTGCAGCTGTCCGTTCTCCCACCAGGTGTGCGTCCAGACATACGGTGTATCGGCATCCGCGATGTCCACACGCTTGTGCCGAGTGGGGAAGCCGGGCCATACCTGCAGGTGCAGCGTGATGACGCTGTCGCAACCGTTAACGGCTTGAACAGTCTCGCTGAATATACCGGTCTCTTTATAGTACTTCTTCGGTTGGGTAGTCGAGAGGTAGGTATCGATCTGCACGGAGTCACCGGCGCAGATGGTATCGTATATATGCGTCTCGTAGGTGCGGTGGAAATTGACGCACAGGTCGTAGATGCTATCTAACGGCCAGAACGTAACCAGCGTATCGACAAAATGAACCGTGTCGTCGGACAACGGGGTAGTGTACTCCCGCTTGTATCCTGTGGACCATACATGCGTCAGGGTCTTGTTGATCGGCGCACATACATCGATCGTGTCGCGGAAGACATGCGTCTGATGTACAGTGAAGTTCATCACCACGGCACTGTCGCACTTGTTGGCAGCCGTATGCATATGGTGGTAGGTACCGCTTACCCATAACGAGTCTTCCTCCCATACAAACGGCAACTGTCGATCGGTGACGATCTGACTGAGATAGGTCGTCGGGATACTGTCGCGTGTCTCCAGATGGAGCGCAATGAGGCTGTCGCAACCGTTAGTTGCCGGGATGGTATCCCAATAGATGCCCTTCTTGCCGAAGAAGCGTTGGGTCAGCGTATTGTTCCGATGGTGGAGGTCAAAGCGTTTCTCGTCTCCTTCACAGATGGTGTCATATACATGCGTTACGTACTCTTGACGGTAGAAGACAACCAACCGGTAGTAATGGTCATAATGCTCATAGGACGGATGCATCAGGGAGTCTTCCATGACGAGGATAGCGGTGTCCTGATCCGGCGTGGTGAACTTGAAGGTGTAGATCGAGTCGTCTGCAGTCTTCAGGTCATACGCCAACTCCTTATAGGCACGCTCACAGATCTCTATCGTATCCATCACGCGGTAAACCGGATCCACGAAGAGGTGGAGGGAGGTGATGAATTTACAGTAGTGATGCGCCGAATCCATCGATGATACGGCCGGTGCGGTCGGATCCAACGGATCGATGACATCGACGTAGTAACCGATCGAGTCATAGACGCCGGTGGTGGCTAAGATACTGTCGTTGAAGACGTAGGTCTCTCCTTCGCGAATATGCTTGTACTGATGTACATGGAGCGTATCGGTATAACGCACTTTCCACATCACGATGCTGTCGCATTCGAAAGCCCGGTCGTTGTGGATCAGGGTGTGATGCGCCAGATCTTCCCAGGATGAGATGGTCGGGATGGTATCATAAAAATCACCTTCCTCTTTGAACCAGGTATCTTTATGCGGCCAGAAGAGTTGAACCGAGTCTCCCTTACACAGACTGTACTCGTACTCCGGGATATGTGCCTGGTGAGGACGCATGATGATATGCAGCGAATCCACCTTATTGCAGTTATAGAGCACGGTGTCTTTCGAGATCATCACACCTTTCCATTTGCCTTTCCATTCGTCCACTCTCTGACGTTCGGGGTCGAAGGCCGGATGCACGGTGTCACCGATATAGATCGGCATGTTGTCTTCGCATACGAAGATCGAATCCGTTCCATCTACCGTAAAGTCCGGAATGATGGTGAGGTGGATATCTACAATCGAGTCGCAACCGCAAGCGGTCTTGAACAGTTGTGGTTCGAGGTATCCTTCCTCATAGAAGAATCTTCTATCTTCGCCTTGTCCCATCACGTACGGCAAACGGTGCTCGCAGATAGTGTCGAAGCGCTGGATCAGATAATCTTTGTTGATCCTGATCGATACATGGAAGACAGAATCGCACGGAGCATCCGGATCGTATGGATTGACCTGAACACGTTCTACAAAATTCGTATCGTTGAAATACACTTGGTCGCGCCAGGTAGCTCCGTTGGTGCTACAACCTTTGATGAGCACCGTTGTGTCAAAGGGTTGGGTCACGGTGAGGTAGAGGGTGTGGAACTCCAGGATGCGTCCCTCGTTGCTGAAGAGCGTATCGGTAAATACACCGGAGACACCGTACTCTTTGTTGGTCTGCGGCCACAGATACGGATATTTCTTATCCGGATGGGTGTCCTCAGCCGTATCAATCGAACAAACGGTTACATCTTGGTATTCTTCGGCTACTACGCGTAACTCGTAGATCATCTCGCAACCCGTAGCCGGATCGATCTCGTCTTCGACGGTATAGGTCTTGGTGACCGGTTCTTCTATCGGGATGCCGCGCCAAACAAAGCTCTCGTCGCGATGTAGGATACGCTGCTCGATGCTGTGCGGTTGCGGGATCTTGGTGATCTCCAGGTAGATGATGCTGTCGCACTCGTTGTCCGGATTCTCTTTGTACATCGTATCGCGGAAGACCTGACCGACCGGGTATTTGACGGGGTCGAAATAACTGGTCTTGTTGATGATCGTATCTTTGTTCTCGCATATCTCGATATGCTCCACGCGTTTGGGAGCCGGATCGATGGTGAGGATGATGCGGTAGATACTGTCGGTGTTGTTGACGGTCTTGAGTACATCCTCGTACTGTTTGGTCTGACCCACCGCGTGCTGCAAGTACTGCCCGCGCCACAAGAGCGGCATTTGGGTCTCGCAGATGGTGGTATCCAGTTCGAACAGGTAGGACTTCAGTACCACTAAGTTCAACGTCTCTTTACTGGTACAACCGCCTTCGGACGCCACAATATGCGTATAAGTGCCGGACTTGGTGAGAACGGTATCCTGACGTTGTTCATCGTATAACTGGTAGGTCCAGGTGTGGGGTAAGTCGGTATCGACGATGGTGTCGGTGCGTTCCAGATTCATCGCCGTGTTGAAATGCATAAACACCTTCACGATACTGTCGCACCCGTGGATGGTATGCAAGTGTTCGATCACGGTCTGGTCCTGGTAGTAGTCCTTACCCTGGTAACGGATGAAGGCACCGTCCGAACAGGTGTACAGATGCTGAATCACCGTATCTTTGGGTGCAGGCCAAACGGTGAAGGTCAAGGTGATGATCGAGTCCACCTCTTCCAGACCGGCTTTCTTGACCGTATCGATATACACACCGCTGCGCCAGATGTCCTTGCCGCGCCAATGAAGCGTGTCGCCCTCACAGGCCGATATCTCTTCGGCATACTGGTTGGACTGCGGTGCGGCCGGGATGATGGTCACGTTGAGCTCATACGTACTGTCGCAACCGTGGATGGTCGATCCGTGGTCATAGTACGTGCCGTCGGTAGTGATCGTCTGTCCGTGCCAAAGCAGTACCGTTCCTTGCGGTAAGTCCTTATGCTCTTTGCTGTAGAACGAATGGGCTTTGTCCAAGTTGATACGCTCGATGCGGTAACAACCGTTGCTGAGCGTCATCGTGTCATACACCACCGCACTGCCGGTGTAGGTCTTACCGTTCCAGGTCGTCTCGTCGCAGAAGACGATCGAACGTACCGTCCGCTCAATAGGAGTAACGGTCAAATGCAGCGTATAGATACTGTCCTTGCCGTTGCGTGTCTTGTAGGCTGCTGTATAGGTGTGGGTACCCGTCACACTGCTCAGATTACTCAAACCCTGCCAAACGAAATCATCCCCTTCGCAGATCTCGAGCGACTCCTCGAAATGGTACTCCGTCTCGTCTTGGGTCAGGATCAAACGATAGATATCGTTACAACCGGTCTCAGGGTTCGGGTCTTCAAACTCGTACGTGCCTACCGCAGGGAATACTGCTGTATACTCCTTACCGGCCGACCGGTAGGTCCAGGTGAATCCGTGCTCGTCGGTCACCGTGCCGTGCGTCTCATAGACAGCCGGGTAGTTCATCGATACGTGTACATTCATCAGCGTGTCGCAACTGACGTACGTGCGGTAATGACCCGCCTCGTCGTAGGTCTCGCCGTTATAGGTCACACGGCTACCTTCGCAGAGCACAAAGGCCGTATCTTTCTGTGTCACTTCCCGTACCGTCAGGTCCAGAATATAGTAGGTGTAACTGCCGGTCGGCTCCTGCACCACTTTCGTATAGCGGTTTGTCTGGCTCGCGGAGATACCGTTCCACTGGAACGGCAACTCATTCGGACAAACGGTGAACGCAGCGGTCACGGTGTCGATCTGATTGTACGTAAATCGCAGTGCCAGCACGGAGTCGCAACCCAAGCGGTTGGTGCGGTAATGGAAGTAGATACCCGGTTCGTTGATGGTCTCTCCATCCCAGATATACTTTTCCCCTTCGTTCCGTTGTACGGCAAAAAAGGTAGTGTCCGGATTGATGACATTCAAGGACAGCACCACGACGCTGTCGCAACCGGCTTCTTTATGGAAAGTATGACGATAAACACCGCTCTTCGTCAGCGTTTGGTCCACAAAAGTGTACTGATCGCCCTTACACATCGTGTGCTCGATGGAGGTCTCCGGGATATAATTGACCCGCAGGTTCAGAATATGCCGTACGCTGTCCGCCGTACCGTCTACGGTCTTCTCGGTCTTAGTGTACTTACCGCTTACGGTGTAGGTCATGCCGTCGTAATCCCATATATAGGTCTGCCACGGACAGATGGTCACGGTCTTGATATCCTCATACACATCCTGGTCGATATAGGCCGTGATGATACTGTCGCAACCTAAGGTGGACTTATAGGTAAACGTGTATTTACCCGGACGGAGGATCTGCGTCTCCCGATAGGTCGTCGGGAAACTCAGGAAAGTGACGCGCTCGGAGATCTCGTACTTCGGATTCACCTGCAAGTACAGGATATAGAGCGAATCGATCTCTTCACCCACCTTGGTCGTATCGTAGTACGTGCCGCTGTCGTGGTAGGTCTTACCGCGCCAATCCTGACCTTCACCCTGGCAGATTGTCAACCGGTCGGTGTGCGTTTTGACGGCATGGACCGGGTCGGTTAATATCACATGCAGCCGGTAGAGGCTGTCGCAACCACCGTTGATCGCCTGATGGACGTCCTGATAATCGCCGGCAGCGATGATCGTCTTACCGTGCCACTCGAAACTCTCGCCTTCTTGCAAAAGCCGATACTCGTCTTTCTCGAAACGCGGCAAGAGATTGACCACATACACCGTGATACTGTCCGCATCGGGGTTCGTCACCAGCGTCGTATCGTACAGGATAGTAGGTTCGTACACTACTACCTCGCGGTTACTCAACTTGATCGTGTCGCCCGGACAGATCGTGTAGTTGAGGGTCTCAATGATACCGTCCGCTGCGTAAGCACCAAGGGCTGCTAAACTCAGCAGCGCGCAACTCAAAAATCTATAGAGATGTCTTTTCATAATCATTAACCATTAATTATAGCACATACAACCGTGGTGGAAACCGGAACGAGCCGTACGACTGCCACCGATCATATACGTGAGTTTTACACCCGCAATGAAGGGTACCGTACGTGCTGAACCGTCCGCCGTATTGAGATAGGCGTTAAACACCACACCCGTGGCAGGTGCCTCACCCTTATCGTTCGGAGCAGGTAACTCAAAACGAGCTTTCTCGTCGCCCTTGTTGTAGTTATTCAGTCCGTATTCAAAATAGAAGCTCAGTTTCATTACATGACAAATACGACTGCTCGATGGCATCGAGGACAACAAGTCGTAACCGATCTCGCCGATCAGACTCGCACCGACGTTCAGACGGTTCGCCTGACTGCTACCGAAAGCATACTCCTTCAGACCGCGATCCGGCAGGTTCTCCAGGATCGCATCCGTGATGTCTTCGTGGAAGCGCAGGTTATACGTTCCGGTCGTGGTACTCTTCGGATTGAGGGCATAACTGACCTTGATACCTGCACCTACATGGAAACCGTGCGTGTAGTAGCCGAACAAAATAGGCACGTCGATGAAGTTCCATTGGATCTCATCTACCTGCTTTACATCGTACAGCAAGATACCTTCCCGCATCAGGTTCGCGTCACGGAGCTTGCCTGCGTGACTGATGGTGTAGGGGTCAAACTGCAGTTTCGACCGGTGCATGGAGAACTGTACACCTAAGTTCGCCCATAAACCGCTGTTACGGTACTCGTAACCCAAACCGAAACCACCGCCGACCTTACCGACCGGAACGACACCCTTGGCACGGGTATCCAATAACGAGTAACCTACATGACCACTCACGTAGCCGAAATGATAATGATCTCCTGATAAACCTCCGCCGCGATGACGGTAAGCCTGTGCCTGAACTTCACTCAGAATTACACCGAGGAGCAAGATTCCTAATAAAATTATACTGTGCTTCTTCATATGCGTATTTATACTAATATATTACTTACAGGCGCACACCGAGCACGTGCATGTGCGCACTATAAAGCGCCGCAAAGGTACTACAAAAATTCCACATGTAAAAATTTTTTGCAAAAAAATACGAAAAAATTTGCACAATTCAAAAAAAAGCAGTACCTTTGCACCCGCTTTTGGAGAATTGTCCAATTTTCAATCTCCAATTTGCAATGCGAACGCAGTTCGCGCACGGTGGTCTTAGCTCAGTTGGTAGAGCATCGGATTGTGGTTCCGAGTGTCGTGGGCTTTATGAGAAAGACGACATAAACGCCACAAAATCAGTAACATAGGGCGAAATTTGGCAACAAGCTCAGCCAAAATCTAGCCAGCAAGTCATATAGCTTAGGAGGTTGATTTTCACAATCAATCTCCTTTTTAAAAAATGACTTTTACCCATGATTTTTCCCCCACGGAATTGCCCTATTCTCCCGCAATTCTGAAACACCTCCCGCAAGCCGGATGGCGCATTGATTACTACGCATACAACCCTGCTACGGGTGAAAGAGAACGTGTGCGTATGTGCCTTAATGACATGAAGAAACGCTTCCGTACTACTGCGGAATTTCGCACGTATGCAAACAAAATGGTCTGCGCTATCAACGCCAAACTTTTCTCCGGATGGACTCCCTTCATGGAGACCCAAAACGTGCGCAACTATGAGACTATCCATGACGTGATGGATAAGTACATCAAAGAGAAAACGCGTGATAAACTCGCTCCCGATTCTCTCAAGAATTACAAGAGCGTAAACGCGCTGCTCCTCAAATGGCTCAAGAGTAAAAAATGCGATGA
>CADCCH010000027.1 GCA_902799875.1 uncultured Bacteroidales bacterium | reverse complement strand
TAAAATACCGGCAAAAACACACAAACAATATGTCAACGAACACACAAATACTTAACAATATTTACTAACCCTGTCCAACTTTTTGGGGACACCTCATCCTAATGTCATTGTACTGTCTAGCCCATCTAAATGTTAAAAAATGTATTTTTTAAGTATTCTTTCTTGCATATGTCAAAAAAAAGTAGTAATTTTGCAAGCAAAATTGTGAAGAATATATAAACGGAGGAAAATTATGGACCAGAAGAAGTTTACCAAGAGTGAGAATAAGGTGCTGGCAGGCGTATGTGCGGGGCTGGCGGAGTATATGGGCATGGACATTACGGTCATGCGGATATTGTATGCGCTGTTGACCTTATGTTCTGCTGCATTCCCTGGTGTATTGCTCTATCTGATCATGGCGCTCGTGATGCCGGAATCGTGGGAAAAGTAATCATGAGTGAGCCCTCCGATTGGGAATGCTGCATGGCGTAGAAGTGAAGAGATAGAAACCACGATACTAAAATAACTAAGCTACAAGTAACAAAAGGTACAAGTAACAAAAGATACTAGTTGCAAAGAGAAACAAGATTCATAAAAAATCAAGATACAAAAAGATAGAAGATGAAACGATTAATCAGTATGGTGTGTGGCCTGGGGCTGAGTGTGTTGGCGATGCAGGCGGAGCGGGTAATGGTGATCTCGGACCCGCATGTGATAGCGCAGACACTGTTGCAACCCGGAACGGCTGCGGATGAGATGTTGGTGTCGGGGCGCAAGATGTTGGACCTGAGTGAGCCGGCGTGGAAGGCCTTGATGGATACGGCTTTGCTGTACCAGCCGGATTTGTTGCTGATCCCCGGTGATCTGACCAAAGACGGTGAGGCGGTGAGTCACGACACGGTGGTGGCAAGTCTGGCGCGTCTGCAAGAAGCGGGTATTCCGACTTTGGTCATTCCCGGAAACCACGATATCAGTAGCACTGCGGCGTATGCGTATGACGGGGATGAAAAGACAGCGGTCGCCAACATCGATGACGCGCAGTTTGATCAGTTGTATGCGCCGTTTATGGGTGCGGTACGTGAACCGAACTCGCATTGTTATGTAGCAGAACCGCTGCCCGGTGTGACAGTGTTGGCGATTGACGGCAGTCATGGTAATGCCGGAACGGGTTCGCTGAGTGAGACCACGCTAAACTGGCTGTTAGCGCAGGCAGATGCAGCTGAGAATAAGGGAAACTTGATCATCGCGATGTGTCACTGGCAGATCCTGGAACATGTGGACAACATGGCCGAGTTTATGTCGTCGAGTCAGTTGGATACTGCTTCCTACGTGGCGAAACAGTTGGCGGCACACAAGGTGCGTTTTATTCTTACCGGTCATTTCCATGTGAACGGTGCTACAACGAAATATTTTGGTAACGACAGTATTGTAGAGGTAACGACCGGTGCGCCTGTAGCTTATCCTTGTCCGTACCGTTGGTTGGATATCAGTGCCGATCGCAGTACGGTGACGGTAGGAACGGAAGAGATCCGTTCGTTGGATACGATTGCGGACCTGCATACCTACAGTCGAGCATGGCAAGAGGCTCATACGTGGACGATGTTACCGCAGATGAGTAAGAAAGCTTGGGCAAAAGTGGATAATTACGTGAACGCACTGAAGAAAAGTTCGGATTTGTCTACGCGTACGAAGGGATATCTTTTAGCCGCTATGATGCCGCAAACCGAAGAGGAACGTCTCGATCTGTTTGAGCGGAATATGGGTGAGGCAGTCGTCAATTTATATATGCTTCACTCGGATGCCAACGAGCCGGATCGACCGGAGAAAGATGCCGTTAAAATGGCGGTGTTTACCGGCATGAACAATATGATTTTAGAAATAACTGGCGTATCGACACAATTAGGTGAGGCCTTTGTAGGAATGTTGTCCGAGACGGCCATGAATATGCTGAGTGTGCCGGTAGAATCTATGTGTGAAGATAAGACGATAGCGGTCGATGGTGCGAGCGCTAAGAATCGTACGGACGATTTGTCGTTGGTACTGCATCTGCAAGCTCCGCAACAACTGGGTACGGGTATTGAGCGGCTTATGGAGGAGTCGATGAATCCGCAAAAAGTACTGCGTGACGGACAGATTTATATCCTGCGCGGCGAGAAAATGTTTACGCTGCAGGGCGTGGAAGTGAAATAATTAAAATAATATATTATGGCTGAATTTAAGTATGCACCGATGTTTCAACTGGGAAAGGATGAAACAGAGTATTATCTGCTGACCAAGGATTATGTTTCGGTCGGCGAGTTTGAAGGACACGAGATTCTGAAGGTGGCTCCTGAGGCGCTGACGCTGATGGCCCAACAGGCTTTCCATGACGTAAGTTTTATGTTGCGTCGCTCTCATAACGAGCAGGTAGCAAAGATATTGCGTGACCCCGAGGCATCTGCCAACGACAAGTACGTAGCGCTGACCTTCCTGCGCAATGCGGAAGTGGCTTGCAAAGGTCAACTGCCTTTGTGCCAGGATACCGGTACCGCTATTATTCATGGCGAGAAGGGTCAGGAAGTATGGACCGGTTTCTGCGATGAAGAGGCGCTGAGCAAGGGTGTCTTCAATACCTATACCGAGTGTAACCTGCGTTATTCGCAGAACGCACCGCTCAACATGTACGACGAGGTGAATACGAAGTGCAACCTGCCGGCGCAGATCGATCTGGAGGCTACCGAGGGTGCAGAGTACCGTTTCCTCTGCGTCACCAAAGGTGGTGGATCTGCCAACAAGACCTATCTCTATCAGGAGACCAAGGCTCGTATCCAGAATCCGGGTACGCTGATCCCGTTCCTCGTAGAGAAGATGAAATCCCTCGGTACCGCTGCTTGTCCGCCGTATCATATTGCGATTGTGATCGGTGGTACTTCGGCTGAGAAGAACTTGCTGACCGTGAAACTGGCTTCGACCCACTACTATGACTCGCTGCCTACTTCGGGCGACGAGACCGGTCGTGCGTTCCGCGATATCGAACTGGAGAAACAACTGCTGCAAGAGGCGTATAAGATCGGTCTGGGTGCGCAATTCGGCGGTAAATACATGGCGCATGACGTGCGTGTCGTTCGCCTGCCGCGTCACGGTGCAAGTTGTCCGATTGGTCTGGGTGTGAGCTGCTCTGCGGACCGTAACATCAAGTGTAAGATCAACAAGGACGGTATCTGGATCGAGAAACTCGATAACAATCCTGCTTCCCTTATCCCGGCGGAACTGCGTCAGGCAGGTGAAGGCGATGCGGTACGTATCGACCTCAACCAACCGATGGCAGATGTATGCAAGATCCTGACGAAGTATCCGATTGGTACGCGTCTGAGTCTCAACGGCACGATTATTGTAGGTCGTGATATTGCGCATGCGAAGATTAAAGCGCGTCTGGATGCAGGGGAACCGATGCCGGAATACCTCAAGAACCATCCGATCTACTATGCAGGTCCGGCAAAGACCCCGGCAGGCATGGCGTGCGGTTCGATGGGCCCGACGACAGCCGGTCGTATGGATCCGTACGTAGACGAGTTCCAGGATCACGGTGGGTCGATGATCATGCTCGCGAAGGGTAACCGTTCGATCGATGTGACGAACGCTTGCCAAAAGCACGGCGGTTTCTACCTCGGCTCGATTGGTGGTCCGGCGGCTATCCTGGCGCAGAACAATATCAAGTCCATCGAGTGCGTCGAGTATCCGGAATTGGGTATGGAGGCGATCTGGAAGATCGAAGTGGAGAACTTTCCGGCATTCATCCTGGTGGACGACAAAGGAAATGATTTCTTTAAACAACTCAAACCGTGTAGCGGTTGTACCATTTTGTAATGGCAAAAAGACGTAAATATAGGTTGGCGATGCTGGACGACCTGACCTTGCGCGAGGTGTTTCACTTCCGCGTGAGCTTGTTGGGTGCGATCAGCATCATCACTATTTCTATTCTGGCCTTGATAGCGTTGCTGTCGGTATTGATCGTGTACACACCGATTCGCAATATCTTACCGGGTTACAGCGCAAGTCTGCGTCAGCAGCTGATTGATGAGTCCGCACGGGTGGATAGTCTGCAGTCGAGTCTGAGTGTGCAGCGTCAGTACCTGGATATGATCAAACTGGTGACGGCGGGTGACATTACGACGGACAGCGTACAGAGTCTGGACAGTCTGCAGCGCGTGGAACGGGCGCGTCTGGTGGCACAGCCAAGCGAAGTGACCGAGACGTTTAAGGCGCAATATGAGCAGAAAGAGCACGACCGGTTGATGTTGTACGACAATATGACACCGACCAATATGCGGCAGTTGTACCGACCCGTTCGAGGTGTGATTATTCAACCGGCACGACCGGACCTGCATATCTACGGTGTGCTCGTACGTACCGCTAAGTCCGAGAACGTGATGGCTACTACGCGTGGCACGTTGGTGAGCGTGGAACGCATGGCGGATAATACGTTCACGATGGTGCTGCAGAACGGTGCTTTCGTGACCGTTTATCGTCATGTGAGTCGGGCGCTGAAGGCACAAGGTGCGCTGGTGGAACAAGGCGAATCGCTCGGAATCATGGACGAAGAACAGGACGTGCAGATCGAGTTGTGGGACGCAGGGCAGTTTGTTAACCCGGAGGAAGTAATCGTATGGTGAAAAATCTTTGTATATTAGGTTCGACGGGCTCGATTGGTACGCAGACCCTGGATATCGTGCGGGCGTACCCGGACCGGTACAGCGTCTATGCGATCTGTGCGCACCGGAGTATCGATAAGTTGATTGAACAGGCGCGAGAATTCAAGCCGGAGGTGGTGTGTATAGCGGATGAGAGTCTGTACGAACCACTCAAAACGGCCTTGGCGGACCTGCCTGTCAAAGTGTGGGCCGGTGCGGATGCGATTGCGGAAGTGGTCACGATGCCGAGTATCGATGTCGTAGTGGCAGCCATGGTCGGATATGCCGGTCTCAGACCCACGATAGAGGCGATCAAAGCCGGTAAGACAATAGCACTCGCAAACAAAGAGACGCTTGTCGTAGCCGGTGAGATCATCTGCGACTTGGCCGTGCAACACCATACGCCGATTTTACCGGTGGATAGTGAGCATAGTGCGATCTTCCAATCCCTCGTAGGAGAAGACCAATCGGAGATAGAGAAAATCCTTTTGACGGCCAGCGGCGGACCCTTCCGTACCTTCAGTCTCGAGCAGATGCAGGCCGTGACAGCCGCTGATGCGCTCAAACATCCGAATTGGGAGATGGGAGCCAAGATCACCATCGACTCCGCTTCTATGATGAACAAGGGTTTTGAAGTTATCGAAGCCAAATGGCTCTTCGGTGTGCCGGTAGAGAAAATTCAGGTACTCGTTCATCCGCAGTCCATCGTCCATTCGGCGGTGCAGTTCACCGACGGGGCCATCAAAGCCCAACTCGGTGCACCCGATATGCGGTTACCGATTCAGTACGCCCTATCGTTCCCCGAACGACTCAAGAGCGATTTTCCCCGGGCGGACCTCTTGGCACTCAAAGATCTTACCTTCGAAGCACCGGACCTCAACCGCTTCCCCAACTTAGGGCTGGCGTACGAGGCAATGCGCAGAGGAGGCAACATCCCTTGCGTGTTGAACGCGGCGAATGAAGTGGTGAACCTCGCCTTCCGTGAGAACCGCTGTCGGTTCCTGCAGATGAGTGAGATCATCGCTCAGACGATGGACAAAGCGGCCTTTATCGCCAAACCGAGTTACGAAGATTATGTTCAGACCGATAAAGAAGCTAGACAAATAGCAGAAAATTTATTATGATACAAGCAATACAATTGATTTTAGCGTTGTCTTTTCTGGTGTTGATTCACGAGTTGGGACACTTTACATTTGCAAAGATTTTTAAGGTACGCGTAGAGAAATTCTACTTATTCTTTAATCCTTGGCGCAGTTTGCTCCGTTTTAAAAAGTTCGACGGTAAATGGCATGTCAAGGTCTTTGCTGCGAATGAGGACAAAGAATGGGACAAGCACCCGGAGAGTACAGAATGGGGTATCGGTTGGCTGCCTTTCGGTGGTTACTGTGCGATAGCCGGCATGGTGGATGAGACTCATTCGACCGAAGATCTGGCTGCGGAACCGCAAGAGTGGGAGTTCCGTTCCAAGCCCGCTTGGCAACGACTGCTGATCATCTTAGGCGGTATTCTGGTCAATTTCATCGGTGCACTCGTCATCTTCACGATGCTCCTCTGGCATTGGGGACAAGATACCTTACCGCTGCGCAATATCGACACCGGACTCTACTACTCGCAAATCATGGTGGACGAGGGCTTTGAGCAGCAAGATAAGATCTTGTTCGTGCGGAAACCCTGACGGATTTCGTGCAAGGCGTCATCATCGAAGGCAAACGTAACGTCACTGTACTGCGTGGTGCTGATACGGTACAACTGACTCTTTCTGAGGATCTGGGTACGCGTTTCCTTGCGCAGCAAAACGCTTTTGATAAGAACGAACGCGATAAGAAACGCGCGGATAAGAACTACCAGAAACGGCATTTTGCTCTGGTTGAGTTATGGATCCCGTGTGTGATTGATTCGGTACTGCCCGACAACGCCGCTTATTTCGGTGGCTTGAAGAAAGGCGATAGTATCGTGGCTGTGAACGATGTTCCGGTTGGATGTAATGTGCAGATGACCGAAGAACTCCAACAGCATGCCTGCGACTCCGTCCGTATCGATTATTACCGTAACGGTGAGTTACAAACAGCACGACTCTTTATCGGCGACCAAGGAAAGATTGGAGTCGGCATCAAATGGAATATTTTTGAATTTGCGCACAAAGACTATACCTTCTGGCAGGCCATCCCTGCTGGTATTCAATACGGATGGGATATCCTGGCGATGTACGTCAAGCAGTTCCGACTTGTCTTCACCAAAGAAGGTGCGCAATCGGTGGGTGGTTTCGGAGCCATCGGCTCGATGTTCCCCGCTTACTGGAGTTGGTACACGTTCTGGCATATGACCGCCTTCCTCAGTATCATCCTGGCATTCATGAACTTCCTGCCCATCCCCGCTTTGGACGGCGGATACATCCTCTTCCTGTTGGTAGAGATGATCACGCGTCGCAAACCGAGCGACAAGTTCCTGGAGCGGGCCAATGAGATAGGTTTCTGGATCCTGATTGTGCTGCTGATATTGGCTAACGGAAACGATATTTTGAAATTGTTCTTCTGATGGAAAAAGCATATTTTGTTCATGAGTCCTCATACGTAGACGAGGGCTGCACGATAGGAAAAGGCACGAAGATTTGGCATTTTAGTCATATTATGTCCGGCTGTACGATTGGAGAAGACTGTAATATCGGTCAGAACGTCGTTATCTCACCCGATGTCGTGCTCGGTCGTAACTGTAAGATCCAAAATAACGTATCCGTATATACCGGTGTGCGTTGCGAGGACGATGTGTTCTTGGGGCCGTCTATGGTCTTTACCAACGTCATCAATCCCCGTGCGGCGGTTAGTCGTAAAGATGAATACAAGCAGACCATCATCAAACGCGGTGCGTCGGTAGGTGCGAATGCCACCATCGTCTGCGGACATACACTCGGCGAGTACTGTCTCATCGGTGCCGGATCGGTGGTGACCAAAGATGTACCGGCATACGCACTCATGGTCGGTAACCCTGCCCGCCAGATCGGATGGGTGAACGCACACGGCGACAAATGTGCTTCCCTCGAAGAAGCTCGTAAATCGTAAATTTGAAATCATAAATTTGAAATCATAAATGATACAACGAATACAAACACTTTATTTATTGGCCATCGTGGCGCTGGGTATCGCGCTCATTTGGCAGCCGGTGATCCAACTGATTACCCCCGAAGGAACGGATCTGCAAGTATGGGAACTAAGTGCCTTGGGCGGAGCTCCGATACAGGGCTTGTGGGGACTCTTGGTAA
Source organism: uncultured Bacteroidales bacterium (assembly GCA_902799875.1). The sequence continues at coordinate 31,450 of CADCCH010000027.1, read as the reverse complement.
CCACCATCCTGATTCCGGTACTGGCGCTCATCGACATCTTCCTGTTCAAAAAACGTCTTTTGCAGGCACGCCTCAACATCTTCCTCGCCATGCTCTGCTTGGGCTACTACGGCGTGCTGGCGATTTATATCTGGCAGGCCAAACTGGCGCTCGGCGTGGAATGGCATATTCTTCCGTGGGCTTCGTTCCCGCTTGTATGTTTTGTATTAACCCTCATGGCTACACGCCGGATTCTCAAAGATGAGGCACTCGTGCGTGCTGCCGATAGAATACGATAAATATGAATCTGTTCTCAATCTTTTTACAAGTAGCGGCACCAACTGCGGAGGAGTTGCAGCAGAAACGAGATTCGATCCACGAAGAGGCGCGGCAGATGATTGCGTTGGCCAAAGAGAACCCGACGGATTTCTGGAATATTTTTATGGATAAGATGATCCAGTTCGGTATTAAGGTCCTGGCCGCTCTGCTCATCTTCGTCATCGGTATCTTCCTCATTCGTTGGGTGAAGTCCATCCTCAAACGGATGTTCGACCGGCGTAAGACCGAACCGACGATTGCGTCCTTTGTCTCGTCCTTCGTCTCGATCTCCATGACGGTGTTGCTGATTGTGCTCTCCGTCGGTGCGTTAGGTGTGAACACCACCGCGTTAGCTGCTCTCTTGGCGGCTGGAGGTATGGCGATCGGTATGGCACTTTCGGGTACCGTACAGAACTTTGCCGGAGGACTCATGTTGCTGGCCTTCAAGCCTTTCAAGGCCGATGATTTCATTGAGGCACAAGGGGTAACCGGCAAGGTGATAGAGGTCAATATCACCGCGACAAAAGTGCTGACACCGGATAACAGGGTCGTCATCTTACCGAACGGCGCACTCTCCAACGGCATCATCAATAACTATAATGGTCGTCCGCTCCGGCGTGTGGAATGGTCGGTAAGTGTGTCTTACGGCGTCGATGCTGCTCAATGTAAAGAGGCTATTTTAGCGATTGTCAATAGTGACTCGCGTGTGTTGCAGGCTGATACGGATATGAAGCAACTGTACAAAGAACTCAATATCTCTGCCTACCAGCTCTCTACGGTTAACTACCGCATGGACGCTATCCCGGCACCTTTTGTGGCACTCAAATCGCTGAACGAGAACGATATCACGTTTGTCGTACGTGCCTGGGTGCGCGCAGATGATTATTGGGGCGTGTTCTTCGATCTGCAGGAGCGTTTCTATACCGAACTGCCGCCACAAGGTTTCACCTTCGCTTATCCGCATGTCGATGTGACAATGGTGAATGGATGAATGGAAGTTTTATTAGGTAAAACATTGGCTGAACTGCAAGACGTGGCGCTGAGTGTCGGTTTGCAGAAGTTCGCGGGTAAACAACTCGCGGAATGGCTCTACGTCCGGCGCGTGTCGGATTTTGACGCCATGACCAATATCTCCCTCAAAGGTCGTGAGGCTCTCAAAGCACGTTATGCGGTCGGTCGTCATGACCCGATTCGGGAGGCCGTCAGTGTCGATGGCACACGCAAATACCTCTTTGCGGTAGGAGAGCAATTCATCGAATCGGTCTATATCCCCGAAGAGGATAGGGCCACGCTGTGTGTCTCCACCCAGATCGGCTGTAAGATGGGCTGCCGGTTCTGCATGACCGGTACACTTGGCTTCCATGGACAGTTACCTGCCGCTGAGATCTTGAATCAGATATTCTATTTCGATGACCTGACCAATTTGGTCTATATGGGCGAAGGAGAGCCGATGGATAATATCGATAACGTCCTCCGTTCCTTGGAGATCATGACCGCTCCTTACGGCTGCGCCTGGTCTCCCAAACGTATCACCGTCTCTACGGTGGGCATTCCGGCTATGAAACGATTTCTGGAGGAGAGTGACTGTCATCTGGCGGTCTCGATGCATAACCCCTTTGCTGCGGAACGCGCGACCATCATGCCTGCAGAGAAGATGCTGTCTATCACGGAAGTCGTGGCCTTACTCAAACAGTACGATTGGTCGCATCAGCGTCGCGTGAGCTTTGAGTACATCTGCTGGCATGGTCAGAACGATACCATCCGGCACGCCAAAGAAATAACGCGACTGCTCAAGAGTCTGAACTGTCGCGTTAACCTGATTCGTTTCCACGAAGGAGTGGATCGTGCGTTCCCCGCTTCGGATGAGAAGCAAATGGAGTTTTTCCGGGATTACCTCACCGATAACGGCATTACTACTACCATTCGTCGTTCGCGTGGCGAGGATATCCTGGCCGCCTGCGGACTGTTAGCCGCTAAAGCATCTTGCTGAGTTGTTCGTAATATTTGGGTGAAACGGGAACCGGCTTACTGCTGTTCACGTCCAATTCTGCCTGTATAAAGCCTTCTTTGTCTCTACGTAACACCGTCACATGCCGTGGATTAACGAAATACGAACGCTGGCAACGGATGATACCGTGTTTGGTCATCAACTCTTCGATACCCCGCATCGATTGACGAAGCGAGTATTCTTTTAATTTCTCTCCCTCCAGATAGTGAATCGATACGTAATTCTCCTGCGCTTCGATAAACAGGATCACGTCGTGTGCGATCACTAATTTCTGACGACCTGTACTGTCTGCAAAACGAACCAAATCCTCTTCGGATGCTTCTTCTTCATCGGGACGGATGAGTGCAAAGAGCAATGCAAAGATAATATACGGATAACTCAGAATAGCAAACGAGATACGCAAACATTCGCCTAAGGCAGGGAAATAACCGTAATCCCCGTACACTAATGCCATGTAAAGGGCCGCAAAGCACGCAAACACAAATACCTCTGCAAAGCTCCATAACGCATATTGCCACCAACTCAGGCGTTTGTCTCTACCGATCACCGTCATCACAATACGGGAGATGGCTACTACACCAATCAAGATACTCGTCAGCATCAAGACGTTAAAGATCGTTCCTAAGCCGGCGTCTAAGAACCGCGTCATCCACGAACTGTCATAGATCAAAGTGAAGCCGAGAAAGAAGATCGGCATGGCAAACACATGCAAAAGTAGGGTTGTAATTGACACCAAAGACCGTGTGACGAAATGCGAATTGTTCATATTTTATCCCTATATTTTGATTTTAGTCATCAAAAAGACCCATTTAGCCCAAATTTTTAGTCCCTCATCACAATTAGTTGCGTACCTTAACGAAAAGCAGTAATTTTGCATCGTTTTTAAAACATAAATGCTTTATGAAAACTGTTAAACGTATCGGATTTGACCTCTTGGTCGCACTATATTGTCTTCAATTACCGGCTGTAGTAGCTTATTTGGCACTACACCTTTAATTCATTAGTTCGTTAACTCATTAACTCTTTATATTATGGACAAGACTTTTATTATTCAACCCGAGAGTGGATTGCAGTACGATTGGCAAGCTATCGCTGCAGATCCGAGTGCTAAGCACAATCCCCAAATGGATTTGGTTGCCTATAAGGCCTTATATACTAATAGGATTGCACAGGCGCGTGCGCAAGGCTTGGAGCCCGTTTTGGTCAGCCTTCCTATTATCGACGAGAATCGCTATTTCGCCTTTATCACGCGCGGTATGTCCATTCAAGAGCGTAAAAACGTACTCTATTGGTTGGGCGGTCACATCGAGCGCCTGCGTAATATACATGCCTTGTACAACCTGGCACTCTTCCGCCTTGCTGCTACGCAATGCGTTCATATTATCGACATCACCTCGCCGATGCTCGCCAGCGATCATTTCAATCAGCTGCTCGAGCAAGACGGCGTAACGCTGTCCCCGGAGGGACAAGCGTTAGTCGATGATGAATTAGCGTCGCTTGTTAGCCGCTTTGGCTTGCTCGCGAGCTAACTTCTGTTGCTCACGTTGCATCTCTTCCAAGCGTTGCATCCAGCGGGACTTCGGTTTTCCCGCTTTTTTCTTTTTGTTCTCTTCCATCTCCTTGAGCATCTTCTCATCGTTGAGTGTCCAACGGAAGATCATGGTCTGGAGGATGGTCAGGAACAGCGATACGAGGTAGTAGTAACTCAGACCGGCTGCGTAATCGTTGAAGATGAAGAGGAACATGAGCGGCATGGCGTACATCATGTACTTCATGAACTTCATGTTCGGGTCCGTCGCCTGCGACTGCATCGTGATGAAGGTGTAACCGAAGTTAGCAATCGTCATCAGTAAGCAGAACAAGGACAGGTGGTCACCTATCAGCGGAATATTAACACCCCAATGGAAGACGGCATCGTAGGTTGAGAGGTCATCGGCCCACAACAGGGACTTACCACGTAACTCGATAGCCGTCGGTAAGAACCAGAACATAGCCATCAGCACCGGGAACTGGAACAGCATCGGTAAACAACCGCTCATCGGACTCACGCCTGCTTGCTGGTACAGTTGCATCGTCGCTTGCTGACGCTCCTGCATCTTGTCGGCAGGGAACTTCTCGTTGATGGCATCGATCTGCGGTTTGAGTACCCGCATCTTCGCGCTCGACTTATAACTTACGAACACGAACGGCAAAATGATCAACTTGATAACAATCGTCATCAACAGAATCACGATACCGATATGCAGTCCCCATCCGGTGAACAGGTCAAACATCGGGATGACCAGGGCTGTATTGATCCAGCTCACGATCTTCCATCCCAGCGGCACCAATGCGTTGAGGTGCAGACGCTCGTCTTTAGCGACACCCTCGTCAAACGCCTTGAGCGTATGGTAGTGGTTCGGACCGAGATACCAACGGAAACCGGTCGTGGTCTTGCCTGTCAAGTCAAACGGCACCGACGTGTGTGTGCTGTACTCTTTGACGTAACCGGAGTACTTGCCTTGTACGGTCGAACTGAACTGCGAAGAACTGAACGCCTCGTCCGCAATCAGCACGGTGGAGAAGAACTGGTCCTTGTAACCGATCCATTTCACGCGCGCGGATTCCTTCTGACTGTCATCCTTACTCTCGCTCAGTTTCTCCATCTCGCCGCCTACGAGCATGTACTGCAGTTGGGCATAACGCTCCTCGAACTTACGTCCCTGTTCCTGTTGCGGAATCAGTTGACGCCATAGGAGTTCCAGCGAGTTGATGTTCTGCGCCAACTCATTCTGCATATTATGCGGCACAAGCGTGAAGCGGACCATATAATCCTCCGACAACTCATAGACGAAGTCGAGCCAAGCGTCCTCGGTCGAACCCGGCAGACGCAAGATGGCTTTGTTAGGCGCATCGCTCTCCACCGGTGTGAAGACCAGTTGCGAAGTCTGCAGAATACGGTTGTTGATGGTCACGAGGGTGAAACCGAACGAAGCCTCATTCGCACGGAAGAGACAGAGCGGGTTCACGCTGTCACCCGAAGCATGGTAGTCCAACAGCTCTGCACGCTGAATAGCACCACCATAGGTGGACAGCGTCAGACGCAGATGCTCATTCTGTAAGGTGATCCATTCTTCTGCGGGCTTACTCTCTTTGACTTCCACCGATGCCGGTGCTTCGGTCTCCAAAGCAGCTGTGATCGAATCCGAGATACGTTGCGCTTCAGCCATTACCTGCTGAGCGAGCGCGATAGAGTCCTGTTGGCGCTGACGCGCAGCCAGCTCCTCTTTCGAGGGCCGGTTGAGCATTGTGAAGCCAACGATAATTGCGGCTATCAAAAGAAAGCCGATCCAAGTGTTTTTATCCATTTATTGTTTTTTGTTTGTTTTTATGCTTCTTCGCTGATGATGTCAAAGGCAACGTCCATCATGTTGGTGAACGTGTTCTGACGTGCTTCGGCGGACAAAGCCTCACCGGTCAGGATGTGGTCGCTGACGGTGCAGATAACGAGTGCTTTCTTACCGGCACGGGCAGCGTTCATATACAGCGACGGTGCTTCCATCTCGTCTGCCAGCACACCCATCTTGGTCCAGTTACCTTTGCGCGGATCTTCCGAATAGAAGATATCGCATGCCAGTACGTTACCTACGTGATACTTATATCCGCGTTTCTCGGCTGCATCAACGGCCTTGCGGCAGAGTTCGAAGTTAGCCAGCGGTGCAAAATGACCAGGCAGATCGTACTGTGCACCGTAGTTGCTGTCCGTGCAGCTACCTTGAGCAATCACCAGATCACCCAAACCCACGTAAGTCTGACGGGCACCACAGGATCCTACGCGGATGATCGTCTCTACATCGTAGAAGTTAAACAACTCGTACGAATAGATACCAATCGACGGAATACCCATACCGTGACCCATAACGGTTATTTTCTTGCCTTTGTATGTACCGGTGTACGCCAGCATACCGCGAACGTTGTTTACCAGTACCGGGTTCTCCAGGTAACGCTCTGCCATCAGTTTGACGCGAAGCGGGTCACCTGCCATAATCATTGTCTTTGCAATCTCTCCGTACTGCGCACCGATGTGCGGGGTCGGACAATTCTCTTTTGCCATAATGTTTTGTGTTTTTAAAAGGTTATTATTGTTATTATTTTTTTTCGTTATCACGTTATCACGTCATCACGTGATCACGAGTTTTTGTACCATTCGATCGCCCGTTCCAGATCTTCCGGCGTATCGATACCGATGGTCGGTGTCTCGGTCACACCCACGCGGATGCAGTAGCCGTTCTCCAACCAGCGCAACTGTTCCAATCGCTCGGCGATCTCCAGCGGCGACTGCGGTAATTGGGTGATCTTTGCCAGCACGTCCGCACGATAGGCGTAGATGCCGATGTGACGGTAGTACGTGCCGTCGGAAGCAGCGATGACCTTGCGGCTGAACATCTTCGCCACACCGGTCGTCTTGTCCCAATTGACCTTGGGCGTATTCACATTCTCCAGATCTTCTTGGGTATCCTCGTCCGTGAACGGTCGTACCAGTGTCGCGATATCGGTGTCTTCCCGGTCAAAACATTTCATCAGACTCTCGATCTGTTCCGGTTGAATAAACGGTTCGTCGCCTTGGATATTGATGACAACCGTATCGTGGTCGTTCTGTTCGCGCCAGGACGGGGTAGTGATGGCTTCGTAGGCCTCCAGACAGCGGTCCGTACCGCATTTATGGTCAGCACGGGTCATGACCACCTTGCCGCCAAACGCCTCTACGGCATCGTAGATACGCTCGTCATCGGTAGCCACCACCACGGTCTCCAGGGCTTTGGATGCTTGTTCGTACACACGGTGAATCACCGTGCGGTTACAAATCTCTGCCAGCGGCTTACCCGGGAAACGCGTCGAGGCGTATCGTGCCGGGATAATTCCTATAAATTTCATATTTCTCCTTTTTCTATTTTGGTCAGAAGCGTGATAGCTCCTGCTATAGTCTTCACATTCGTGATGGTCACCATCCGTCGTCCGGTAGGTATCCCCTTCTTGTCTTTCTCTTCATGCAGTAGGCAGCGCTCGGGACGCGTGACGGCGTATTGAACGATGTTTCCGAACTGTTCGGATTGCCAGTAGGCGTCCTTGTGTTGTACCAGGTACATCGTCATCCGTTCACCCTTGAGTAGGATCTTTTCTACACCTAAACGGCAACAGAGCCATCTCAACCGAACCACTTCCAGTAACTCCTCTGCCGGCTCCGGTAAAACACCGAAACGGTCGATGAGTTTCTTGCGGAAGTCCAACAACTGCTCCTCGCTGCGGATCGTATCCAACTCGCGATAGAGCGTGATACGTTCGCTGATGTTCTCGATATAATCCGTCGGGAAACATACAGCGATATCCGTCTCCAACTGCGAATCTTGGCACCAAAGGTACTTACCATTATTCGCACCATTGAGCGACGCAGTCGCGCTCATTCCATCATTTACCGCGAATTCTTCGCGGAGTTCCTCCACCGCCTCATTCAATATCCGCTGATAGGTCTCGTAACCTAGGTCCGCTATGAAACCCGACTGTTCGGATCCTAACATGTTTCCTGCTCCGCGGATATCGAGGTCTTGCATTGCCAGGTTGAATCCTGCACCTAATTCCGCAAACGTACTCAGCGCCTCCAGGCGTCTCCGTGCATCGTCGGTCAACAGTTCCTTCTCTGGTGCAATCAGATAGCAGTACGCCTTGCGGTTCGAGCGTCCCACGCGTCCGCGCAGTTGGTGCAAGTCCGCCAGACCGTAGCGGTTGGCACTGAAGATGAGGATCGTATTCACGTTCGGTATGTCCACACCGGACTCGATGATGGTCGTGGAGAGCAGGATGTCGTAATCGTAGTTGATAAACGCCTCCAATCGCTCTTCCATCTCACCTGCCGGCAGTTGTCCGTGCGCCGTGATGATCCGTGCCTCGGGACAGAGTTTGCGTATCTTGTTCTCGATACGCGGCAACATCTCGATGCGGTTGTTCACAATAAAAATCTGTCCGTTCCGCGCCATCTCAAGTTCAATCGCCTCTTTGATGATGTCCTCGTCGTCCACCGTGATTAGTTCGGTCTGCACCGGATAGCGGTTCGGCGGTGGGGTGGTCATTACACTCAGATCTCTTGCACCCAACAACGAGAACTGCAACGTTCTTGGTATCGGTGTCGCCGTCAGCGTCAGTACATCCACGTTCGCCCGCAACTCCTTCAGTTTCTCCTTGGCGGCTACACCGAACTTCTGTTCCTCGTCGATGATCAGCAGTCCCAGATCGTGCCATTTGACGCTCTTGCCGATCAGTTTGTGCGTACCGATGAGGATATCGATCTTACCGGCTTCGAGATCCGCCAAGATCTCCTTGATCTCTTTGGCCGTCTTCAACCGGCTCAGGTACTCGATCCGCACGGGGAAGTTCTTCATGCGTTCGGTGAAGGTGTTATAGTGCTGCAGGGCCAGGACGGTCGTCGGAACCAGTACCGCTACCTGCTTGCCGTCCGTCGCTACCTTGAACGCCGCACGCATCGCTACTTCGGTCTTACCGAAACCGACGTCACCGCATACCAAACGGTCCATGGGCATCGGACTCTCCAAATCGCGTTTTACATCGGCGGTTGCCTTCGCCTGATCCGGCGTGTCCTCGTACAGGAACGAGGCCTCCAACTCATGCTGCATGTAACCGTCCTGCGTATAGGCAAAGCCCTTCTGCTGCTTACGCGTTGCGTACAACCGTATCAGGTCACGGGCGATATCCTTCACCTTGTCCTTCGTCCGCTCCTTGAGTCGTTCCCAAGCACCGCTACCAAGTCGCGCAATCGTCGGTTCTGAACCCTCACGACCCTTGTACTTGCTGATGCGGTGGAGGTTATGGATGGACACAAACACATTCGCCCCGTCGCGGTAGTTCAGTTTGATCATCTCCTGCGGCTTACCGTTCACCGGTGTCGTCACCAGCCCACCAAACTTGGCTATACCATGGTCGCTATGCACGACGTAGTCACCGATCTGCAGTTGGTTAATCTCTCGTAACGTGATGATCGCCTTGCCGCGCCGCGCGTTCTCACTCGCCAGCATCACACGGTGGTATCGCTCAAAAATCTGATGGTCCGTATAGCAGCAGATCTTCAGTCCCTTATCCACAAACCCTTCATGCAGCGTCGCGTTGATGCCTACAAACCGAACACCTGTAGCGGTAGCGTCCTGTAGCGAAGCGTCCTCTAAACTCTCAAAGATCGCCTTCAAGCGATCGAGCTGCTTTTGCTGCTCTGCCAACAAATAAATCTTATACCCTTCCTCGATATGCTTTTTGAGGTCCTCTGTCAGCATATCGAACTGCTTATGGAAGATAGGCTGGGGGATGGTATCGAACGTCACCTTCGTGTGTTCCGGGAACGTGCTCTTCTCGTTCAACTCGATGGTCTTTCTGTCTTCTAGGCTTCCTAGGTTTCCTAGGACTCCTAGGCCGTCTAGTTTAAACCTTACCACGCTCCAATCGTTGCTCACCCACACAAAATCCTCCGTCAGATAATCCGTTATATAACTCTTGACTCCTGACTCTTGACTCTTGGCTCCCACAATCTCCGCTTTCTCGACCTTCGCCTTACTCAGCTGGTCCTCGATATCGAACTCTCGGATACTCTCTATCTCATCACCAAAGAAATCCAATCGATACGGATTGTCGTGGCTGTAACTGTAGATATCGACGATCGATCCGCGGATGGCGTACTGCCCCGGTTGGAATACAAAATCCACGCGTTCAAATCCCAGTTCACTCAGCATCTCACCTAAGGTGGAAATCTGCACCTCTTCGCCGACTGACAACTGACAACTGATTGCTGATAGCTCCTCCTTTGCCGGTACCGGTTCTGCAATCGCCTCCGGATAGGTCACGATGATCAGTTCTTTGTTCGCTGCTTGGCGTGACAGCGCCGAGAGTGTCTCAGTGCGTTGTACCTGTGCAGCCTCATCTACCGCTCTGCGTTTCTGCGCCGCCGGAAAGAAAAAGACTCATTTTTTCAACGACGGGGTCGTTGATGGTCATGAGGTCTTTGGAGAACGCGAGTGCTGCTTCTGCATTGTCAAAGATCACAAAGAGGGGTTTCCCAATGTGCGCTAGCGCCAAAGCGCGTGCGCTCGCGTACAACCCGCTCAACAATACGTGTGCGTTTTTATGCGCCAGTTCCTTCCGTACTGCTGCCAGTTCCGGATGTTCCCCGAATAGTATTTTTAACTCCTCTATACTCACGCGCGCACTACCGCATATTAAAATCGGCTGCAAAGGTACTACTTTTTTTTTAAAACTCCAAATGAATTCGACAAAAAAAAATTTTTTGTCAAAAAAAAACGCTCATCCTTGCATATATCAAAAAAAAACAGTAATTTTGCGCTCCCAAATGTATGAAACGCGGAAAAAATAGAAAAAAACATATAAAAATTAATAATTATGAAACCACTTAATGAATTGAAAATTGCGTTGGCCAGTGACCACGCAGGCTTTGGTCTGAAAGCCATGATTCAACTCTTTCTGGAGCGGGAAGGTGCTACGGTGATTGATTTCGGTTGCCACTCGATGGACAACTGTGACTTCCCTGATTTTGCGCATCCGATGGCTACGGCGGTAGAGAAAGGTGAATGCGACTTAGGTATCGGCTTTTGCTTCACCGGTAATGGTATGAGCATGGCAGCCAACACGCACCCTAACGTACGTGCCACGATCTGTTGGGAGCCCCGTATGGCGGAGAACGCACGTCGTTTCTTTGATGCCAACGTCCTCTGTTTGCCGGCCGGTTATGTAGCTCCGGACAAGGCGCTGGAGATCATTCACTCGTTTGTTACCACCGCTTACAAGGGTGGCGAACGTTACGAGCGCCGAATTCATCATTTAGCTAATCCTAATGAATACAAGATTGAGAATGGCGAATGGATTTTGCTGAAAGAGAATTAACGAGTGAAAAAATTAATGAATGAAAGAGATGAATAAGTTTAACGTAAAAATGCATGTGTTGGCACCCATCACATTTGTGTTAGTGTGCCTTTTGTGGTTCTTGCCTGCTTCCGCTTTCGGCATTGAAGGCCTGACGGTGGTACAGCAGCGTACGATTGCCATCTTCGCTTATGCGGCGCTGATGTGGATGTTCGAAATCATCCCGGCGTGGGCAACTTCTGTGACCTCGATTGTGTTCCTGCTCTTGGCTGTTTCCAACAAGGGTTTGACCAACGCCGATATGGGTGCGCTGGTCAATTTCCGTGAGTTGATGGCCTCGTTTGCCGATCCTATTATCATGTTGTTCTTGGGCGGTTTCGTGCTCGCTATTGCTGCCAGCAAAGTAGGCTTGGATGTGGTGCTGGCACGGGTTATGCTGAAGCCTTTCGGAACCAACCCCAAATGGGTGTTGCTGGGCTTTTTGACGCTTATTAGCGTCATGTCGATGTTCATGAGTAACACTGCAACCGCAGCCATGATGTTGGCATTCCTGGCACCGGTACTCCGTACGCTGCCTGTAGATGGCGGAGGTCGTGTGAGCCTCGCGATGTCCATTCCTATTGCGGCTAATATCGGTGGTCTGGGTACGCCTATCGGTACGCCTCCTAACGCGATTGCTATCGGTCAGTTGGCAGCCATGGATATCAACGTCGGGTTCGCCGCGTGGATGGTTCGTTTTGTTCCGGTGGTGATTATCATGATTTTGTTCGCCTGGTGGTTGCTGATGTTCCTCTTCCCCTTCAAAGCCAAGGACGTGAAGATCGTCATCGAGCCGGATGAGCACCATGAGATGGATTGGCAATTCTGGGTAGTAACCGTGACGTTCATCGCAACCATCCTCCTCTGGATGACAGGTGAGATTACCCACCTGAACTCCAATGTAGTAGCCCTCATTCCGTTCGGTGTTTTCGCGCTTCTCGGTATCTTCAAACGCGATGATTTTGCGAAGATCGACTGGCACGTACTGTGGATGGTGGCCGGTGGTTTCGCTATCGGAACTGCGCTCAACAAGACCGGTTTGGCGGCAGCGTTGGTGGAATCTATCCCATTCGGAAGTTGGTCAGTTATTGCCGTGTTGGTTATTTCCGGTCTGTTAGGATGGTTACTATCCAACTTTATCTCTCACTCTTCCGCCGCGAACTTACTTATACCGATTTTAGCGGTGGTAGGAACCGCCATGAACGAGCAGTTAGGCGCGTTCGGTGGTGTCACAACATTGCTTGTCTGCGTAGCTGCTTCCACTTCGTTTGCGATGCTCCTTCCTATTTCGACTCCGCCGAACGCAATCGCTTTTTCGACCGGTTTGATCAAGACCAACGACATGGCGAAAGTGGGTCTGATTGTCGGCCTGCTCGGTATTGCTGTTTCGTATGCGGTATTACTCTTATTCCCGTTCTGATAAAGGTTAAAGGTTATGGGTTATAGGTTAAAGTTTATCGTTTTGGCTCTTTGCGCGTTGTTCCTGCTACCGGTTTCGGCGCAGGACAGCGTGAAGGTGGCCAAGAAAGAGGCAGCCAAGTCTCACCTCAAACAGCATTTCAAACCCTATGGATTTATCCGTAACTACTTCACCTACGACAGCCGGGAGTGTATCGCCGGAACAGGTGACCTGTATTTCTACATGCCGAAGGACGAAAACCGGAACAAGACGACCGACCCGGCGCTGCGCGAGGACCTGAATGATGTGAGCAGCTTCCGTTTCCTGAGTCTGACGACCCGTGTGGGACTCAATATCGTCGGATACAAATGGCGCAATACGGAGTTCAGCGGTAAGATCGAGGCGGACTTTTTTGCGGGTATCAGCAAAGTGGGTGACGGTACACACGCAGTCTCCGGTACGGCGCAGTTCCGTCTGCGTCAGGCGTACGTGAGTCTCGGTTGGGACAGTCTGCGCATGAACGATAAGGATTTTGCGCGCGTGGACCTGATGATCGGTCAGGCCTGGCACCCGATGGCAGCGGATCTGTGTGACGTGATTGCGCTCAACAGCGGTGCACCGTTCGGTCCGTTTAACCGTAGCCCGCAAGTACGTATGGACGCACGTCTGGGCAAGTACTTCACCTTGACCGCCGCAGGGCTCTGGCAGATGCAGTACAACTCGACCGGTCCGGAAGGACAGTCGGCGGAGTACATGCTGTACAGCAAGACCCCCGAGGCGTATCTGGGTCTGAGCTTCCATGACAAAGGCTGGATCGTACGTGCCGGTGCAGACGTGCTGAGTATCAAACCGCGTCATTTAGGAGAGGCGCTGGACGCTAACGGAAACGTCATCCTCGGTACAGACGGCAAACCGCTACAGATAACGGTGAAAGACCGTATCACGACGGCTTCGCCTTTCCTCTATCTGCAATATAAGCAGGGCGATTTCTCCTTCAAGGCCAAGACCATCCTGGCAGAGTCGGGTGAGCACATGAACATGAACGGCGGTTATGGGGTCAAGGCCATCAATCCGGACGGTTCGTATGAATATACGCCGACTCGTACCAGTTCGACCTGGATCAGCCTTATGTATGGCGGTAAGGTAGGTGCGCAGGAGGATAAGCACCCGCAGAAGTTGCAGGGTATCCTCTTTGCCGGTTACGTAGAGAACCTTGGTACCAAAGATCCGCTGGCAGTGAATGCTGCCGGAAAATGGGTGGGTTACTACTATCCGCGTGTGAAGAACATGAACCGTATGTGGCGCCTGACGCCGACCTTGCTCTACACGGTAGGTAAGTTCCAAGTAGGTCTGGAGTACGATATCACGTCTGTTCACTATAGTGACGGTAAGTTGGACCCGGCGAACGGTTTGAGTCAAAATGGCCTGCATTGGGTGACGAATCATCGCGTACAGGTCATGACAAAGTACAATTTTTAATAAAAATTCACGAAAAAACGCAAAAAGTAGTCCAAATATTTGCATATTTGAAAAAAAAGCAGTACTTTTGCAGCGTGAAATGAGTGAGGGGACCCGAAAAGGTCTCCTCTTCGTATAAAATTATGGACAAATCGCAATTACAAAACTGGATTGAAGAGTACCTGCAGGGTACCGAGTATGAGTTGGTAACGCTGAGTGTTTCGGCCGGTGATGACATCCTCGTAGAGGTAGATCGCCTCGCGGGAGTGGATGTGGATTTCTGTGCGGAGTTGAACCGCTTCCTGGTGGAGAAACTCGATACCGTAGAGCCGGACTATTCGCTTGAAGTGGGTTCGGTCAGCCTCACCGATCCATTTAAGACCAAGATGCAGTACGAGAAGAACCTGGGGCACGATGTGGAAGTGCTGGTGGAAGGCAAGAAACTGCGTGGTCAGCTCGTATCCGTCGATGAGGAGACGTTCTCGGTGGATATCGAGGAGAAAGTAGCGGTAGAGGGTAAGAAACGCAAGCAGACGCAGATCATTACCCACACCTGGCGGTACGATGAGCCCAAATATGTGAAATATGATTTAAAATTCTAAATACAAAAATGGCAACTGTAAAAAACCAAGATGCAATTAATTTGATTGACATCTTCTCGGAGTTTAAAGACTTCAAACGTATCGACAAACAGACCCTCATCACGGTGTTGGAGGAGTCGTTCAAGAGCGTGATCGCAAAGATGTACGGTCCGTCGGCGGACTATACCGTGATTGTTAACCCGGACAAGGGTGATCTGGAGATCTACCGCAACCGTCTCGTGATGGAAGACGGCGATGTAGCCAACCCGGATACCCAGATTGCTTTGAGTGACGCCCTGTTGCTCGATGACGAGGCAGAGATCGGTGAAGAGGTAACGGACAAGGTGGAACTGGCTTCCTTCGGTCGCCGTATGATCCTCAACCTTCGTCAGACTCTGGCATCGAAGATCCTGGAGCTGCAGAAAGAGGTGCTTTACCAGAAATACCGCGAGATGATCGGTCAGATCGTGACCGGTGAACTCTATCAGGTATGGAAGAAAGAGATGCTGCTCTTGGACGAGGAGGGTAACGAACTCTACCTGCCGAAGCAGAACCAGATTCCGACCGATTATTACCGTAAGGGTGAGATGGTTCGTGCGGTTGTCGTTCAGGTGGACAACAAGAACCAGACCCCGAAGATCATTCTTTCCCGTACCGCTCCGCTGTTCCTGCAGCGTATGTTTGAGCAGGAAGTGCCGGAGGTGAAGGAAGGTCTGATTGCAATCAAGAACATCGCCCGTATCCCGGGTGAGCGTGCGAAAGTAGCGGTAGAGACCTTCGACGACCGTATTGATCCGGTAGGTGCATGTGTGGGTGTAAAGGGTGCCCGTATCCACGGTATCGTACGTGAGTTGCGCAACGAGAACATCGATGTAATCAACTATACTTCGAACATTAACCTCTATATCCAACGTGCTTTGGCTCCGGCGAAGATCAAATCGATGGAGATCGACGAGGAGAACAAGAAGGCAAAAGTTTATCTGGCACCGGAAGAGGTTAGCCTGGCTATCGGTAAGGGTGGTTACAACGTCAAGTTAGCTTCCATGCTCACCGGTTACGAGATCGATGTGTATCGTGATCTGGAAGAGGAGGATCTGGACGATATCTATCTGGACGAGTTCAATGACGAGATCGATCAATGGGTGATCGATGCGTTCAAGGCGATTGGTCTGGATACCGCGAAGGAAGTACTGGGTACCAGCAAAGAGGACCTGCTTCGTCGCACCGACTTGGAGGAGGAGACCGTGGATGACGTGCTCCGTATCCTGGCGGCAGAATTCGAAAACGACTAACCTTATCCCCTCGCGCGGCGCGAGTCTAAACAACGCCGAGGGTATATGGCTATTAAACTAATTAAAGCATGTAAAGAACTGAATATTGGAATGGCGACTCTCACCGCATGGTGCGAGAAGAACGGTATCACGATTGAGTCGGACCCGAATGTGCGTATCGACGACGATCTGTATCTGCGCTTAGCCAAAGAGTTCAGTAAGGACCTGGCCGTGAAGATCGAGGCGGACCGTCAGGCGGCGGAACGTGCGGCTGCGCAGGAAGCGGAGAAAGCCGCTAAAGCAGCGGCGGAAGCTGCCAAGAAAGCCGCTGAAGAAGAGGCGGCACGCAAGGCGGCGGCAGCGGAGGCCAAGAAAGCCGCCGAAGAGGCAGCTCGTAAGGCCGCTGAAGAAGCGGCAGCTAAAGCGGCTGCGGAGGCCAAAGCGGCGGCAGAGAAAGCTAAGAGCGAAGAGGTAAGAGCACAGCGTGAAAAGGTGAAAGCCGAGCCTGTGGAGAAACCGAAGGCAGAGATCTTTACCTTAGGTAAGCCGGAAGTGACCGACGGTCCGAAAGTGATCGGTAAGATTGACCTCGACTCGATCGATACCTCCACGCGTCCTGCCAAGAAGACCAAAGAGCAGAAACGCAAAGAGCGTGAGGAGCGTCAACAGGCGCAGCAGGCTCAACAGCAAGCGGCAGCCGAGAAACGCAAACGTGAGCGTATAAAGGCTAATGCGGCCAAGGTTGATCCGAACGACAAACGTAATCAGGTCAGCAAGAAGAACAAGAACAACAAGCCGCGTGAGGCTACGCAGGAAGAGGTGGATAAAGCACTGAAGGAGACGCTCAGTCGCCTCCAGCAGAAGCAGAACAAATCCAACACCTCCAAGTACAAACGCGAGCGTCGTGAGCAGGAACGCGAGAAACATGAACTCGAGATCATGGAGGCACAGGAGCAATCCAAAGTGCTGAAGTTGACTGAGTTCGTGACCGCGAATGACCTGGCGGTCATGATGAACGTGCCGGTGAACAAGATCATCGGAACCTGTATGAGTCTGGGCCTGTTCGTGTCCATCAACCAGCGTCTGGATGCCGAGACCATCAACCTCGTAGCAGAGGAGTTCGGTTTCACCACCGAATATGTATCCGCGCACGTGGCGGATGAGATCAATGCCGACGAGGTAGTCAACGAGGACGATATCGAGCCGCGCTGCCCGATCATCACTGTGATGGGTCACGTCGATCACGGTAAGACTTCGCTGCTCGACCACATCCGTAACGCCAACGTCATCGCCGGTGAGGCCGGTGGTATAACCCAGCACATCGGTGCGTATAACGTTAAGCTCAAGAACGGTCAACATATCACGTTCCTTGATACCCCGGGTCACGCTGCCTTCACGGCCATGCGTGCACGTGGTGCCAAAGTGACGGATATCGCGATCATCATCATCGCGGCCGACGATGCGGTCATGCCGCAGACGATCGAGGCGATCAACCACGCCCAGGCGGCCGGTGTACCGATGGTGTTTGCCATCAACAAAGTGGATAAACCCGGTGCGAACCCCGATAAGATCCGTGAGCAACTGAGCAACATGAACATCCTTGTGGAGGACTGGGGCGGTAAATACCAGTGCCAGGAGATCTCCGCGAAGAAGGGTACAGGTGTGTATGAGTTGCTGGAGAAAGTGCTGTTAGAGGCAGAGATGCTGGACCTCAAGGCCAACCCCAAACGTCGTGCGAAAGGTTCGGTCATCGAGTCGTCTTTGGACAAGGGACGCGGTTATGTAGCTACGTTGCTGGTTCAAGACGGTACACTTCATATGGGTGACGTCGTGCTGGCAGGTACCTTCCACGGTCGTATCAAAGCAATGTTCAACGAGCGTGGTCAGAAGATCACCGAAGTACGTCCGGGTGAACCCTGTTCGATCCTCGGTCTGAACGGTGCACCGCAGGCCGGTGACGAGTTCAACGTACTGCCGACCGAGCAGGAGGCACGTGAGATCGCGAATAAACGTGAGCAACTGCAACGTGAGCAGTCGATCCGTACGAAGAAACACGTCGGACTCGAAGAGATCGGTCGTCGTCTGGCTATCGGTGACTTCAAGGAACTGAACATCATCGTCAAAGCCGATGTGGACGGTTCGGTAGAGGCCATCAAGGACTCGCTCATCAAACTCTCAACGGAGAACATCCAAGTCAACGTCATCCACGGCGCCGTCGGTGCTATCTCCGACAGCGATGTCATGTTAGCGGCGGCTTCCGATGCGATCATCGTCGGCTTCAATGTGCGTCCGACCGGTACGGCGCGTCGTATGGCAGAGACCGAAGAGGTGGATATCCGTATCTACTCGATCATCTACGATGCCATCAACGAGGTCAAGGCGGCTATGGAAGGCATGTTGGCACCGGAGGTGAAGGAAGAGATCACCGCTACCCTCGAGGTACTGCAGACCTTCCACATCTCGAAAGTGGGTACGATCGCCGGTTGTATCGTCCGTGAGGGTAAGATCAAACGTGGTAACAAAGTGCGCGTCATCCGTGACGGTATCGTGATCAAGACTGCCGAGTTGGCGTCCCTCAAGCATGTCAAAGACGATATCAAGGAAGCCGGTGTGAACACAGAATGTGGTTTGAGTCTCAAGGCGTACGACGACCTCAAAGAGGGCGATATGCTGGAGGCATTTGAAGAAATCGAAGTAGCAAAAACATTGTAATATGAAGAAGTTTGCATTATTGGCCCTGGTGGGCTTGAGCATGTCGAGTTGTTGGGTAGCTCGTATCTATACCGAGGTGCCGACGACCGAAGTGGTGGTGCCGGTCAAGACGGTCTATACGACCGAAGTGGTGACACCTTCACCGAAAGTGACGACCGTAACGACCTTCACCGTGACCGATTACAACACCGATCCGTGTTTCTATCTGGACCTCAATGCTGTAGCTGCGGCTTTTGCGGAGAGTCGTTCGGTACGTGAGTTCGAGCAGTTGCTTAACTCGAGCCGCTATATGATCAATAATCTCGATCTGAATCACGACGGTCGTATCGATTACCTGCGTGTGATCGAGACCAGCAAGAACTATTACCACACGCTGCTGATCCAGGCTTGTCTGGCTCCGGGTGTGTTCCAGGACGTAGCTACGCTGGTAGCAGAGCATCAGCCGAATGCCCTCTATGTAGAGGTGATCGGTGATCGTTATCTGTACGGCGCGAACTATATCGTTCGTCCGGTCTTCTTCAATCGTCCGCCTATGTGGGAGGTGTATGGTCGCCCGGGTTATGCCGTTTGGAACTCACCGTATTACTACGGTTACTATCCGTCGTACTACACGCAACCCAAGCCGGTGTACCTGAACCATTATCAGGCGTACGTTGCGACGTATATGTCCAACCACCACTACTGCCATCACTGCGATTATCCGCCACAACCGCATTATAACGGTTACACGGAGATGACCAAACCGCACAGCCGCAATGACTACCAGGTGGCTTATCCTGATAACTCGTTCGATCATCGTGTGACACGCGTGGCAGGCAATGCCGGTTACACGGTTCGTAACGCCGCACAACTGCGTAATACCGTTGAGAAGGGTAGTCAGCCTACCACGACGACCTCACGTCAGACGACCACGAAACAACCGACTACAACGACTACTTCTCGTCAAACGACGACTCGTCAGACGAACAGTACGTCCGTGGATACGCGTGTCAATAAAAGCGGTACGACCCGCACCACGGTGAAGATCACCGATAGTACAGGTCGTACACAAACTGTCAAGCGTGAGAGTACGTCTACGCGCTCAACGAGCACTTCGACTAGATCCTCTCAAGGCACGAAGACCGAATCCAACCCACGTTCTGGCCAACAGACACGTTCGACCAGTCGCCGATAGTTTCGCGAATGAGCACTTTGGTGCCTTCGTGAACGGTGAAGAGGTCGGTACCGGAACGATCCGGTGAGGACTTCGCATTCACGACACCCTGTGTGATGATAGCTTCATTGCGCAGGGTGTCTCTTTGATGAAGCGAGTAGGCATTGAGTCCTGCTATCAACGAGAAGAGTAGGGCGATCCATGCGACGTGGAAAGCACTCTTACGAAGCCAAGGCTCGCGACCCAAGAGGAAGAGCAGGATACCTACCAACGCCAGGATAAACAGGCTGATCGAGAGAACCAGCCACGTACGCTCGCGTAAGTTATTACGGATCGCGCGTGCCCACGCGGAGAGAAAAAAATCCTGCTCCACGATATTATCCGTGATCTTACTCTGCGCAAAAGCCAGGTTGTACTGCGCATCCTTGTTGTTCGGCTCCAGACGCAACGCCCGCTCGTAGTTCAAGATGGCTTGCGCCAACTCACCCTGCTTAAAACGTGCGTTACCGAGGTTGTAGTACAGGGTCGCATTCGGACCCTCTTCCAACAGAGCCTCATAACCGGCAGCCGCCTCTTCGTAACGACCGTCCGCGTACGCCGCATTCGCAGCATCAAAAGCGTCCTGCGCAAAAGTGAACGCGCTGAATAACAAAAGGCACGTGATGACGTGATGACGTAATGACGTAATAACGTAATGATTGTCTATTTTCATATTTTCTGATCTTCCAAATTATTAATCAAGTTCGTTGTAGCCGTATACAGGTCTTCCATGCCGTGGTCGGTACTCGGCGCGTAACGGGCAAACTCTGCCGTAGAGAGCACATTCTTGACCTCTGCGATAAGGGTCTCGCTGACACCTTTCTGTGCCAGAATAGTGGCAATATTATCCTTATTCAACTCTGCCATCGGGATACTTAAACGGTCACTGAGATACGTCCAAGCGGCTTGTTCGATGGCTGCGTAAAAGGCCTCTTTGTCATTGGCTTTGAGTGCAGCTGCAGCAGCTTTCAGACGTTTCTGTGCTACCTTATTCGCACGTTTATACTTCATACGCGTCAAGTCAGAAGTTTCCTTAATCTGCTTGCGCAGTACAATCAGCAGAATAATCGCCAATAACAGCGGAACCACGTACCATAACCAAATAGCTGAATACTGAATACTGATCACTGAAGACTTGTTCCCTTTCGGTGCTTTCGTGTCGATATACCGGATATCCGTACCCAGTTGTTTGATGTCCTCTTTTTGCGTGTAGTTCACCACCACGGCCTCTTCGCCTTTGTCATTAGCTGCACCGGCTCCGCGTTTGACACGTATCGTATATTCGGGGGTAGTCAGTGTCTTGTAGGCTTTCTCGTCGATATCGAAATAACTGAACTTAACCGCAGGAATGGTGTACTCACCAGCGCTACGCGGGATAGCGAGGTACTCGATGGACTTGGTACCGCTGACACCCGAGGTCGTGGTCTTGAAGTTATTCGTTACCTTCGGATCATAGGGCTCAAAACCTTCCGGCCAATCGATTGCCGGGGTCTTGATGAGTTTCATGTTTCCGGAACCCGAGATGTCCAGTTTGATCGTCACCGCCTCGTTGGCCTGTAACTCCGTTTGACTGATACTTGGCGTCAGATTGAACTTACCTACACCGCCGCTGAAACCGGCCGGCTTACCGCCCGGTAAGGCATTTACATGAATGGTCACGCCCGGTGCGGTCAGCATCTTGGTGACGTTGGTGTAGGACCCGAAGAAATCATCAAAGATACTCCTGGCCCGCTGTTGGGTCTGCACACGCAGTACGGCTTCAAACTTAGCCGGATCAATTGTGATATCCCCCGAATGTTGCGGATATAGCACGGTGCGGTAGAGCACTGCCGTCTGGTAGTTACGACCATTGTAATGCTCCAACTCCGTTTGGATCTCCCCTTGCTCCAGGTCCTGTTTGAGGAAGCCTGTGAACTCCGGTAACTTGGTGTTGTTGGTCAGCTGCGCCACGTCCACATTCGCGAAATAGAGCTTGTACGTGATCAGCAGCGCTTCCTGCTCGTGGACCTTGGTCTTGGACGCTATCGTGCGGACAAAAATATTCTCCGAGGAAGCCTGGCTGCTTTGCGAACTCTGATTATTCTGAGTATTCCGATTACTCTGAGTACTCTGAGTCTGCTGTTGCTGCTGCTGATCTTCCGGCAGCACCTCAATTCGTACGCCGTTGGACTGCACGTTCTCGCCATCGACCTTGACCGTTGCCGGACCGATGGTGAACGTACCGGCACGTTGCGCCATGAGCATGTAGGTGTAGGTCTGCTCGAACGACGACGTACGCTTGCCGTTCACAAAAGAGGTACTGCTACTGGTACTCGTGTACGGTCCGCTCAGTACATCAAAGTCCGTGAACTCCGGTGCGCGCAGATCGCGGCTGCGTTGATTGACCGTGTACGTGATCTGGAACGGGCGACCGACAATGACTTGTTTCGGTGCCTGCGCTCTAAAAACGACCTCATCGGCAAACGCGCCTAACGCGATGCCGATAAGTAAAACTATATTTAGAATTCTTTTCATACTACCATTCTTTTTCTACGCGACGTTTCTTACCTTGTTGCCGTTGCAGCTTCTCTTGCGTATCCTGTTCATCCTGCTCCAAGGCCTGCAAGATCTGCTCTGCCGTCTCTTTATCCATCTGGTCTTCGTTCTGTGGCTGTGGTTCTTGCGGCTGTTGACCTTGTTGCTGCTCCTGTTCTTGTTGATCCTGTTGTTGCTCCTGTTGCTGCTGATCTTGTTTCTGATCCTGCTTTTGGTCTTGGTTCTGCTGCTGTTGTTGCTGTTGTTGCTCCAGCATTTGCATGGCCTTCACAAGGTTGTAACGCGTATCATCATCTTTCGGATTCGCACGAAGGGCTTCCATATAGGCTTGCACCGCTTTGTCGTACTGACTCTGCGCGTAGTTACAGTTGCCGATATTGTGCATAACCTTGGAGTAGCGCGTTTTGTCCTCTTTCTTGTCCAGCATCTTCGCCGCGGTCTCATACTCCGCTTGCGCGTCGGCATACTTGTCTTGCTTGAACAGCGCGTCCCCTAAGTTATAATGCGCCTCGTAGCTGTTTTTGTTCTTTTCCAATCCGCGGCGGTAATCGACTTCCGACTCCGTATAGTTCTGCGCACGGTAGTCTTTGTTGCCGTGAATGACATCGAACATCTCTTTCTGCGCAAAAGTGTTGACACTCACGAACAGCAGGGCGATCGTCAGCACGCGGTGTTCTCCGAAAATATCCATTTTGGTAATAGCTTTGTTCTTGCGGTTGAAGATAAAGAAATCGATGACGAGCAGCAGTAACGCAATCAATGCAAAACTCTGGAACTGCTCATTGTAGTCCGTAAACACTTGTGTCTCGATCTCTTGGGTCGCCAGTTTGTCGAGTTCCTTCTGGATGGCCTTGGTGGCGGTGTTCGTGTTGTCGCAACGAACGTAGATACCACCGCCGGCTTGGGCGATCTCACGACACATGTCCTCGTTAAGACGACTCACGACCACATTCCCCTCACGGTCCTTGCGGAAGGTATTCGTACCCGGCATGGGAATAGGTGAGCCCTCGGGTTTACCGATACCCACTACCAGCACTTGAATACCTGCCTCTTTGGCACGTTTGGCAACCGCTACCGCATCGTCCTCATGGTTCTCACCATCGGTGATGAGGATGATCGCCCTGCTGGCATCGCTCTGTTCCCCAAAGCATCTTATCGAAGTACTCAGCGCCTGACCGATCGCCGTTCCTTGCGTCTTAATCAACTCCGGTTTGATGCTGTTAAGGAACATCTTAGCGGAAACGTAGTCACACGTGATCGGCAGTTGAACGAACGCGTCCCCGGCGAAGACCACCAGACCCACTTTGTCGTTCACCATATTGTCCATCAACTTGCTCAGCATCTGTTTGGCGCGGTCCAGACGATTCGGTGCGACATCCTCTGCCAACATCGAGTTCGATATATCCAGCGCCACGATGGCTTCTATTCCTTGCCGTTTCTCTGTGCGCTCACTCTGACCGAACTGCGGACGCGCAGCAGCGATGATCAGTAAGGCCAATGCCACCATCACGATGCTGAACTTAACGGTCGGTCGTACGCGACTCGCATTTGGCATCAAGGCTTCCATCAACTCCGCGTCACCGAAAGACTCCAACTGACGTCTCTTGTGGCGGGTGTAGGCCCAATAGGCTGCTGCAAAAACCGGTATCGTTGCCAGCAGCCAGAGCATTTCTATATTTGCGAATCTAAACATAATATCTATCGATGTCTCGAAATCTCGAAATCTCGAGATCTCGAATTAATTACTAATCGTTCTCAAAACAAAATATCGAATAATCACTTCCAACAGCAGGCAAATCAGGGCAGCCACCAGGAACGGGGCGAAGTTCTCCGTATGTTTGCTGTACTCCCGTACCCGCAGTTTGGTCTTCTCCATCTGGTCAATCTGCTCGTAGATACGCTTGAGACTACCGTTGTCGGTGGCACGGAAATACTGACCTCCGGTTACTTCGGCGATACCGCGTAAGGTGCCCTCGTCGAACTCCGAGTCCATCGTCACGTACTGGCGCCCCATCGGGGTGTTCACCGGCACGCGCGTCTGACCGTACGAACCGACACCTACCGTATAAACTCGTATCCCGAAAGTCTTGGCAATCTCTGCCGCGGTCTGCGGGTCAATGTCTCCGCGGTTGTTCGAACCATCGGTCAGCAGGATCACGACCTTGCTCTTCGTCTCGCTGTCTTTCATTCGGTTCACCGCATTTGCCAGACCCAGACCAATCGCCGTTCCGTCCTCAATCATACCGTACTCGACGGACTTGAAGAGGTTAACGAGCACCGCGTGATCGGTGGTTAACGGACATTGTGTGAAACTCTCACCGGCAAAAACCACCAGACCTATCTGGTCGTTCGGACGGGCAATGACGAAGTCCGACGCTACCTGTTTGGCGGCCTCCAGACGATTCGGTTTGAGGTCCTCCGCCAGCATTGTACCCGATATATCGAGCGCCATCATGATGTCGATACCTTCGGTTGATTCCGATGACCAGCGGTTGGTCAACTGCGGTCGCGCGAGGGCGATACTCAATAAGGTAACGCACGCTACGCGCAACGCAAAAGGCACGTGCAGTAACCAGATTCGCCAACTCTTGGGTTGTGCCGCCAAGGTCGTGGTATCACTCAACTGCACACTCGCGTCGCTCTTCCACAACTCATATGCGTACCAGCCGATAATAGGTATCAGCAGTAGCAATAAAAACAAATATCCGGGATTAGCAAAACTCATACCTCTTCCTCATTTACATCATTTTCATCATTCGCATCATTTGCATCATTGACAATCTTCGTCTCATTGACAAAGTCATAAGCGGTCGTCAACGCACTCTCGTTCTCGTCCGGTGTCGTGTGCCATTTGGCGAACTTCACGAGGTCGGCGAGTTGGAGCATCTTACTCAACTTCTCATAGAGATCTTTTCCACCATTAAGCGAAGCGTCACCATTAATCACTCCACCATTCAAGAGAATTGGTTTCAATTCTCTCAGCGTCTCGTCGGAGGTCTTCTCCGTGCTGTGTACCTCAAACCGGCGACCGATATACTCACGCACGACATCTGTCAATTCGGTCTGGTATTCCTTCACCTTACCGTCTTTCCATATCTTCTGTGCCTTGATCTCATCGAGTTTCTCGAGGGCCACCTCATCGGCAGGACGTAACAACTCCGGATCGACGGGTTCTTCCTCTTTCTGGCGGTATTTGTCGTATTTCTTCCACAGCCAGAAACCCAGGTCCACCAACAGCAGCAAACCTACTACCAACAATACCCAACGGAGAATACCCCACCACCAGATCGGGGCTTTCTCGATATCTTTGATATCGGTAATGGCATTCGTGCTGTCCACTTCAAACGGTTGTATCACATTGAGCGCCATCGGATCGGCCCAAAACGAATCGTTTCCGCTGATCGCTACCAGCGGCTCGATGGCAAACAAACTGTCCTTGAACGAGGTCAGCATCAAGTCCTGTTTCAACTGTACCCGTCCATCGGGCAGGGTAGTGGTGTCGATCTGACTTTTCTCCACGATCTCGATGCCGTCTTGCAGTTGTTCTCCCCAAGTAGGCAAAACCACCTGTTCGGTCGCGTCGTGCGTCACCTCCAGGTGCATCGCCGTCTGGTCACCCAACATCAACATCGTCGAGTCGATGCTTGCGCTCACTACTATCGCTAAAAATAAACTCATCATTGCTTAAACAGTCTCATTAAAGCTTTCACGTAATCTTCGTCTGTACGCAGGGAAATATTGTGTATTCCTGTCTTCGTATAAACGGTTTCTAACGCCTCTTGCTGCGAACGCCAAGCCTCGTTATACGCCTCGCGTACCGAACTCAACGAGGTATCCGCCCACACGCGCTTACCCGTTTCCGGATCACGCACTTTGAGCAAACCCACATTCGGCATCTCGGCGTCACGACGGTCGTAGATCTGGATCGCGTTCAGGTCATGCTTGCGTGCGGCGATCACCACCGGCGCTACTTCCCCTTTCTTCTCGGGTGTCGCGCTGAACTCCGGATCCATAAAATCGCTTATCAGGAACGCCGCACAACGCCGTTTCTGCGCGTTTGTGAGGTACTGCAGCGCCGCGTTGATGTTCGTTCCTGTGTGTTCGGGTTCGAAACTCAATAACTCACGGATGATATGCAGCACGTGCGATTTACCTTTCTTGGGCGGGATAAATTTCTCCACTTGGTCGCTAAAGAAGATCACGCCGACCTTATCGTTGTTCTCGATCGTGGAGAAGGCGAGCGTCGCGGCTACTTCGGCCATCGTGTCACGTTTCATCTGACTAACCGTTCCAAAATTCCTACTTCCGCTGACATCGATGAGCAACATCACCGTTAACTCACGCTCCTCTTCATAGACCTTGATGTACGGCCGGTTCATACGCGCCGTTACATTCCAGTCTATCGACCGTACATCGTCGCCCGGCTGGTACTCGCGCACCTCGCTGAACGCCATACCACGACCCTTGAACTGGCTGTGGTACTCGCCTGCGAAGATGTTCCGACTCAACCCGTGGGTCTTGATCTCGATCTTCCTTACCCGTTGTAATAACTCTTCTGAAGTCATAAATTATGCCTCATTAGTAATTTTCGTTTTTGAATTTTTTGTGAGAGGATTTGGCTTTTCCTGTAAGGGAGTTATGGGGTCCATAATGACCGAACCGAAAAGCCAAAGACTCCGCGAAAAAACAAAAACTATTAAGGTACTTGTACCGCGTTCAGTACCTCGGTGATGATATCTTCGGTCGTAATATTATTGGCCTCTGCTTCGTATGTCAGACCAATACGGTGACGCAGCACGTCGTAGCAAACGGCACGTACATCTTCCGGCGTCACGTAGCCTCTCCTATGAATAAACGCGTACGCACGCGCAGCCTTCGCCAGATTAATCGAAGCACGAGGACTGCCGCCGAAGGCGATCATCTGCTTGAGGTCTTTCAGCCCGTACTCTTCCGGGTTACGGGTTGCAAACACGATATCGACGATGTACTTCTCGATCTTCTCGTCCAAGTACACCTCTTCAACGATCTTACGTGCCTTGATAATATCTGCTGTACTGAGAATCGGCAGCACGGTCTTCTTCTCGGAAGCAATGTTCTGACGAATGATGGCCTGCTCCTCTTCTTTCTTCGGATAGCCGATCACTACTTTCAGCATGAAACGATCGGTCTGTGCTTCCGGCAGAGGGTAGGTTCCTTCCTGCTCGATCGGGTTCTGAGTAGCCAGTACCAAGAACGGATCGTCCAGTTTGAAGGTCTGCTCACCGATCGTCACTTGACGCTCCTGCATCGCCTCCAGCAGAGCCGATTGCACCTTAGCCGGTGCACGGTTGATCTCATCCGCCAACACAAAATTAGCGAAGATAGGACCACGTTTGATCTTAAACTCTTCGCTCTTTTGACTATAGATCTGCGTACCGATCACGTCGGCAGGCAGCAAGTCCGGGGTAAACTGAATACGACTGAAATTAGCTTTGATGAGGTCACTCAGGGTCTTAATTGCCAAGGTCTTAGCCAAACCCGGTACACCTTCCAAAAGGATGTGTCCGTCGCTCAACAGACCGATGAGCAGGCTCTCTACCAAATGTTTCTGACCAACAATCACTTGATTCATGCCCAGCGTAAGGGCATCTACAAACGAACTCTCGCGCTCCACGCGCTCTTGCAGTTCTCTAATATCCACAGGATTTTGCATAATATAATGTAATTATAATTTTCCGCAAATCTTACAACAAATTTCGTGCCAAACTTCTCTTTGTTCCGTGCGCGAGACATCCGGCTCGCGTTTTTTTTTGCTTTTGTGCCCAAATATTTGCATATATCAGAAATTTTGTAGTACCTTTGCACGCAAATTTGCGTGCGAAACCAAATTCCATGCACGTTGAGGCTGGCAACGTAAAAAAGCAGTTACATAAAAGGCGTTTATTGACGCTTGTTTTGGTATCACGAGATCCGGAAAATTTCACCAACCCAAAGCAAGATTGTGCAATAAGCGTCCTCGTGGATATGTTATATTCAGTCCTCGCCCGAACTGGGCGGGAGGGTAATACATATCGGGCGTGGACGTTATTGTTTGTTCTTGTTGGAAGGGTCTTTCCGGAACCTCGTGATAGAGAATAAGCGTGAATAATGTTCGCGCTTTTGTTTTTATACTTGTCCTATAGTGTCCTATGGCTACCTATAGAGACCTATTACGACCTATAAAAAACAACAATACCAACCATTTAAAAGTTGCGCCCGACACGAATTTAGGGATTTTACTATGAGAAAAAAAATATCTTTATTTCTTCTCGCGCTAATTACCGGCGCAGGAACAATGTTTGCCTCCTACACGCAAGTAGGTGGCATTTATTACGACTTTAATAGTAACACTCAAACAGCGTCTGTTACTTACAAAGGGGTAAGTTATGATGCCTACTCAAACGAATATTCCGGTTCGGTTGTTATTCCATCATCTGTTACCTACAATAATGTGGAATATAGTGTCACAAGCATCGGAGAAGGGGCTTTCCAAAATTGCAGCGGTTTGACCGCTATTGAGATTCCCAATAGCGTCACGAGCATTGGAAATCATGCTTTCGATGGCTGTAGAGGTTTAACATCTATTGAAATTCCCAATAGCGTCACGAACATTGGAAATTATGCTTTCTCTGGCTGTAGCGGTTTAACATCTATTATTGAAATTCCCAATAGCGTCACGAGCATTGGATATTGTGCTTTCGATGGCTGTAGCGGTTTGACCTCTATTGAGATTCCTAATAGTGTCACAAGCATTGGAAATAGTGCATTCTCTGGTTGCAGCAGTTTGACCTCTCCTATATATAATGCACATATTTTCGCATATATGCCCAAAAACTATTCGGGTGCATATTCAATTCCTGATGGTATTGAATCTATCGCAGGTAGTGCATTCTCTGGTTGCACCGGTTTGACCTCTATTGAAATTCCCAATAGCGTCACGAACATTGGAAATTATGCTTTCTCTGGCTGTAGCGGTTTGACCTCTGTGACGATTGGTAATAGCGTCACAAGCATCGGAGAATGGGCTTTCTATGGTTGCAGCGGTTTGACTTCTGTGACCATTCCCAATAGCGTCACCAGCATTGGATGGAGTGCTTTCTCTAATTGCAGCAGTTTGACCTCTGTGACGATTCCCAATAGCGTCACAAGCATTGGAGAAAGGGCTTTCTATAATTGCACCGGTTTGACCTCTGTGACAATCCCTGAGAGTGTTACAAGCATAGGTGAAAATGCCTTCCTCATGATTGACAATATATATTATACCGGCAGTGCATCTGGAGCCGCGTGGGGAGCGCTACATATGAACAATGAAATTATCCCTCTTTCCACTTCACAAATCATCAGCATAACTTCAAAACTCTCCAGTAATCAAACTTCCGAGGAATATTACCAGTTTACGGGTGTAATTTCATCTATTCGTGAGGTTAATACGTCCTATGGAAACGCTACTTTCTACATAACGGATGGGAAAAAGACATTCTACTGCTATCGTATTTACGATCATTATAGCACTCTTTTTACCGATGCTGAGCAACTTAGTGTAGGTGATTCTGTAGTTATTTCCAGTAAAGTACAGAACTATAGAGGAACGACACCCGAGGCGGTACAAGGACGTTTGGTTTATCATAGTGCCAATCCGCTCTTTACACCGGATAGTATCATGTATTATGGCAAACGGAAAGATAATAACAGCGAACTCAAATTGTACTCTGCACCGGACACCTCCACGCTCAATATTCCGGAGACGGTAACCTATGACGGAACAACCTATTCGGTTACGGAAATTGCCCCCGGTGCTATGTATAAGCATAAGAATATCAAATGCGTTGTTCTTCCCAAAACGCTCAAACTGATGCCCAAGGCATTTGAATTGTGCGATAGTATAGAGACCCTCTATTACAATGCCGAGAATCTAACGAAACCGACTACCATTCCATTTGTGGATAGCAAACAATCCCTTAAAAATGTGTATATTGGAGAAGATGTGGAGACGATTCCGGAAGGTATATTCAATAATCTGGAAAATATTACAGAAGTGACTATTCCCAACACAACTACCTACATCGGAAAAGATGCTTTCCATAGCTGTATTGGTCTGGCAACATTGTATTTAGGTGAGAATATCTCTACCTATGGTGATAGTGCCTTTGCAGGCTGCTCCAACTTGACCTCCATCTACAACTATCGTGAACGTCCGGCTAAATTAGGTGCAGGTACATTTGATGGAGTAGATTATTTTAATTGCACGTTGTATGTTTTGGCGAACTCGGTAAACATGTACAAGTCTTCCGGCTCTGACTGGAGAGATTTCTATTTTGTGGAGCCTATCGGCGCAACTTCTACCACAACAGATGAGGTGGTTGTTACTCCTCATGACAATACGGCGGATATCGTTTGGCCGACAATAAGCGGAGCCGCATCTTATGAATTAGAGATCAAAGACGTTGACGGTAATCTCATATGCACTCTTATATTCAATGCAAATGGTCAGTTAACAAGTCTTGCATTCCATACGCCTTCTCGCTATAATGCCCCCGAGCAGACACAAACGGCAGGGTTCGCTTTCACCATCACCGGCTTGGAGATCGCTACACGTTATACTTATACAATGCAGGTAAAAGATGCATCATCGCAAGTCATAGCCGAGTATAGCGGAACGTTTGGCACTACCGGAGCAACTGAAATTCCTTTAGGAATAAATAACATTAGCACTACGAATGTTTCACAAAAAATAATGAGCAACGGTCAAATTCTCATTCTCCGCGGTAACAAGACCTATACAACAGACGGACGATTAGTCCGTTGATAGGGCTCCCGCAATTTTATGCGGGGTCAAAGACGTTCGTTTATTACAGGGCAATATTATTGCCCGATTATATCTCCGAGACGCTCCCCACCGCGCCTCGGATTTTCTTTTTGCCCTCCCCGTTGTCTTATACTGAAAAAAGTTGTCACATAAAACTGGAGAAAAATGTACTATTATTAAGATTTTAGTTTTATGTCAAGAACGAAAAACAGTTATTCCGA
>CADCCH010000026.1:33251-48201 GCA_902799875.1 uncultured Bacteroidales bacterium | reverse complement strand
GAGGAGCATTGCAGCTCCCGTCGTACCCATGATAGAGGCTAATATCCAGCCCAAGCCCAAGAAACCGGTGTTGACCCAGGGCTTGGCTTTCAGGTCACCTGAGAAATGAATACCGCCGGTGATGACAAACAGCGCCAGCAGAAGGATGATGAACGGCACGTAGTCGAAGAAAATCTGGTGCTCCAACTCGTGCATCATTCCGCCCATAATCAGGCATACCGCGACAGGCACGCCGAGGAAGAGGGAAACAATGAGTTTGTTGGTGTTCTTCTCCCACCAGTGTTCAGCTACCAGCGGACCGATAGCAATCATCAGAAGCATGAGTCCGAACGGAATTAGCGACCATGCCGAATGTACAAATTGTTCCATAGCATTTGAATTAATGAAAATGAATATTATTGGTCTTTGCTTAGTCTAATTTGAGGACAGCGAGGAAGGCTTTCTGCGGCACTTCGACGTTACCGATCTGCTTCATACGTTTCTTACCGCGTTTCTGTTTCTCGAGCAACTTACGCTTACGGCTTACGTCACCACCGTAACATTTCGCCAACACGTCCTTGCGCACTTGTTTCACCGTCTCGCGGGCAATGATCTTCGCACCGATGGCAGCTTGTATCGCTATATCGAACTGTTGACGGGGCAAGAGTTCTTTGAGTTTCTCACACATGCGTCGTCCGAAGTCCACGGCATTGTCGCGGTGGGTGAGGGTAGAGAGCGCATCGACCTGCTCGCCGTTGAGCAAGATATCCAACTTCACGAGGTTGGACGGCCTAAAACCGTTCATGTGCCAGTCAAACGACGCGTAGCCTTTGGAGATGGACTTGAGCTTATCGTAGAAATCAATCACGATCTCACCCAACGGCATATCGAACAGCAGCTCCATACGGTTTCCGGATATATACTCCTGCTTCACCAACTCACCGCGTTTACCCAGACACAGCGTCATGATCGGACCGATGTAATCGGCGGTCGTGATGACCGACGCACGGATATACGGCTCTTCGATACGGTCTATCTCCGTCAAATCGGGCATGCCCGCCGGGTTATGTACCTCCACCATACCGCCGTCTTTCGTATACACGTTGTAGCTTACGTTCGGTACGGTCGTGATCACGTCCATATCGAACTCGCGGTCCAGACGCTCCTGTACAATCTCCATGTGCAGCAGACCGAGGAATCCGCAACGGAAACCGAAACCTAACGCCATCGAACTCTCCGGCTGGAACGTCAGACTCGCGTCATTCAACTGCAGTTTCTCCAGACTCGCCCGCAGGTCCTCATAGTCCTCGCTCTCGATCGGATACACACCGGCAAAGACCATCGGTTTGGCTTCCTCAAAGCCGTCTATCGCTTTATCGCACGGCCGCGCCACGTGGGTGATCGTATCGCCTACCTTCACCTCCGTACTCGTCTTGATGCCTGAGATGATATATCCTACGTTGCCGGCGCTGATCTCCTTACGCGGACTCATGTCCAGTTTAAGGATACCTATCTCGTCCGCGTCGTACTCCTTGCCGGTATTCACAAACCGCACCTGATCGCCCGTGTGCATCGTGCCGTTGACGACCTTGAAATAGGCGATGATACCTCTAAAACTATTGAACACCGAGTCAAACACCAGACACTGCAGCGGGGCGTTCGGGTCTCCTACCGGCGCCGGTATACGCTCGATGATAGCGTCTAAGATCTCCGGCACGCCTTCACCGGTCTTGGCGGAACAACGCAATATCTCCTCGCGTTTGCAGCCCAACAGGTCGATGATCTCGTCCTCCACGCGTTCCGGCATGGCGTTGTCCATGTCGCATTTGTTGAGCACCGGAATAATCTCCAGATCGTGCTCGATAGCCATATAGAGGTTCGATATCGTCTGCGCCTGTACGCCTTGCGTCGCATCTACCACCAATATTGCCCCCTCGCACGCTGCAATCGAACGGCTCACCTCGTAACTGAAGTCCACGTGCCCCGGAGTATCAATTAGGTTAAGGGTATAACCCTTATGCTGCATCTGGATAGCGTGACTCTTGATCGTGATGCCGCGCTCTTTCTCCAACTCCATGTCGTCCAGCACCTGGTTCTCCATCTGCCGAACGTCCACCGTGCCGGTGAACTCCAGCATACGGTCGGCCAGCGTACTTTTGCCGTGGTCTATATGTGCAATAATACAAAAATTACGTATCTTATCCATAATCGGGCACAAAGTTACAACTTTTTTTGCACATATGAAAATTTTTTTGTAATTTTGCGCAAAATTTAACAAATTCTAATACAATCGATGAAGAATATTGTAGTTCGATTCTGTGGAGACTCGGGGGACGGTATGCAGTTGACGGGTAATATGTTTGCCCAGTTAGGTGCCGAATTGGGTCATGAGATCTCCACCTTGCCGGATTTTCCTGCAGAGATCCGGGCGCCGCAGGGAACATTAGGCGGCGTGAGTGCTTTCCAAGTGGAGTTGGGTAGTGAGGTCTATACCTCGGGTGACAAAGCAGATGTGGTTGTTGCGATGAACGCAGCGGCATTGAAAGTGTGTGCGTTAGGCTCGCATTTCAATCATCCGCAGGCGCATTTTGATGAGGATTTTTCTTTGTTTCACAGACATGCGGTTGTGATCGTAGATACGGACAGTTTGACGGACAAAGACCTCGAGAAAGCCCAGTATCACACGGACAATCCGTTTACGGAGTTAGGACTCCCGGAGAGTGTGCAGATTGTGCCGGTAGCGCTGACGACGCTGACGAAAGAGGCGCTCAAAGACAGCGAGATGGATAACAAGTCCATCCTCAAATGCCGCAATATGTTTGCCTTGGGGCTCATCTACTGGCTCTTCGACGAGCCGATGGACAAGGCGATTCATCTCTTAGAGGACAAGTTCAAAAAGAAACCCGCCCTCATCGCTCCGAATACGAAAGTGATGGTCGATGGCTATAACTACGGGCAGAATTTGGCGCTTTCGGTGAGCCAAATTCGCCTCGATAATGATAAAATGAGCCGTGCTGACGCACTAAATGATGGAATGATGCATGGTCGTTACACCTCTATCGCGGGCAACAAAGCGACCGCATGGGGACTGATTGCTGCCGCAGAAAAAGCCGGCAAGCACCTGTTCTTAGGCTCGTATCCCATCACGCCGGCGACGGATATTCTGCATGAGTTAGCAGCACGCAAGGACATGAACGTCATGGCCATTCAGGCCGAGGACGAGATAGCCGGTGTTTGTACGGCTATCGGCGCTGCATTTGCAGGTGATTTGGCTTGTACTTCGACTTCCGGTCCGGGTTTGAGTCTGAAGAGTGAGGCGATCGGTCTGGCGGTGATGGCAGAGTTGCCGTTGGTGGTGATCGACGTGCAGCGCGGCGGACCGAGTACCGGTCTTCCGACTAAGACCGAGCAGACGGATTTATTGCAGGCACTATACGGCCGTAACGGCGAGTGTCCGGCAGTGGTGATTGCCGCTTCGAGCAGCGCAAACTGCTTTGATTATGCGTACGAAGCATGCAAGATCGCTTTGGAGAACATGACGCCGGTTATCTTAATGACTGATACCTATCTGGCGAACGGAACCGCGTTGTGGCGGATACCGAAGTTAGCCGAGTTGCCGGCGATAACTCCCCAGAGTGTGCCCGAAGAACTGAAGGGACATTATAACCCCGCCTTGCGCGACGAGCGCGGCGTGCGTTATTGGGCGTACCCGGGCATGGAGGGGTACGAGCACCGGAACATCGGTCTGGAGCGCGATGCTGCGAAAGGTACGATCTCCACGAACCCCGAAAACCACGAGCAGATGGTTCTCGCACGCAAGCATAAGATCGAGCAGATCGCGGAGCATATTCCGGAGTTGAAAGTTATTCATGGAAATGATGGAATGAGCGCGGCTACGCCGCTCAATGATGCAAATGATGTATTGCTGGTAGGCTGGGGTAGTACGGAAGGACATCTCCATGCGGCAGCGAATGCATTGAATTGCGCTCTTGCACAGTTCAATTATATCTGCCCGCTGCCTAAGAACACGCGTGAGGTGCTCAGTCAATACAAGCGCATTATTGTGTGCGAACTCAATACGGGTCAATTTGCCGCCTATCTGCGCGCGCAATTCCCGGAACTGAAGATCGAACAATACAACGAAATTCAAGGACAACCGTTTGCGGTGGAAAGAATCGTTAATTTTGTTAAGAATTCGTAATAACGTAATTACGTAATAACGAAAAAGTATATACTATGGAAGCATCTCAATTTAAATCCGATCAATACGTACGTTTCTGCCCGGGTTGCGGTGACCACGCGATCTGTATGGCGCTGCAGAAAGCGATGGCGCAGATCGGTATTCCGACCCACGAAGTGGCAGTCATCTCCGGTATCGGTTGGACTGTTTTGCGATAGGCGGTAACCATTTTATCCATGAGATACGCCGTAATGTGGACCTCAATGTCTGTGTGTTCAACAATCGCATCTATGGTCTGACCAAAGGTCAATACTCGCCGACGAGTCCGAAGGGTTTTGTGTCTAAATCCTCTCCGTTCGGTACGGTAGAGCGGCCGTTTATCCCGGCGCAGCTCGTGTTAGGCGCCCGCGGTACGTTCTTTGCCCGTACGCTCGATGTGGATATGCCGACGACGGTCGATTGTATGGTAGCCGCTCAGCAACACAAAGGCTGCTCGATCGTCGAGTGTCTGGTCAACTGCGTGATCTTCAACAACGGTACGCACGCGTGGATTGCCGATCGCGAGCAACGTGCAGAACACTCGATCATCCTCAAGCACGGACAGAAGATGATCTTCGGTAAGGATAACGACAAAGGTCTGGCAGTCGAGATCGATCCCGTCACTTTTGTACCGAAGTTGATCGTGGTAGCCGCTGATGATCCGCGTGTGCTCGTTCATGACACCCATCAAGAAGACACGACGCTCCACCGTATGTTGGCCCTCATGGGACAGGAAGATCATGAACTGCCGATTGCCTTAGGTGTGATCCGTGACGTCGAAGCGGAGAGCTACGACGAGGCGGTCAACAAGCAGATCGCGGACGTACGGGCAGCATCGAAAGCCAAGACCTTCGATGAGTTAACCGCTACGCTCGAGAGTTGGGAAATGTGATTAACGATACTTGGACTCGGTGCAATCGCCGAGTAAAGACAGATAGGATTCATAGCGCGAGATCGCTATGGATCCTTTTATAATGGCCTCTTGAACGGCACAACCGGGTTCGTTGGTGTGGGTACAATTACCGAAACGGCAGTCACGACTCACGGCAAAGATCTCCGGGAAATAATGACTCACTTCCTCCTTTTGGAAATCAATCGAACCAAAGCCCTTGATACCCGGGGTGTCGATGATTGCACCATCCGGCAGGAAATACATCTCCGAGAAGGTGGTCGTGTGCATGCCTTTGTCGTGGGCATCGGAGATCTTGCCGGTGCGCGTGAGTTGCTGACCGAACAGCGCGTTGAGTAGGGTACTTTTACCCACACCGGAATTACCGCTCAAAAGCGTCGTCTTGCCTGCAAATAAAGGCAGTATATCTGAAGACTGAATACTGATCGCTGAAATCTCCGTCGTCTCGTACCCGATGGATTCGTAGAGGGTACGGAGGTCCGCCAGTTGGGCCTGTTCGTCTTCGGTGAGCAGGTCTATCTTATTAAAGATAAGGATCGCGCGCACGCGATAGGCCTCACAGGTCGCCAGAAAACGATCGATGAAGGTGGTACTGGTGACCGGATGGTTAACCGTGACGATCAATGCCACCTGGTCAATATTCGCCGCGAGAATATGACTCTCTTTGCTGAGATTGGTCGCACGACGGATGATGTAGTTACGCCGTTCTTCAATCTCCGTGATCCAGTTGGTTCCATCGGTCAGGGTCTGTACTTCCACAAAGTCCCCGACCGCCACCGGATTGGTACTACGGATACCACGAATGCGGAAGTTGCCTTTTATATGGCAATCCGCATTCGAACCATCGTCCAGACGAACGATGTAACTGCTACCCGTGGATTTAATAACGAGACCTCTCACCCCTTCATCCATTCACCCATTCATCCATTCACCGTTACACGGTCATGATCTCTTTTTCTTTGGCTGCGTAGAGGGCTTCCACCTTGGCGATATACTTGTCGTGGGTTTTCTGCATTTCCTCCTCGGCATCTTTCTCGATGTCCTCGCTCAGACCGTTCTTGACGAGTTTCTTGAACTCCTCAATCGCATCACGGCGGGCGTTACGGATGGACATCTTTGCCTCTTCCAGTTCACCCTTACACTGCTTACAGAGGTCACGACGACGCTCTTCGGTCAGCGGCGGCAGGATCAGACGGATGGTCTCACCGTTATTGGAGGGCGCCAGACCGATGTTCGAGTTGATGATCGCGCGCTCGATCTCACCGATCAGTTTCTTCTCCCACGGTGTGATGGCAATCGTACGTGCATCCGGCGTGGTGATGGTGGCGCAGTTAGCTAAGGGGGACATCGCTCCGTAATAGTCGATCTTAATCGGATCGAGGATACGCGGGTTCGCCTTACCGGCACGGATGTGCTGCAAGGTATCGTCCAAGTGCGCTACAGAATTCTGCATCTGCTCTTCAGCTGCAGACTGATACAATTCTAATTCGTCGTTCATACTATTAGGGTTTTACAAGTGTTCCTATTTGTTCTCCGTTAATTACTTTTTCGAGGTTTCCGACCTTGTCCATCTCAAAGACATAAATCGGCAGACCGTTATCTTTGCACATCACGATGGCAGTCAGGTCCATCACCTTGAGTCCGCGTGCAATCACTTCGTCGTAGGTGATCTCGCTGAATTTGGTGGCAGTCGGGTCTTTCTCCGGATCGGCGGTGTAGATTCCGTCCACACGCGTACCTTTGAGCATCACGTCGGCTTTGATCTCCAGCGCACGCAGACTACTACCGGTGTCGGTGGTGAAGTAAGGTGCTCCGGTGCCGCCTGCCAGGATCACTACATTGCCTTTATCCAGCAATCGTTGCGCCTTGGCAGGACTGTAGAAATCACCAATCGGCTCCATGCGGATGGAGGTCAGTACCCGTACCGGTTGACCGATGGACTCTAAGGCCGATGCCAATGCCAGCGCATTGATCACAGTCGCTAACATACCCATCTGGTCACCTTTGACGCGGTCAAAACCTTTCTGTGCGCCACTCAAACCACGGAAGATATTGCCACCACCGATGACGATACCTACCTGGATACCTTTTTGGGCTATACTCTTCACTTGCTCGGCGTATTCTGCCAAACGTTGGGTATCGATACCCTGTTTGCTTTCTCCGGCCAAACTCTCGCCGGAGAGTTTGAGTAAGATGCGTTTATACATAGTGTTAGTCTTTATACCATGAAGCATACATGGCATAGTTATTAGCAATTTTTTTATTTATCTCTGCGGTCTGTTCGGGGTCAGCTTTCTTTATGAATTTCGCCGGCACACCACCCCAGATCTCGTGCGGGCCTATCTGCGTTCCTTTGAGCACCAGTGCGTTAGCCGCTACAATCGCTCCTTCGCCTACATGCGCATCATCGAGTAGGGTAGCACCCATCCCAATCAGCGCGTAGTCATCGACATCCGCACCATGGATCGTGACGTTGTGTCCGACGGACACGTAGTCACCCAGACGAATCGTCGATTTCTGATAGAGCGTATGCAGCACCGCGCCGTCCTGGATGTTGCAGTGCTTCCCGATGACAATCGTGTTGACGTCACCGCGGAGCACCGAGTTGAACCACAGACTCGAGCCTTCCCCCACCGTCACATCACCGACGACAGTGGCATTCTCTGCCATGAACACGTCGTCAGCGATGTGCGGGGTGAGGAGCTCACCGTTTCTATTAATCGATTTTACTAATGCCATAGTTCCGAATGGCTAAGCTGCACCGGTTCTAAACCGGTTATCGTGCAGCGATAATTGCTAAGAATTTCTCTGCTACGAGTGCAGCACCACCGATCAGACCACCGTCGATATCCGGGCAAGCGAAGAGCTCTGCTGCGTTCTTCTCGTTGCAGCTACCGCCATAAAGGATGGTGGTGTCTTCTGCAGCAGCCTTACCGAATTTCTCTGCTACCAGACCACGGATGTACGCGTGGATCTCCTGTGCCTGCTCCGGGGTAGCGGTCAGACCCGTTCCGATAGCCCATACCGGCTCGTATGCCAGCACGATATTCTTCCACTCCTCTGCGCTCAGACCGAAGACCGAACCCTCGAGTTGTGCTTTTACTACCTCGTTCTGACGACCTGCCTCACGCTCCTCTTTGACCTCACCGATACAGAAGATCACCTTCAGACCGTTCGCCAAAGCCAGACGTACTTTCTGAGCCAACATCTCGTAGCTCTCAGCGTAGTACTGACGACGTTCCGAGTGACCGAGGATGACGTACTCTGCGCCGGTAGACTTCACCATTTCAGCGCTTACCTCACCGGTATACGCACCCTTCTCGTGGTCAGCGCAGTTCTCTGCAGCTACCTTAATCGGGCTACCCTTCAGCAGCTCTGCTACCGATGCCAGGTGAATAAACGGCGTACCGATAACTACGGCACATTTGGGGTCTTTTACTGCGGCTTTGAGCTCCGAAGCCAATGCCAATCCTTCCTGCAGGTTTTTGTTCATTTTCCAGTTACCTGCAACCATTCTTGTTCTCATAATTGTATCTGTTTATTGAATTTTTTGTCCTACAATCGAATATTTCTCGTTGTCACGGATGATCACGATCTGTCCGTTCTCAATGATCTTCACTGCCTTGGGTGCTGCTATAACCGTATTCACCACCGACTCCGTACCGCAGTCGCAAGACTTACTGTAGTTGCTGTACGAAGGACCACCTTGACCGTCACCGATCTCCAGATCATAGTAGTCACCGGTAGCCGTTACGTTGCTGGTCGAATAACCGCCAAAGACATTGTATGTGCTTGCACGGTAAATCAATGCACGACCTTCTTGCTCAGAAGTCAAACGCCAAGTACCTTTGGTACCGGCTGTAACTCCCCAAACAAAAGATTGCGTGCCGGCAGTGATATTCGATCCACTACCGTTCTTGATGTACTTGTTACCATTTTGAACCGTAAAGCCACCGCTTACTTTCGTGAAAGTAAAGTCCGTAGCCTCGGATGCATCCGTCGAACTCTGAAGCTTATTGTTGTTCGTGATGGTAGCATAGTGTTTCACACCGTCTACGATCGCATAGATCTTATAACTGCCGCTTGTCTGACCGTCGAAAGCACTTTCACCGCTTCCACCTGCTTCTACGTCTGCAAAGACGGCATAGTAGGTAATGTCTGCGGTAGCTATTTTACCGGCATTCGTCGTGAACAAGTCGGAGGGTTCGGTGTTCGGATTGATGCTCGTCAAAGCGGTCCAGCCGACAAACACCTTCTCACAGTCGCAA
Source organism: uncultured Bacteroidales bacterium (assembly GCA_902799875.1). The sequence goes on along the minus strand of CADCCH010000026.1, from coordinate 38,825 downwards.
GTCGGGTCTGCAGGAAGAGTGATCAACTTACCTTTCTCTACCTCCACCGGTTCACCGGCTTCGCCGTTTACGGACCAGGTGATATGTACCGGCTCTCCCGGCTCTATATCGTCGCGATCCGGCACGATACCGATAATCACGTCTTGGTCTTCCGAGAACGAATAGTCACCGCCTCCGGCACCACCGCTACCGGGAACGAGATTAGAAAGCGTATAGTATCCGTCGTTACTACCGGACCAACCCCAGTTGAAGTGGAAATAGTTGTCCGTACGGTATCCGTCGCAGATAAAACTGTGACCACCGTCCTGACCGGCACCTGCATACATGATCGGACGTTGCTTATCCAACTCTTCCTTAATCATGGCTGTCCAAGCAGCATCCGTCCAGGAATCGTAATAACTTCCGTATCCGTCACGCATGTAACCGATAAGGCTGTCTTGCTTGTAACCGAAATATGCCCACAATGCATTTTGCGCACAACCACCCTGATTGGTAGTGGAAACGCCCCAAGTCAGGTCACCATAGTTAACGGTTATCGTACCCGAACCACCGGCATCGTAGTCACCGTACATCATCTCCGATGCTACACCGCAGTGATACATTAGGGTAGCGACAGCGTCCTTTTGTGCGGTAGTCAATCCACTCAAAACATGATCAGTCCCCCAACTATCGATATAGGTGTATGCGTTCAGCATATTGTCCCAATCGTACGTGGTCGCACCGAAGTCGGCACTTTGGGTACTGTACGGTCCATACACATAGTCATCACTATTCGGATCTAAAGGCCGATAGGATTTACTTCCTGTACCTTGTACCGGCCAATTCCAGTATTTCATCACTTGTGCCATAGCGGTGGCTACACAACCCGTATAAGCTCTACTGCCGTTTTTGCTCGGACATTGATTCCAGAACGGTTCTCCTTGATCCCAAGTCGTTTGAATCAGCGGACCAACGACAACGCTCGCCGTAGCCTTACGGGCACCCTTACGGAGCGCTTTCCATTCGTTCTGTGCCTCTTCGGAGGCTACTACACCGTCCGCCTCCAGCTTACGGGTGAAGTTGTTGTACTTACCTAACCATTTTTGGATGTTCACCGGCATATTGTCCGTACGGAAGTGACCGGTCTCCGAATACGCCAAGATCGGCGTCATCGCATCATTGGCTGCTACGATCACCCAACCCTCACCGTTGGCGTTCTCATAGAGGTAATAGAGGTCCTCCGTCGCGGTAGCTTTGCGCACCATCTTCTTGACCGGAAGGGCTTTCTTTACATTCGAACTCGAACTGACGTTCATAAAATTGTTTGCCACAAGTGCTGCATCATCCTGACTCACGCGCTCTGCAAAAAGTGTCACCGACACCATCAAGGCCATAAGGCCTACCCAAAATTTCTTCATATTTTCTTGTGTTTTATCTTTATTGAACTCGTTGTCCTACCGTATTATAACGCACACCCTCGCGCACGATCAGTACCTGACCGTCCTGCAGGATCTTGCTGGCGTTTTGTTGCTTTACCTCCACCTGCTCTACGGCATACGGAGCAGCCGGATGCAGACCGATGATGGCATCTACACCGGTACTGAACTTATACTGAGTACCACTGGGTTGCAAGGAGGTAATGGCTGTGTAGCAGTTGTTCTCTCCTTCCCAGCCCCAGTTGATGTGGAACTTATTATCCTTGTCGCGACCGTCACACACAAACGCGTGACCACCGAACCGGTAATCGGCTCCACCCATAAGGATCGGACGACCGGCCTCGAGGTCTTTGTTGAAGAGTTCAATGAACGTAGCTGATTTGACGTCATAATCCGTCGGCACACCGTCGTGGGCCGGACCGTAAGACTTCGGGTACATCGTGATGTATTTCTCGTATTCGTAGCCCAAATAGTGCTCCAAACCGTACGCCATGTAATCTGTTAATGTACCGGATCCGCCGGCAGCATCACCGCCGTAATTCATCTCGGATGCGACACCGCAATGATACATCAGCAGCGCTACCGCTCGGCGTTGGACAGGCTTGATACCCGTCTTACCGATATAAGCCGGCTCCATCAGATCCCATTCGTAAGTCGTCTCGCCGTAGTTAGCCGAGAGAATCGTATCGTACGAACTGGAGCACTCTTCCCACATATCGACTTTCAAACAGTCGGACCATGTATAACTGCTCTCACCCGTTCCCTTGGTCGGCCAGCACCATTTGTACATGATTTGCGCAGCTGCGGTAGCTACACAACCGGTATAACACTTTGTGTTATCCCGTTGGTCTCTGGGGCAGTAAATATTATAGGGATATTGTTGCTCCCATGTAATCTCAATGCCTTCTTTGTTCACTAACAGCGGCTCAATAGGGGTCACCTCTTGCGTCGCAGCGGGTGCTTGTGCCGGCTCTACATCGTCCGCGATGGACGAGATCTCCTCCGTGAAACGACTCAGCCACCATGCAAAAGCAGGGTTGATCTTATCTGCATCAAACGTACCCTTGTCGCTGTACACCAGTACTTCTTCCGCCGTACGGTCATCCGCCGATACAATCACAAAACCGTTCTCTTCCCCTTGGTTGAAAACATAAAACGCCGCTTCGTCCTTCTCGTTCTTCATGGCTTGATGCGCCAGACGCAAATCCTTTGCTTTACGATCCGCCTTGAGCGCCATCCTCAGACGCGGCTGTTGATTGGTGAAGCGCGCTGCTATCTCAGCAGCCTCCTCCACGCTCCGTTGATTCGCCATCACGGCGAGGAACGGCAATAGGAATAATCCCAATAAAACTTTTCTCATTGATTCTAACTATTTTTGTTTGATATTATACTTATCAATAATCGTGCCGTTTTGTACCACGAACACGCCCGGGTTCGCACGTACAATCGTTTTTAAGGTCACCGGATCAATCGTGCAGAACGCATCCAGCGGCAGATCGTGCGCTTCGCTGAACGCTTCAATTTCATCCTCTCCGCTGCCGGTAAGGAAATAGCAGAGGGTGCCTTGGTCCCAGCACTCGCTGTACAGGTCGCGCACTTTGTCTATCTGCTTAAGGTCGGTCTTCTTCAGATCGTACATCGTCACCAGAGTCACCGGTTCTTCGGACTCTAAAATATCGTACGTGATGTCCTCAAAGTCCATCGTCAGGATCTCGAAGTCATGGATCGGGGCCTCGTAACCTTTCTTGACCAAGACGGATTTCTGGTCCACAAAAATCCATTCGGGGTCGTTCTTGGGGTAGTTCTCCAAAGTAAACTCCTGCTCGATACCGTCCTCTTTAGCATAGATAAGCGTCACCTGATACTGGTCCGGCTCGGCATCCTCCGGAATCTCCATCAGTTCAGGAATGTTGTTACCGATCTTATATGGACGGAAATCCAGCGGGGGCAAGTGGGTATAACTGTAGCCCATAATCGCCAAACCGGAACCGAGACCAAGGAGGGCAATAACGATTTCCGCCCACCAACTGAACAACTGCGGGATGGCTTTATGACAACACAGCAATATGATTGCCAGTGTCAGCAGCACGATATTCTTCCAGAAGGTCTGCCAGTTGGTCAGCACCAGTGCGTCTCCGAAACATCCGCAGTCAGAAACCGGATTCGTCAACGCGATCCACAGCGTCAGCGGTGTCATCACCAGATAGAACAACAGGGTCAGCCACGACGTGATCTTCGTGCGTACATTAAAGAGCATGCACACGCCTAACAACCATTCTGCCAGGATCAGACACACGGCTGCGGCACCGGCCAAGGGCATCAGGTCCGTCATCACCCCACCGAAGGCCTTCAGGTAATCCTCAATCTTATACACCGTCCCTAAGGGATCCACGGCTTTCACGAAACCCGAGAACAGGAACGTCAGCGCCAATATCTCTCGCGCTGTGCTTCCGATAATATGTTGGATCTTAGTTTTCTGCATAATGAATCAAATCAAATATCGCATAGTTAATAATATCAAAATAATTGCCTTCCACACCTTCCGACGCAATCGTCTTGCCGTCGTGCTCGAGGATGGTCTTGATGCGGATGATCTTGGCCATGATCATATCCACGATCCCTTCTTTGCTCATCTCGCGCCATGCCTCCCCGTAGTCATGGTTCTTGCGCAGCATCAACTCTTTAGCCTCGTTGAGTACCTGGTCGTAGAGCAGGGTAGCTTGTTCGTTACTGATATCCACACCGTCCGCAAAACCCTGCCGGTCCTGGATGATGGCCATGATACCGTAGTTGACGATCGCACGCAGGTTGCCCTCGATATCGTCCCCTACCAGACTCACACCCGTCTCTTGCCGCTGACGGATGTTCTTGACCTTGATATACAGCTGATCCGAGATGCCTTGCAGACGGAAGATACGCCACGAAGCACCGTAGTCGCTCATCTTGTCCACAAACACCGCCCGACATTTGGCCGTTACCTCATCAAACTCTTTTACTGTATCGTGTTGCATAACTCGTCGAGTGTTACTTGTTTCTGTTCTCCGGTAAGCATATTCTTCAGCATCACCGTGTTGGTCTCCATCTCGTTACCACCCACAATCGCTACGTACGGGATCTGCTTGTCGTCCGCGTAGCCCATCTGCTTCTTCATCTTCGTCGGCTCCGGATAAACCTCTACCGCAATATTGCGTGCCCGCAGCTCTTTCGCCCACTTGAGCGCATAATGTAATTCGTCTTGACCGAACGTAGCGAAGAGCACTTGCGTGGCGGACAATAATTCCTTCGGGAATAAATCCAACTCCGTGAGTACATCATAGATACGGTCTGCACCGAACGAGATACCGACACCCGATACGCCCGGGAGACCAAAGATACCCGTCAGATTATCGTACCGACCGCCACCGGTGATGGAGCCGATCTGCGCATCCAAGGCCTTCACTTCAAAGATCGCACCCGTGTAGTAATTCAGTCCGCGTGCGAGACACAGATCCAACTCAATATTCAATCTGCAATCTACTTTCTCCAATAATTGGAATACTTCTTCCAATTCTTCCACACCTTTCAGACCGGTCTCACTGCTTGCTAAAATCGTCTTCAGAGCCGTCAGTTTCTCTGCGGTCGTTCCGCTGAGGTTCAGGATCGGTTGCAACTTAGCTACCTGCTCAGCATCCAGACCGCGTTCCATCAGTTCCGCATTCACCGCCTCTACGCCGATCTTGTCGAGTTTGTCGATTGCCACGGTGATATCGATCATCTTGTCAGGAGCACCGATGACCTCGGCGATTCCGGCAAGGATCTTGCGGTTGTTGATATGCAGGCACACACGGATGCCCAGGCGCTTGTACACCTCTTCCACAATCTGAATCAACTCCAACTCACCGACGAGACTGTCACTACCGATCACATCCACATCGCACTGGTAGAACTCGCGGTAACGTCCTTTCTGCGGACGGTCCGCACGCCAGACCGGTTGGATCTGAAAACGCTTGAACGGAAAAGCAATCTCCTCGCGGTGCTGTACTACGTACCGTGCAAAAGGTACCGTCAGGTCATAACGCAGACCTTTCTCCGGTGCCAAACTTGCTTTCTCACCGCTGTTCTGGATACGGAAGAGCAATTTGTCTCCCTCCTCACCGTACTTACCCATCAGCGTGCCGAT
>CADCCH010000026.1:11277-33214 GCA_902799875.1 uncultured Bacteroidales bacterium | reverse complement strand
AAGGTGAACACATTCTTGATCGTGTTGAAGATATAATTGCGACGCGCCATTTCGACTTGTCCGAAGTCCCGCGTCCCCTTTGGTATACTTGGTTTTTGTGCCATAATCTTTAAACCTTAAACTTTCAACATTCAACTAAAAATCTTTTCAAAGATTTTCTCCGTCGCGCCGATTTCCGACTGCACATACGCTGCGGCTTTGGCGCCTATCTCTTTGTCGTTCGCCAACGCGGTATCCATCGCGTCGCGGAAACGCTCGTAATCGGCTATACTCCGTGCCGCACCGGCATCAATCAGACCCTGCGCTTCACGGAAATGATGGTAGTTGGGACCGAAGATCACCGGTACACCATAGACGGCTGCCTCGATCGTGTTGTGGATTCCTACACCGAAACCACCGCCTACATACGCTACGTTCGCGTACCGATATAAGGTGGACAGCAAGCCCATCGCATCGATCACCATCACGTTGGCATGGATCATCGTCTCTTTCTTGGCGGTGCTGTAACGTACGAGACGACCCTGGAAGAGATTGAAGATATAATGCAACCGTTTCCATGTAATCTCGTGCGGCACCAGAATCAACTTCACCCGCTCACCCGTCGGTCGGTCTTCGCATTCCTCCATATAACGTACCAACAGTTTCTCATCCTTCGGCCAGGTACTGCCGGCGATGATCACGTGGTTACAACCCTCGATAAACTGCAGGATCGGTCTCAGACGCGGGTCTTCCGCTTTGAGCCCTTTGGCCATGATCTCTCCTACGCGGTCAAAACGGGTATCTCCCGCTACCGAACAATGCGTCACACCGTGTGCCTCCAATAACGCCCGCGACGCCTCGTCCTGAACGAACAAATGCGTGAAACAGTGCAGCAATTGTAACGATGCCTTACCGTACCATTGAAAGAACCGTTGGGTAGGACGGAAGATCGCCGAGATACTGTAGGTCGGGATACCGCGTTGCTTCAATTCCTTCAGATACGCCGGCCAGAACTCGTACTTCACAAAAATAGCCATCGACGGCTGCAAGGCATCGATAAATTGGCGTGCGTTCCTGCGCGTAGGCAGAGGCAGATAGAAGATACCATCTGCTAAGTCGTAGTTCTTCCGCGCCTCATATCCCGATGGACTGAAAAAAGTAACAACAATTTTGAATTTTGAATTTTGAATTCTTAATTTTTCAATTATCGTCCGCGCCTGCTCAAACTCACCCACCGACGCCGCATGGAACCAAATCGCCCCACGGAGCGACTGAAGCTGCTCTCTGTGCGCCCCACTCAACGTACTACGTTGACCGCGCCACCAAGTCGTGAATTTATTTTTTGTTTCTGTTTGCATAAATCGACCGCAAAGTTACAAAAAAGAATCGACATACGCAAATAAATTTGCACAATTCAAAAAAAAATCGTACCTTTGCGGTCGATTTTGAAAATAATGGAAAAAAGAACCGTCATATTAGCAATTGAATCCAGCTGCGATGATACCTCTTCGGCGGTGATCGTGGATGGTATATTGCGCAGCAATGTAATTGCGAGTCAGAAAGTGCATGAGGAGTACGGAGGAGTTGTACCGGAACTCGCCAGCCGGGCGCACCAACAGAATATTTTGCCGGTGGTTGACACGGCGCTCAAGAGGGCAGGGGTGACTAAGAACGACATTTCTGCCATCGCCTTCACCCGCGGACCGGGTCTGTTAGGTTCGCTGCTCGTCGGAACGTCCTTTGCCAAAGGTCTGGCGCTCTCGTTGAACGTCCCGCTGATTGATGTGAACCATCTGCAGGGTCACGTGCTGGCGCATTTTGTCGAAGACGGTACGGGACTCAAGCACCCTTCTTTCCCCTTCCTCTGCCTGCTCGTCTCCGGAGGTAACTCGCAGATTGTCCTGGTCAAGGCGTACAACGACATGCAGATCATCGGTCAGACCATCGACGATGCCGCCGGGGAAGCCTTCGATAAATGTGCGAAAGTACTCGGCCTGCCGTATCCCGGTGGTCCGTGGATCGATAAGTTGGCCAAACTCGGAGACTCCGCCAAATATCCCTTTGCCAAACCTAATATCCCCGGTTACGATTACTCCTTCTCCGGACTCAAGACATCCTTCCTCTATACGCTGCGCGACATGCTCAAAGAACACGGCGTTGAGACCATCGATGCCTTGGCGGCAGATGTTCCAAATCTCCGTGAGGATATGTGCGCGAGCCTACAGGCGACAGTGGTGGATATCCTCATGCGGAAACTCAAAAAAGCCGCGCTCGATCTGCATATTACCCAAGTCGCGGTGGCAGGCGGTGTGTCGGCGAACAGTGCCCTCCGGCAGGCGTTTGTCGATTATGGAAAGAAGTACAGATGGGAGGTCTTTATTCCGCCTTTCTCTTTCACGACCGATAATGCCGCTATGGTTTGCCAAGCCGGTTATTTCAAGTATTTAGACCACGATTTCTGTGCCATCGATGAGGTACCTTTCGCTAAAACAACGATTTGAACCCTACACGGATGTGATGATCTTCATGATCACGCTGCTAGTGGCGAACTATGCCTGGAAATGGACCTTCTCCGGTGATGAGAACGGAGCGGTCGTGACCTGGTTAGGATGCGACGTGACGGCACCTTTTGCATGGATGGCCGCGCATGTGGCGAATGTTGTATATGGGATTGTGTCGTTCTTCCGCGATACGGTACACCTGACGGATACGTACACTATTCATTTTGACTCCGGTAACGGTACCAAGATCATCTGGGGGTGCACCGGTCTCAAGCAGAGTTTTATCTGGTTCTGGCTCATTCTGACCGTCCGCGGCGGATGGAAGCACAAGCTATGGTTCATTCCCCTCGGTTGGCTCTGCTGTTACCTCTTTAATATCGCGCGCATAGCAGCCATTGCGCTCATCATCGAGTTCCATCCGGACTGGTTCCACGTGATGCACGATATCGTCTTCAAGCTCGCGTTCTACGCTATGCTTTTTGGCCTCTGGGTGGTCTTTGTTGAAAAGCTAAAATCTGCTTCTTGATCCAACCGATCATTTTCCACGTCAGACTTGCTTGCGGTGTGTCTCCGGTCATGATATCCGGGATCGCTGCACCGGTCTCCTGTTCAGGATACACGACGAGGTAACTATGGTCGCTGAAGAAGCGGTCCAAGGACTTGGGTACCTGCTCGAAGAGCGGGTTATAGGAAGGAGTAGAGGGGCGGGCGTTGATGAAGACAATCATATCGTCCGGTACCATCTGTTTGGCAAGCATCAGCGCATCTTCCCAGTTCTCCATCTCGCGGTACGACGCACGTAAGTACTTCCCTTTACGGCGGCAGAAAGCCTGCAGCACTTTTTGGGTGTCTTCGTTGGTGAAGAAGATCACGCGTGCACCGATCTGACTGCTCAGACGACGAACCAGACCGAAGCACGAGATGAAATCGTGCTCTTTCTCCGCATAACGCGGCACGGCGACTAACAAACGGTTGATTGTGTTGATAGGTTGGTTAGGATGGTAGATGATGGAGGCTTTGCGTTGGCGGTTGATGTGATTGAGGGCCTCGGTCCAGTCACTCTCGGACGATAAGTCCGCATCGTGCAACTCTGCTAACTCACTCAACTCCTTGAGCTCGAAATGGCGGTTCTCTCCGATACTCATCACCTGCCAGCTGTCGTCCATCTTATCTGCCTCCAGTCGTGCTGCTTCCTGCAGCGCCAACTGCTTGGCGGCGTACTCGGTGATGAACGAAGCGGAGGTGCAGAGTACTAAGATCATCAGCACTGCGGCGTTCAATATCTCGGCATTGAAGATACCCGTCTCGTAACCGATCGTCACGATGGCCAGCGTACCCGCTGCCGTCGCGTGCGTCAGACCAAACATCAACTGCCGCTCGGCTACCTGCAAATCAAAATGTTTCTGCGCCAGCCAGGCGGCAATCCATTTGCCGGCTAACTTGGTGGCAATCATCACGAGCGCAATGATAATCGTTGACCAGCCTTCCCACAGCAGCGATATATCGATCATCATACCTACGCCGATCAGGAACAAGGGTACGAAGATATTGTTTCCCACGAAGTTGATGCGCATCATCACCGGACCCAAGTTCGGTACCAACCGGTTCAAAGCCACACCGCAGATGAAGGCACCTAAGATCCCTTCCAGTCCGGCCCAGTCTGCTAACAGCGCCGACACCACCATCATCGTCATCACCACCAAAAAACCACTCGTCGGGTCGGTCCAGCGCTTGAAATAACGCTGGGCAAGCCACGGAAAGACGATCGTGATGATGGCTAAAGTGGCTACCGCACGCATGATCAGACCACCGGTCGTGATCGCGTCCTGATAGACGAAGTTGGATTTCAGATACGCCAGCACCAAGAGCGAAAGCGAGATAGTGAGCATCGTACCACCGATGGCGATGTTTGCCGCTGCGTTCTTCTGAACACCGTACCGGCTGACGATGGGGTAGGTCATCAGCGTATGCGAACCGTACATCGCACCCATCAACGAACTCGTTACCCAGTTGAAACCTAAGAGCCGACTCGTGACCAGACCTAATGCAAAAGGAAAGATGAACGAATAGAAACCGTAGATGATCGCATGTTTGCGTTGCTGCCGGAAATCATTGATATCGACCTCGATACCCGCCTGCAGCATGATATACAGCATACCTATCTTGCCGAGCGTCTGGATCGTGTCTCCTCCGCTGATGAGGTTGAATCCGTACGGGCCGACCACGATGCCGACAAGGATGAATCCCACAATGCTGGGGATGCGTATCTTACGGCAAACCATCGGTACAAAGAGGATGGTCGCTAAGATGATAGCAATGATAGCAAGGGCATTCGTGATCATGATCGTTGGCTGAACTCACAGCCGCAGTATTTCTGGTTATAAAAATTATATGCTTTGAGCAACTCGTTGCGCCGCTCCTGCAATCCGTCCTTGCGCCAGTTCTGATCCCAGAATCTGACTACTGAATACTGACTACTGACGGCTTGTGCAGCGGCTTTACCGGCAGCGTTGATCTGCTCGAGGTTTTTCCAACGAGACGAGGCAAGGGTGGTTGCGAAGTATTCGATGCCTAGTTCCTGCGCTTTCTTCGCCGTCTTCTTTAGCCGGATATAGAAGCATTGTTCGCAGCGTTTGCCCCGTTCTGGTTCGTGCTCCAGACCGCATACCTCCTGCCGCCAGCGTTCGTGGTCATAATCCTCGTCTATCCATCGGATACCGAGCGAATCCGCGTGACGCTTACTTTCATTCTTGCGAATCTCGTACTCTTCACGCGGATAAATGTTGGGATTAAAATAGTAGATCACCGGCTCTATCCCATGGGCCAGTAACCATTCAACAATTGCACTCGAGCACGGTGCACAACAAGCGTGCAGCAGTACTCGAGTACAACCTTCAGGAACGACTATCTTAGAAGGTGTAGCGGACACCTAAGTTGAATGAATAGTCGAACATATCCACAGCAGCTGTCGTTCCTCCGGCATTAAGCAATAACGTAGCCCAACCCGGACGGAAGTCAAACGATACGGCGATCGGGGCATTGTGCATGTTGAGCTCAATACCACCGGCTGCACCCAGACCGATCACACCTGCTGCAACTCCCATATAGCCGGTATAACCGCCTTTGATCTGACCTCCGGCATAGTAGTCCAAACGGATACCGTCGCTCTCCACAATGTTGGCCTGGTAAGCGAACACACCGTTAGCAACTGCGCCCGAATAACCACCATGGACATTGTAGGTTGTATTCAAACCGCCGTCGAGGTTCATGAAATAACCCAACTCAGCAAGGATCGTGAAGTTTTCCATCACCATCGTCTTATACTGCGCACCGATACCTAAACCGGCTACCATACCCACACTGTGCTTGTAGGTACGAGCGGAGATCGAAACTGCCATCATGGCAACGACACAAAGCGTAAAAATTTTCTTCATACTAGTACTAATTTTAGAGATTGATTTTTGTTTCCGGCTGCAAAGGTACAAAAAAAAATTGATATATGCAAATATAAAATATTAAACAAAAAGTGTATATATACTATGTATATATACAGTAAAAGTTCAAAAAAATGCATTTTTTGATGATTTATCCTATGGGTATCCTATGGGTATTGTATGGGTATCCTATGGTGCTCATAGTCATTGCCCTTTATTTGGTGTAACTTTTGACGCTGATTAATCCGTGATCGGAACTTGACCCAATCTGTGGTTAATTTATATTTTTTACGGAAAAAACGCGCGCGGGCTTGCGTATGTCAAAAAAAAGTTGTAACTTTGCGCCCGATTTTGGTCGAGCGGCTCGAAAGCATGACGCGCGAAACAAACTTCAGTACAAAAGATTAAACATGGCAAAAGTAGCATTGATCACCGGTGTGACCGGTCAGGATGGCAGTTATCTGTCGGAGTTTTTGTTGGAGAAGGGATACGAGGTACACGGTATCATCCGTCGTAGCTCGGTCGATTATCGCGAGCGTATCGCCCACTTGGAGGGTACGCCGCATTTTCATTTGCACTATGCCGACATGAGCGACTCGATGTCGTTGGTGAAGTTGGTAGGCAAGGTGCAACCGGATGAGATATACAACCTCGCCGCGCAGAGTCACGTGCAGGTGTCGTTTGATGCCCCGGAGTTCACGGCTGACGTTGATGCTGTGGGTGTACTGCGTATCTTGGAGGCGGTTCGTACGAACCATCTGGAAAAGAGCTGTAAGATCTATCAGGCTTCGACATCTGAGTTATACGGTAAGGTAGAAGAGGTTCCGCAATCGGAGACGACCCCCTTCCATCCGTATAGTCCGTACGCCGTGGCGAAGTTATACGGTTACTGGATCATCAAGGAGTACCGCGAGGCGTACGATATGTTCTGCTGCTCGGGTATCCTCTTTAACCATGAGTCCGAGCGCCGCGGGGAGACTTTCGTGACGCGTAAGATCACGTTGGCTGCCGCACGTATTGCGCAAGGTAAACAGGAGTGCTTGTATTTGGGCAATCTGGATTCGCTCCGTGACTGGGGGTACGCCAAGGACTACGTGGAGTGCATGTGGTTGATTCTGCAGCAAGACAAACCGGAGGATTTCGTGATCGCCACCGGTGTACAACACACCGTGCGTGAGTTCGCTACCCTTGCTTTCCACCACGCAGGTATTGAGTTGCGTTGGGAAGGTCAGGGAGTAGATGAAAAAGGTATTGTAGAAAGGGTGAATGGATTAATGGATGAACGGGTGAATGTGGGTGATGTGGTTGTAGCTGTCAGCCCGGATTTCTACCGGCCGACCGATGTGGTGAACCTCTTGGGTGATCCGAGTAAAGCGAAGCGTGAGTTGGGTTGGAACCCGCAGCGCACGAGTTTTGAGCAACTGGTCGAGATCATGGTCAAGCACGATATGCGGAAAGTGACGCGCGAGCATTTCAATTTGGCGGAATATTTGGAGAAGGGAATTGTTAAGTAATGAATAAAGATAGTAAAATATACGTTGCCGGACATAGAGGCATGGTGGGTTCCGCGATTGTGCGTGAACTGCATCGTCAGGGATATACGAACATCGTAACCCGGACGCATAAGGAGTTGGACCTCTGCCGGCAGGAGGAGGTAGAGCGTTTCTTTGAAACGGAGAAGCCGGAATATGTGTTCCTGGCTGCCGCCAAAGTGGGAGGTATCATTGCCAACGAGCGGCATCTGGCGGATTTCATGTATGACAACATGATCCTGGAGATGAACGTCATCCATGCGGCGTGGAAGAATGGGGTGAAGAAATTAGAGTTTTTAGGCTCGAGTTGTATCTACCCGCGTCTGGCACCGCAGCCGATGCAGGAGAGTTGTCTGCTGACCGGTGAGTTGGAGAAAACCAACGAGGCGTATGCGCTGGCGAAGATCTCCGGACTCAAGTACTGCGAGTTCTTGAATCGGCAATACGGCACCGATTATATTTCTGTGATGCCGACCAACCTGTACGGCCCTAACGATAACTACCATCCTGAACACAGTCATGTGCTGCCGGCACTGATCCGTCGCTTCCATGAGGCGAAAGTAGAGGGGAAAACTTCCGTGACCTGCTGGGGCACCGGTAGTCCATTACGCGAGTTCCTGTACGTGGATGACCTGGCGAACCTCTGTGTGTTCCTGATGAATAACTACAGCGGTAACGAGACCGTCAATGCCGGAACGGGTAAGGAGTTGAGTATTAAAGAATTAACCGAACTGGTAGCCAAGGTGGTGGGTTACGAAGGAGAGATCCTCTGGGATACGACCCGTCCGGACGGAACACCGAGAAAATTGCTGGATGTAAGCAAAGCAACGAAGCTCGGTTGGACGTATAAGACTGAACTGGAGGACGGCATCCGTCTCGCGTACAAAGATTTTTTGGAGAACCCCATGCGCGCAGAGCGATGAGAGATTTTAGTTTAGACATATATCGGACGTTGTTAGAGAGACTGCAGGCGAAAGGGTATCGGTTGATATCTTATCGTGACTACGTGATCACGTCATCACGTCATGACGACAAATATGTTATCTTGCGTCATGACGTCGATGCGAAGCCGGAGAACAGTCTGAAGACGGCGCAGATAGAGGCGTCCTTGGGAGCGAAAGCGACGTATTACTTCCGGGTAGGAAAGGGGAGTAATAACCCCGAGATCATCCGGGCGATTGTGAGTCTGGGACATGAGATCGGTTACCACTACGAGGACATGAGTCTCTGTGGGGGAGATACAAAAAAAGCGTACGATCATTTTACGACCTGGCTGGAGTATTTCCGTCAGTACTATGCGGTCGAGACGATATGTATGCACGGTGCACCGACGAGCAAATGGGACGGAAAGGACCTGTGGAAACAGTACGACTATAAGGCCTTAGGGATCCTGGGTGAACCCTATCTGGATACAGATTGGAACGATGTGTTCTACCTCACGGACACGGGGCGCTGCTGGGACGGATACAAAGTAAGTGTGCGGGACAAGATACCGGGATTTCAGGACGAATGGACCCGCAAAGGACTAAGCTGGCACACGACACCGGAACTGCTGAAGGCCATCGAGGCGGGACAGTTACCGGCACACGTGATGATCACCACCCATCCGCAGCGGTGGACCAATAACCGCGGCGAGTGGTACAAAGAAGCAATAACACAGAATATTAAGAATATAATTAAGAGGATTTTATTGTGGAAAACAAAAAATTAAATTTTGCATTGATTGGTGCGGCGGGATATATTGCGCCGCGGCATATTAAAGCGATTGCGGATACAGGCAACAACCTGTTAGTGGCGTATGACAAGTTTGATTCGGTAGGACGTCTGGACTCGTCCTTCCCGGATTGTTCGTTCTACACGGAGAATGAGCAGTTTGACCGTTTTTGTTCCAAGCAGATGCGGACGGAGAACCCGCTCAACTGGGTGTCGATCTGTACCCCGAACTACACGCACGATGCGTTTATCCGTTACGGTCTGCGTCTGGGTTGCGATGTGATCTGTGAGAAACCGCTGGTGCTGAACCCTTATAACATCGATAACCTCATCGAGTTGGAACGCGAGACGGGACACAAAGCGTACACGATCCTGCAGCTGCGTCTGCACGACAAGATCCGTACGTTGAAAGAGAAAGTGGAGCGTGAGACGGCAGCCGATCCGAAGAAAGTGTACGATGTGGACCTTACCTATATCACAAGTCGCGGAAACTGGTACTATGCGTCCTGGAAAGGGGACGTGCATAAGTCCGGCGGTATCGCGACGAACATCGGTGTGCATTTTTACGATATGCTGCAGTGGGTGTTCGGTGCGGTGAAGCAAAATATCGTTCATGTGATGAGTTTTGACCGTGTAGCAGGATACTTGGAACTCGAGCACGCGCGCGTACGTTATTTCCTCAGTATCAATGCGGAGTGTCTGCCGGCCAATGCGGTGCAGGGAGAGAAACGTACCTACCGTACGCTCAATATCGACGGCGAGGAGTTTGAGTTCTCGCAGGGTTTCACGGAGCTGCATACGGAGAGTTACAAGAAGATCCTTGCCGGCGAAGGTTTCCGTATCAGCGAGGCACGTCCGTGTATCGAGACCGTCAGTCAGATCCGTCATGCCGAGCCGATCGGTTTGGTAGGAGAGTACCACCCGCTGGCGAAGTTACCCTTAGCAAAACACCCCTTTGGTTGGGATGAGCGTCGCTAGCGCGAATTTAAGATTTAAGATTTATGATTTTAAAATTTAAATATTTATTCTTTCTGGCAGTAGTCGCTATCGCGTTGTCGTCCTGTGTGACGGCGCGGAAAGTGAACTACATGCAGGAGCCGGACCGGCATATTCCGTCGTATGCGGATACGCTGGCATTCGAGGACTATGAGTTACGTATCGGCGACCGTCTGTATGTCTATGTGTATTCTTTAGAAGAGACGATCATGAAGATGTACAACGCCGGCGGAGCCAATAGTTCCCAAATGCGCCAGCAGATGGGTAACGGTGGTGGTGCGTACGGTAGTTATGACCTGTACACCTATCTCATCGACGAGGACGGAAACATCGATTTCCCGACCATCGGCAAGCAGTACGTTCAGGGTAAGACCACTCGTGAGGTGAAGAAACAACTGGAGCAGGAGTTAAGTACTTTGCTACAGGAGTTGCCGGGATACAGCACCGTCTCTGTGGAGGTCAATATCGTGAACCGTTCTTTCTCGGTTATCGGAGCACAGAGCGGTCGCTATCCGATTAACAAGGAGAAGATGACCATCTTCGAGGCTCTGGCTATGGCGGGTGACTTAGGTGAGTTCAACAGCCGCAAGGAGATCAAGCTCGTTCGGGAGAAGAACGGTGTGACGACTATCAAGACCTTTGATGCCCGCTCGAAGGATATCGTGAACTCGGAGTACTATTACATCGAGCCGAACGATATCATCTATATCCGTCAGATCCCGGGTTACAGCTTCGGTATCAACCACGTAACGACCGTGATCGGTGTGACGGCCGCGACCATCTCGTTCGGTGTGTTCGTTTACTCGATCGTGCAGACCGGTATCAATCATGTGAACAAATATTACGGGAAAGGAGGTAGCAAATGAAACCGATGAGAATCCTTTTCATGGGCCTCGTAGCCGTATTGATGTCGAGTTGTTACTCGCATCGCGTGATCGGTTATCTCCAGGAGCCGACCAAGCAGAACAAACTGCCGGTCTATGACTCGGTAGCGTACGAACCGTACCGTATTCGTATCAACGATGAGATTATCTACCGTCTGATCACGATGGATGAGACGATGAGTAAGATGTTGGGTGCGAATAATATCAACACCTACGGTCAGTATGCCAATTCGTACCGTGTACACGAGGACGGAACGGTCGATCTGCCTTTCTTGCATCCGGTGAAGTTACAGGGTCTGACGGAGGTCGAGGCACAGGATACGCTTAAGGCTGCGTTCCGTGAGATCATCCCCGATGCCGACGTGAAAGTGGCGCTGTACAACAAGTATTTCTCGGTGGTGGGTGACGCCCATTCGGGTCAGTTCTATATCTATAAGGAGAAGATGAATATCTTCCAGGCGCTCGCGATGACAGGCGATATGATGAACAGCGGTGACCGCCGTCACATCCGTATCATCCGTCCGCGCGATAACGGTGAGGAACCGGAGATACTGGAGTTCGATATGCGTACCAACTCGATCATTGATTCCAAGTACTATTATGTGTATCCGAACGATGTGATCTATGTAGCCCGTGCGAAGAACAGTTTCTATACCGTTCCGAACTACTCGGGCTTCATCGGACTGATCACCAGCTCGGTGGCGTTACTGACAACGGTACTCAATTACGTAGCATATTTGTATAAATAAGATGGCAGATAAGAATTATTACTATTCACACGGCGGAGGAAACAACTCCGCGTACATCCCCGGAGGAAACAATATGTATTACTCCCCGGGAGGTAACAGCAGTTACTACACCCCCGGTGGTAGCAGCAATTATTACAATCCGGGTGGCAATCAGCACTACTACATGGCTGATCCGCAGCAGAAAGACGACGACGATGACGGCAGTCTGAACTTTAACCCCTTAGAGTGGTTCTTTACCTTCCTCCATTACTGGTACCTGTTCGTGATCGCACTGGTGATCGCGATGGGTATGGCGATGTTGAAGAACCGTCGTTGGATCCCGCAGTATTTCTCGCAGGGAACGATCGTGATCAAGGAGAACACGGGTTACGGTGCGACGAACTTTGCCTTGATGCAGGGTTTCGGTGTGGATGCCGGTTACAAGAACGTCAACAACCAGATGATCATGCTCAACTCGTACGACCTGATGAGCCGCGTGGTGGACTCGTTACCGTTCATGAACGTAGAGTATATCACCCAAGGTCGTTTCAAGACCCGTCAGCTCTACCGTCAGACGCCTATTCTGGTCGAGTTCACGCGTGTGGACCCCCGTGCGTACGGTCCGCTTTTCCAAGTATCGTTCCGTAACGACGGTACGCTCCGTATCTCTTCCACCGAAGAGGAGCTGCCGCTCGAACTGGAGGTACGCTACGGTGAACCGGTGCATTGTTCGCTGTTCGATATCACGATCTGGCCGACCGAACTGATGGTGAACAGCGGGAAGATGTATTTCCGTTTCCGTACCCATGAGTCGCTGGTGGATGAGTTCATGAGTCGTCTGCAGTTGAGCTTCGTGACCGAAGGATCGACCGTGCTGGCCCTCTCGCTCACCAGTGAGACCCCGCAGCGTGACTGTGAGTTCATCGATAAGTTAGCGAAGATCTACCTGCTGCAGAACCTCGAGCAGAAGAACGAGGTGGCGGAGAACTCGATTCGGTTCATCAACGAGCAGTTGGATAATCTGCAGTCGTCCTTGCAAGTGAGCGAAGGAGCGATGACCAATTTCCGTCAGGAGAACAAGTTCGTCGATGTCAACTCCTATGCCGGTCAGCTGATGGGACAGATCGCTTCCTACGACCAGCAGTCGATGGAGTTGCGTCTGAGAGAGACCTATTTCGATTACCTGATCGGTTATATCCACCAGAATATCGAGACCGGAGCCGTCATCGCGCCGACCACGATGGGTGTGAACGAACCGATGCTGATGAGTCTGGTGACCCAGTTGAACGAATTACGTGTACAGCGCGGTGAGTTGACGGAGAAGAACGTATACTATGCCAAGTACACCAAGGATATCGAGAACGTCAAGACCTCGATTGAGGAGGTGGTATCGTCCATGCGGGCGAGTCTGGAGATTGAGAAAGCAGACCTGCAGCGCCGTATGGATGAGGTGGAGCATTCAATCAAACAGTTGCCCAAGAAAGAGCTGCAGATGGTGGCTATCGAGCGTAACTACCGCATCGATGACAACTACTACACGTTTTTCCTGCAGAAACGTGCCGAGGCGGAGATACAGAAAGCCTCCAACACGCCGGATAACTCCATCATGGATAAGGCGCGTACGACGGCTATCATGAACGCCAAGGCGAAATCCAAGACCACGACCACCTATCTGATTGTCGGATTCCTGATTCCGCTGATTCTCATTATCTTGAGTGAGTTGCTCAATAACAAGATCCGCAGTCCGAAGGATGTGGTACGTCTGCGTTTCTTCCGGCTCATCGGTACGTTGCGTCACGCGCGTAACCAGAACCCGACGCTGGTACGAGCCTCACCGCGATCGAGTTACGCGGAGATGCTCCGTGCCATCCGTACGCGTATCGAGTTCGTGCTCAAGCGCAAGGACAAGATGATGATCTGCATCACCTCCACCGAGTCCGGTGACGGTAAGACCTTCCTCAGTTCCAACCTCGCCGCACTCTACGCGATGACGGGACGTAAGGTGCTGCTGATCGATCTCGACTTACGTAAACCGAATATCCACGCCAAGTTAGGTCTGGAGAACGGCGACGGTATATCGAACTACCTCGTGGGTGATTGTGAGTTGGAGGACGCGATGATGCGCAATACCCCGTTTGGTTTTGATTTCCTCCGTGCCGGTACGATTCCGCCTAACCCGGGTGAGTTGGTACACACGGATAAGTTAGCCAACACCCTCAAGGCCTTCCGTGATCAGTACGACTATATCGTCATCGATACCTCGCCTATCGGTCTGGTACCGGATGCGTATGCGATCATCGAATGCTGCGATATGTGCTTGTTCGTGATCCGTTGTATGCAGACCAACAAGTCCTTCTGTAAGCAGACCCTGGAGCAGATGACCGAAGTCATCGATACGCCGGAGAAAGTGCAGATCGTGCTGTCCGATATCCCGACCGAGGGACGTCACTCGTACGGTTCGGGTTACGGCTACGGTTACGGTGGTTACGGCGGTTACGGTTACGGTCACCTCGGTTACGGTGGTTACGGCGGTTACGGATACGGTTACGGTGGTAACCGCAGCAAGGCGAACTACTATGGTAAGATATACAGTAAGCTCTACGGCCGCATCGTCAAGGACGAAAAGGCCTACCGCTCGTATTACTACTACCACCACGATGAAGACGACGAGGAGGCACAGAACGAGAACGAAACACAGAAAAAGGATTAGGAATGAATGCTTTTGATAACGATAAATACATTAAGGTTCAGTCTGAGCATATCCGGGAGCGGATTGCGCAGTTCGGAAACAAGCTCTACCTGGAGTTAGGCGGTAAGCTCTTTGATGACTTGCACGCGAGTAGGGTACTGCCGGGCTTTATGCCGGACAGTAAGTTACAGATGCTGACGCAACTGCAGGACTCGCTGGAGATCGTGATTGTGCTCTCGGCGCAGGATATCGAGCGCAACAAAGTGCGTCAGGACTTAGGTATCACCTACGACGAGGACGTACTGCGTCTGCGCGAGGAGTTCATGAAACGCGGTTTCATGGTCAGCTCGGTGGTCATCACCCATTACTCGGGTCAGCGTTCGGCCGATGCCTACCGGCAGCGTCTGGAGCGCAAGGGTATCTGCGTGTATTACCACTATATCATCGACGGCTATCCGCATAATGTGGATCTGATTGCCTCGGAGGAGGGTTTCGGTAAGAACGACTATATCGAGACCACCCGTCCGTTGGTGGTCGTCACGGCTCCGGGACCGGGAAGCGGTAAGATGGCCGTCTGCTTGAGTCAACTCTATAACGAGCAGAAGCACGGTAAAGAGGCCGGATACGCCAAGTTCGAGACCTTCCCCGTATGGAACCTGCCGCTCAAGCATCCGCTCAACGTAGCCTACGAGGCAGCCACGGCGGACCTGAACGATGTGAATATGATTGACCCCTTCCATTTGGAAGCTACCGGTAAGACGGCCGTCAACTACAACCGCGATATCGAGATATACCCGGTGTTGGATGCACTCTTCACCTCTATCTACGGTAAGAGTCCGTACCATTCACCGACGGAGATGGGGGTGAATATGGTCGGATTCTGTATCAGTGACGACGAGGCAGTACGCGAGGCAAGCAAACAAGAGATCATCCGCCGTTATTTCCAGGCCCTGTGCCATCTGGCGAACGGTAAGTGTAACGATGCGGAGATCAAGAAGATTGCGCTCTTGATGCAGCAGTTGGGTCTTACCACCGCTTACCGCAGTACGACGGTAGCGGCACGTGAGCGCCGTGCCCTGACCGGTGCGCTGCACGATGGTGCTTTTGCTCACGCCGCGGCGATTGAACTGCCGGAGGGAAAGATCATCACCGCCGAAGCAGGTGATCTCTTGGGTTCGTCGGCGGCACTGCTACTCAACGCGATGAAGGAACTGGCGGGTATCGATCATACGGTCCGTCTGATTCCGGAGAACATCATCGAACCTATCCAGCGTACCAAGATCAGTTACCTCCACGGTCAGAACCCCCGTCTGCATACGGATGAGGTGCTGGTGGCGCTGTCGGTACTATCGCTGCAAGACGAGAACTGCCGTAAGGCCTTGGCAACCCTGCCGTTGCTCAAAGGCTGTCAGGCACACTCCACCGTCATGCTCAAAGAAGTCGATTGGAAAACCTTTAAGAAATTAGGCATCGATCTAACCACCGATCCTGCTAAAAAATAACGCGGAGAACGGAAGAGAACGCGGGTGAGAATCCCGGACTGACCGGCAACTGTGATGGTCCAAGAACCTAAGTCAGATCGCTTCCCTCTTTGCGCAAAGGAGTAGTCCTCCTGGAATAGGACGAAACGATGATAAAACGCAATCTTTTCATAGTTATTGCCGCACTAAGTGCCTTGTCTGTGCTCGCACAAAGCGCCGGTTTAGAACCGGAGCAAGCCAGCAGTGCAGATAGTATATACCGCCGCTTCCAGATCGAGGAAGTGGAGGTGACGGCGCGTCACCGGGAGCAGCCGGTGATATCGGTGCAGAAGTTAGAAGGGGCGCGTCTGGAGGGACTGAACACGCAGAGCGTGGCGGATGCCGTGCGTTATTTCTCCGGGGTCCAGATCAAGGATTTCGGTGGAGTAGGTGGCCTGAAGACCGTCGATTTGCGTTCGATGGGTACCCATCACTTGGGTGTTTTCTATGACGGTATCGAGATCGGGAACGCCCAGAACGGTACAGTCGATTTGGGTAAATTCTCCATGGAGAACATCGAGCAGATTGCGTTGTACAACGGTCAGCGCTCGGAGATCTTCCAGTCCGCCAAGGACTTTGGTGCCGCCGGTACGCTCTATCTGCGTACGCGTCGTCCGCGATTTACGGATAAACCCTATAACGTGTCTGTGACCATGAAAGCCGGTACCTTCGGTTTGGCTAATCCTTCGATCCTGTACGAGCAGAAAATAACGGAGACGATTCATCTCTCCGCGAGCGCGGAATACACGTACGCGCACGGGCGCTATCATTTTAGATATAAAAAGGTGTTACCCTCCGGTGCGGTAGCCTGGGACACGACGGCGGTACGGCAGAACGGAGACATCAACGCCTGTCGGGCAGAACTGGGACTGTTCGGTTATCTGCCGGAAGGCAAATGGCACGTCAAGGGGTATTTCTATACCAGCAACAAAGGCATCCCGGGTGCGATTGTCAATAACGTCTGGACCAACAGTCAGCGGCAGTGGGATCAGAACGCGTTTGTGCAGGGTAACTTCACCCATAAGTGGTTCCGCGGGTACGATATGCAGGTCAATGCCAAGTACAGTCACGACCGGTTGCGTTACCTCAACCCGGACACGACTCTGATGTATATCGATAATACTTTTGTGCAGCACGAGATCTATCTGAGTACCGCCCATCGGGTGGCCATCACGGGCGCACAGGCGATTGCGTCCACAATGCGGCACACCGCGGTCAACTGGGATATCGACCTTAGTGCCGATTACCAGTTCAACTATCTGGAAGGTAACCTCGCTAATTTTGTTTATCCGGAACGGAGTACGGTGCTCGTGGCAGCGGCGACCCAAGTCGATTGGAGATATATCAAAGCCCAGGCAAGTGTGCTGGGTACCTTTGTGAAGGACAAGATCCATCATCCCAACACCACCATGCCGACGGCGGCGCAACAACGTCCGCAGTTCACACCGGCGGTGTATCTGGGTGTCCAACCGTGGTTGAAGGAGGAGTTTTATCTCAGGGCCTTCTACAAGCGTATCTTCCGCATGCCGACCTTCAATGACCTCTATTATACCGATGTGGGTAATATAGCTCTGTTACCGGAATACACGGTGCAGTACGACGGGGGGCTGCAGTACGATAAGACTTGGAGTAGGGGTGTGTTCCGTGAACTGAACTTCAAAGCCGACGGCTATTTCAATCAGGTAAAGAACAAGATTGTCGCTATCCCCAAAGGCAACGGTCAGTACCGCTGGCAGATGATGAACTTAGGTTACGTCGAGATCCGCGGTTGTGACCTCAATATAGCGACTACCCTCTGTGCGGGTAAGGAGGTCTTTCTCTCTTTTGCCGGTACTTATACTTACCAGAAAGCACAGGATTTTACTGACCCCAAAGAGATCACGTACGGTGGTCAGATTGCCTATGTACCCTGGCACAGTTGCAGTGCGACCGCCAATATCCGATGGAAAGGACTCGGTGTCAATTATGCGTTCATCTATGTGGGCGAACGTTATACGAACTCCGCCAATATACCGGCGAACTACATGCAACCCTGGTACACCCACGATATGAGTGTCAGTTACGACTGGTCGCTCAAGGTCTGCCGGCTGCATTTTGCGGTGGAGATCAATAACTTGTTGAACCAACAATACGATGTGGTCCTCAATTATCCCATGCCGGGTATCAACGGAAAAGGCATCGTCAAGATATATATATGAGAAAAATATTTTTTATACTTCTAACTGCTTTAGTGGTCCTTCCCTCCTGCCGCAAGGACGAACCGGTTCTGCAACCGGAAGAGGAGCAACACGGGGATACGATCCTCACGTCGGTCGTGGGTTTTTACCTGCTCAATGAGGGAAATATGGGGTCGAATAAAGCTACGCTCGATTATTATGACTATACCACCGCTACCTACAGCCGCAATATATATGCCCAGGCCAATCCCGATGTGCCCAAAGAGTTGGGGGATGTTGGCAATGACTTGAAGATTTACGGGGGGCGGCTCTATGCAGTCATTAACTGCTCCAACAAGGTCGAAGTGATGGATGCCAAGACCTGTAAGCGCATCGGGCAGGTGGATATCCCCAACTGCCGCTACATCTGTTTTGACGGTCCGTACGCGTACGTCACGTCCTACGCGGGTCCGGTCTCGGTGGGCGCTTCTCGTGCGCAGATAGGCTACGTCGCACGAATCGATACCGCTACGCTGGAGATCAAGGACCAATGTATGGTGGGCTATCAACCGGACGAACTGGCAGTTGTCGGCAAGAAGCTCTATGTAGCGAACTCCGGTGGATACATGGTGCCGAACTACGATACAACGGTGTCGGTGATTGATATTGCTACTTTTACGGAAACAAAACGTATTCCGGTTGCAAAGAACCTCTGGCTTGTGCGTCCTGATGCGTACGGATATCTGTGGGTTAGTTCACGTGGGGATTATTACGATTTGCCGGCAAAGCTCTACTGCATCGACTCGCGCACCGATCAGGTAGTGGATTCGTTCGATGTGGCAGTGTCGAGTATGGATATCGTCGGCGACTCGCTCTATGCGTGTGCGACCGAATGGAACTACGAGAAGTACGAGGATGAGATCACTTATACGATTATCAATGTCCGTGACCGTAAGGTGGTGAACCGTCGTTTCATCACAGACGGCACCGATGCGCAGATAGAAAAACCGTATTGCGTGCGCGTACACCCGATCACGCGCGATATTTATATTACGGACGCGAAGAATTATGTCACCCCGGGTAACCTGCATTGTTATTCGCCCGAAGGTGTGTTGAGATGGTCCACCCGTACCGGCGATATTCCGGCTAAAATAGCATTTTTATACGAATGAACGATATGAGAAAAGTATTTATCTGTACACTGTGTGTAATCTTTATTCTATCGGCTCACGCCGAAAACTCCCCTTATTTGCAAAAGGTCTGGGAGTTCGTTCCGGCGCCTGGGCAGTTCACCAATGAGTTACCGAAGTACGAAGAGGGTAATACGGCAGAGGACATGTGCCGTAAGGTAGAGGAGTTGATAGCGAATAACACACGAGGTATGATTTCCTTAGGTGCATGGGGCGGGTACGTTGTGTTCAGTTTTGACCATCCGGTGCAAAACGTGGCAGGCGAGAAGGATTTCATCGTCGAAGGTAACGCGTTCTATGCGTCAGCCGCAGAAGGTGCTGCCGGAGGCGGATCGTGTGAACCGGGTATCGTGATGGTAAGTCGCGATGATAACGGAAACGGACTGCCCGACGATGTGTGGTACGAGTTGGCCGGCTCCGAATATGCTAATCCACAGACCAAACACGGCTATCGGGTGGCATACGCACGTACGACGGAACATGTGGATGTTCCGTGGAAGGACAACGAAGAACAAGCAGGTGTCGTGGCGGTGAATAAATACCATAAACAGAATTATTTTCCAATGTGGATTGATACGGATTCTTTGCGTTTTGAGGGCTCGCGCCTGCCGGATAACTTTGTTTTTCAGAATAACCAGTACCTCCTCTATCCCTACGCGTACGGGTACGCCGATAATCATCCGGATACCTGCCGTATGGCGCAACTGGATATCGAGTGGGCGGTGGATGAAGCGGGTACACCGGTGCATCTGAACGAGGTGCATTTTATCAAGGTCTATACGGCACTTTTGCAGCAATGTGGGGCGCTGGGAGATACCTCTACGGAGATCACCGGTGCACGGGACTTGCATCCGGATGCCGCACCTATAGAGGGCTTTGGACGGGTATTGCCGCAATATCAAAGCCGCAAGATCCTCCGCAACGGTCAAATTGTCATTATCCGTAATAATATCGCATATAATCCTTTTGGGACTATAATAACCAATTATTAACAATTTAAAACAACAAAACAAAATGAAGAAATTTTTCTTTTTGGCAGCGGTTGCTTTGATGAGCACCGCGATGTATGCAGTGTACACTCCTGCAACGTTTGAGAACGCTCAGTACCAAAGTGCCGGTATCTGGACCACAGAAGAAGCGCCGTATTGGTACGGATGGGGAATTTCGGAAGAGAACTATTGGACGTCTGGTGACTATCAGTTTGTTACCTACAATGACGATGCATGGGGACCTTCTTATTACTATGATTTCGTAGTTTCACGTGATCAATCCAATGAGTACACCGATTATCAACATGCCTATCGTTCGGCATCGGGTGGCGCATACGAAGGAGATAACTTTGCTGTATGGTATTATAACTACTACGGAAATAGTCCGGTAGAAATAGTAGAAAGATATGAAGTATACGGTTTCTATGTAAACAACTGTGCGTACACGGTTAACTCCATGTGTAACGTACCAGGCGAGAAGTTTACCGCAACGGATTATCTGTACCTGCACTGCATCGGTATCGTGGATGATGAACCTACAGATACTGTGACGGTTGTTTTGGCAGGAGAGGGTACCTATATCGACCAATGGACATATATTGACTTGAGTGAACTGGGATCTGTGGACGGTGTTAATTTTGCGATGGAAGGCTCGGTTACTAATTCGATGGGTATGGTGACTCCTGCGTATTTCTGTATGGATAATTTCGGTGCAACTATGCCGCAAGGATATGTAGCGCCGGAGCGTGCCGCATTTGATATTTCCACTTCTGTAACAAACACCAAAGCTGCTGTGAAGGCTACTAAAGTCGTTCGTAACGGTCAAGTGGTAATTATCCGTGACAACAAAGCATTCAATATTCTGGGCGCTGAGCTTTAATGTACTTCTGCTCTGCTTTGCGGGCTGTACCAAACAGCCTGCAGAGCAGGGTAGTGTACCTGCGGGAAATAAGTACGCGGTAGGTTTTCAGATTACGCCTACCGACACCGGTACCATCGTGGAGGTTTTCCAACCCTACACGCGCCTTTGCGTGCGGGAGCCCATGCGTCGGCTCGGAACGATGAGTACGGTGCAGGTCGGTTTCCTCGATGCCATCGATGCGCTGGATTGTCTCGTGGCGGTATGTAATCCCGAACTGATCTACACGCCGGTCAAAGGCAATGAGATTGATTTGGGTGACTCCATGAAACCATCGGCTGAACGGACACTCCAAGCCGGACTCGATGCGCTGCTGGCCGTCAACTATGGTCAGTACGATAACCTCGAAGCCCTGCGTCTGGAGAAACTCGGGGTCCGCACGATCTATATCAACGAGTGGCAGGAAGGTTCGCCCCTTGCCCGAGCAGAATGGATCCGTGTGATCGGTGCCCTCACCGGTCGCCTCCATGAAGCGGATTCGGTTTTCTACGAAGTTGAAAGCAAATATGCAAATCTAAAATCTTCAATCTCCAATCTTCAATCCACGAAAATTATGTCCGGCAACAATTTTCGTGGTACCTGGTACGTGCCGAGCGGTAAGAATTATCTGGCTTACCTCTTCAAGGACGCCGGTGCGGAGTACCCCTTCTACGAGGATGAGCGCGAGACCTCCATCCCCCTTACCATCGAAGAGACGCTCCGTTATT
>CADCCH010000026.1:0-11272 GCA_902799875.1 uncultured Bacteroidales bacterium | reverse complement strand
AATGGTAACAGTCTGGCCGAGTTGGCGGAACTGGACGAGAAGCATACCTGGTTTACCGCCTATCAGAACGGACGCGTTTATAACTGGCGCAAGCAACGCCTGCCGTCCGGAGCGAATAATTTCTGGGAGCGTGGGGTTGTACACCCCGAAGAAATGCTCGAGGACGTTATTCATATTCTGAATAACGCCCCCGATTCACTGCTCCATTTTGCGGAGCATCTCCATTAACCTATAACCTATAACCTTTACTTCGTTAACTTAACGATTAAAGTACTTAACCCATCGACCTTTCGCGCTTGGCTGAGGTCGATTTTTTCACCTGTCAGCGGATTGAAGCCTTCCGGATTATATTGTCCCAGTATCTCTTTATAGGTCTCTACCGGTACGATACGAGGTTCTTCTGCCGCATTGGCGAAGACAAACACCGCCTCGTCCTCGTTGTAACGGAAGAACGCATACGTGTTGTTACGTGCCATGAAATGCATCGTCTTACCATAATGCAGCACTTTCTCGTGTCGACGCCAGTTGAAGAGCTGACTCTGGAACTCAAACATCTTCTGCATCTCGTCCGTCACTTCCTCTCCTTGCGGCAGCGGGGCACGCAGGTACGAGTGGTGGTTGACATCCTCTTTATTAGCCGAGGTCATCGCGTACTCGTCACCGTACAGCACTTGCGGGATACCACGCATGGTGGCCAGCAGCACGTAGGCCAACTGCACACGACGCGGGTCTTTGTCTTTCACGACATCCGTGATACGGGCCATATCGTGGTTGCCTAAGAAAGTGAGCACGTTATTGATATCACCGTACATATAGTCCATCGTCAACGCATCGTACACACGTGTCAGACCGTTACCCCAACCGCTACCGTCGTTCTCAAGCGCCTGACGGATCGCCTCTTCGGTCGGGAAATCCATCACGCAGGGGAGGTTGGAATCAAAACCGTCGAAGTTCTTCGTTCCGCTCTGCCAGTACGCTACGGCCGGTGCCGGACGTGTCCAGCACTCACCGACGATATTCAGGTTCGGGTACTCCTCGCGGATGGCCTTAAGCCACATGCTACCCGGGATCTTCTCGATATACGGATAGGTGTCCACACGCAGACCATCCAGATCGGCGTATTCTACCCACCAGATGGCCCACTCCTGGAAATACTTCAGCAAGTCCGGGTTCTCAAGGTTCATGTCCGGCATCGGATGGTCGAACCAACCTCGATTACTTAACTTACGGTCATACTCCGACGCGTTGATATCGTAGTTGGCGGTGAAGCAGTTATTGGTGTTCGTGAAATGATCGAACTGGTTCACCCAGTTCTTGTACGGTAGATCTTTCATCCACCAGTGCGCAGCACCGCAGTGATTCGGCACCATGTCCATCAATATCTTCAGACCTCTCTTATGCGCCTCCTGCACCATCTCCACGTATTTTGAGTTACTACCGTAACGCGGGTCGATGTGGTAATAGTCCGAGCATGCGTAACCGTGGTAAGACCATTCGGCCTCGTCGTCGCCTAACATTGGAGTCGGCCAGATAGCGGTACAACCGAGTTTCTTAATATGATCGAAGCTGTTGATGATACCCTGGATGTCACCGCCCCAACGACCGTGTACGTTCTTCTTGTCCCCTTTCTCATGGGTGTCCTTGGTGCTGTTGTTGGACGGATCGCCATCCACAAAACGGTCACTCATGATCAGGTACACTACGTCGCTCGCATTGAAACTCTTACGTTCACGACTCCCTTTACGACGCTCGGCAATCGTATAGTCATAGGTTGCTTTCTTGTTCCCCTTCTTCAGGGTGATACGGTACGTACCGGACTGGAACACACCGAAATCCACGAACAGGTAATTGGCACTCTCGGCATTGTGCTGACTGCGCGGTACCAGACCTGTACACTCGCCCTTCACCACTTTACCGTTAACCACCTGCTGTACGCTCACTTGTGCGTCTTTCAGGTCCTCACCGTGGAAGAGTACCGTCAGCGGCATCTTCATGTCCGTCCACCAACTCAGCGGTTCCACTTGCTCGATCTTCGGTGCTGCCAACGTCATCTGACTCATCAGCAGCATGGCTGCAAAAAACAAATTCTTTTTCATTTTATAATTCGTTAACTAATATTTTATTCAGCGTATAATGGTTCACGCGTGCGTCCATGTATTTGTGCCAGAACGCCTCCATCTCCGGGGTAGGGGTCTGTATAAACTGCTCCGCACCCTGTGCCTCAATCCGGTCGAGCACCAGACCCACACTGATCTTATGCGTATCCAATCCCGGTAGGTAGGTCTTCTCTTCTTTGTCCTCTGCATACACCTCGCGCAGCACTCCGGTCTCGGCTAATTCGTGTGCCGTCAGCGGTGCTTCGTCTGCTTCAAAGCGTGCAATAATGATGGACAGCAAGTAGAACATAATGAAGTCTTTGTACCGACGAGACATCACGTTCAGATCCTGTTCGTACTCGTATTCCTCGTTATTTTGGATGGCGTACGACATCTGTGCACCGATGAGGATGAGCAGACTCGTGTACTGCAACCAGGTCATCAGAATAGGAATCGTCGCAAACGCACCGTACACGATACTCGTGCGGCTGAGGAATGCAATCAAATAAACCGATAGCATCTGCAGCAACTGGAACAGCGTACCCATCAGCACACCCGGAATCAGTGCACTCATAAAGCGCACTTTTGTGTTCGGTACGGCAATGTACATCAGCGTGAAGAGCAGCCAGATGATGACGAACTGCAGCAACTTAACGCCACCTAATTGTCCTACCATCGAGTGAATCACAATCGTGATACCCGCGCTGCAGATGATCAGCACCGGAATCAACACCACAATCGCGATATACGTCGTTGCTTGACGAATGATCGAACGGGATTTCTGTACGTTCCAGATACGGTTGAAGGCAGTCTCTACCGATTGGAAGAACGCATACACGGCCCACAAGAGAATGAGGATACCGATACCGATGAAGAGCCCCCCTTGGGCCGTCTCCAGGTACCGCTCCACCATCGCCATGATCGTCGGCACCAGGTTGGTCTCCCCCAAGAACGAAGCGTTCAGTTGGGTCTCAATCACATCGGCTACACCGAACCCCTTGGCAATCGCCACAATCATTGCCATGATCGGTACGATGGCGAAAATCAAGGAGAAGGTCAGTGCTTTAGCGGTGTCGTTCAGATTTTTGCTGCCAAAGCCCCGTACGACTAATACGATCGTGCGGATCATCTGATACCCCAGACGCTTGTACCACTTGTCCATCTCCGTCGTGGTCCGCCGCCACATGTCGTAGCGTATAAATCGTACTATTTTGGAAAAATTCTTCATGGTCATTTAAAGAGCAAGCCTATAAGCCGGGTTCTGTACCCTTGCGGGCGTCTACCATTAATCTAACGCTTCCTACCCTCCGACTCGCGCGAGCAACGCTCAGACATCGGTTTACTTGGAATTGCAGCCCATCGTATGCTCGTTTCACCCGCCCGAAGGCGACTCGTCTCTGTAGCAGGGACCAAACATTGCTGCCTGACGGCCGTTAACCGCGATGGTGCTCTGTGCTGCCCGGACTTTCCTCACCTTTCGGCGCGGCAGACCGGCTTACTCTGAGAGCGGTGTACGGGAATCGAACCCGCCTCCTCGGCTTGGGAAGCCGATGCACTACCGATGTGCTAACACCGCGAAATCGACTGCAAAGGTACTACATTTTTTGCATATATGCAAATATATAGGTGATTTTTTAATAAATTTCTACGATTTCCCGTTTCACACGACGGGTAATCTGGGAGCGACGGAGGGGCTTGACACCGCTGGTCTCGAGTTCCGTGACGCGTTGGGTGGCCTTGATCTGCAGCGGGATCTCGGTGTTCTTGCTGCCGACGATGAAGGCGTTACAGATCATGTTTTTCTCCTGCGTATAGACGTGTCCGTCCTGCCGTTGGTAAATCGTATTGAGGTCCACCGCTCCGCGCAGTCTCTTGAGTCGAAATTTCTCGATCTGCTGTTCACTCATGTTGACGAGATTGAGCATCTGCAGCTGGTCTTTGTTGAGTTTGATACCAAACGGAATCGTCACTTTCACCTCCGCATGCTCCGAGAAACGCCGTACCGCGTACGTGTGCGAATCCACTATATAATGGCGCTGGAAGGTCATCTTGAAGCAACCTAAGTACTTACTGATACTCTCCGTATGGGTCAGCACCGTCTCGCCTTCCGACTCATTGGACACGGTCCAGTGTTTGGTGTCCGTTATCGCCTGTTCAAAATCGTACCGCATATTGCCTATCGCAAAGAGGGCGCTGTGTACGACCACACCGCTGTCCACCGCATTGGCTGCACGACGGAGCATGTTGGCCGGTGCACCTTTGGGTGCGCTCTTCTGTTCCATGCGTTCGAGGGCCTGTCCGGCGAGGATCGAGTCCGCTTGGGCACGCTTTCGGGCATCAAAGAAGCGTTTGCAATAACGCCCCTGGAACTGTACGGAGTCCCGTCCTTCCTTGGCCTGTTCGGGTAAGACGACGATGTTCGCAATCATCTGCTCCATGCCCCAGGGACTGTTGTCGCTGCTCATCCTAACATCGCTCACCACCGTATAACGACTGTTATCATGCGGAAAATCTTTCTCCAACTGCACATACACCGCATGGAGCAGGGAAGCCATCTGTTTGCGCTTGTTGCGTTGCTTGCTCTTCTTGGCTGCCACGACGGTCTCCTGCAATGCAATCGGTTGCTCTATCAGTACGATTTCACCGGTAATATCGCGAGCCAGCACCACTTTCTTCTGATAGCCGATATAGGAAAAGACCACCCGGCTGTCCGGCGGAAGGTTGGCCTCGAAGGAGAAATATCCGTCGTTATTGGTCGCCGTACCCCATTCGGGAGCGATCTCCGGGTAAACCGTCGCATACGGAATCGGTGCACCCTGTTGGTCCACCACACGCCCCGCGAAGGTCGTCACAAGCGCTAATATGAACAAAAACGTCTTCATTTCGTCAAAAATCGCTACAAAAGTACTGCTTTTTTTTGAAATATGCAAGAATTATTTGCACATATCAAAAATTTACTGTAATTTTGCACTTGCAAAGTGCTTCCGAGCACTCCGACATAACCAAATATAAACATACTAATACTAAAAACACAATTCTATGGAAGATTTAACAGTCTTGATGTATGTCGTTTTGGCGGCATCTGTTTTAGCTCTGGGATTTGCGTACTATTTCTACCGCTCGATGTTGGGTAAGGAGGAAGGTACGGAGCTGATGAAGACCATCGCTTCGCATGTGCGCAAGGGTGCTATGGCGTATTTGAAGCAGCAGTACAAAGTGGTGACAATTGTCTTTGTGGTGCTGGCGATTGTTTTTGCCGTGATGGCAGCCTTTAAATTGCAGAATGGTATCGTATGGTTTGCGTTCCTGACCGGTGGTTTCTTCTCGGGTCTGGCAGGTTTCTTCGGTATGAAGACCGCTACGTACGCATCCGCTCGTACGGCTAATGCGGCGCGTCAGAGTCTGAACGCGGGTCTGCAGGTCGCTTTCCGTTCGGGTGCCGTGATGGGTCTGACGGTGGTTGGTCTGGCGCTGCTGGATATCGCCGGTTGGTTTCTGGTACTCAAGTACACGAGTCTGCTGGCGCTGGTAGGTGCAGACGGTGATCTGATCACGATCACGACGACGATGCTTACCTTTGGTATGGGTGCTTCGACGCAGGCGCTGTTTGCCCGTGTAGGCGGTGGTATCTACACGAAGGCCGCGGACGTAGGTGCGGATCTGGTAGGTAAGACTGAGTACAATATCCCGGAGGATGATCCGCGTAACCCCGCGACGATTGCGGATAACGTAGGTGATAACGTAGGTGACGTAGCGGGTATGGGTGCGGACCTGTATGAGTCGTATGCCGGTTCGATCCTGGCGACCATGGCCTTAGGTGCATCCGCCTTTGCGTTCTGCGAGCAGATGCAGCTGAAAGCCGTTCTGGCACCGTCGCTCATCGCGGCCTGCGGTGTGCTGCTGTCGATCATCGGTATCTATCTGGTAAAGACCAAAGAGGGTGCAGGAATGAAAGAACTGCTCCGTGCACTGGCTATCGGTACCAACACGGCGGCGGTACTGATTGCAGCGGTGACCTTCGGTATCTTTGCTTGGCTGTTCGGTACGGAGACCCATCTCTGGTGGCAAGTGAGCCTGTCGGTGGTAGTCGGTCTGGCAGCCGGTGTGATTATCGGTCAATCGACGGAGTACTACACCTCGCAGAGTTATAAACCGACCCAGAAAGTAAGTGAGAGTAGTCAAACCGGTCCGGCAACCGTTATCATCAGCGGTCTGGGTCTGGGTATGCTCTCCACCGCTATCCCGGTTATCACCGTAGGTGTAGCGATCATCTTAGCGTATCTCTGCGCCAACGGTTTCCATGTAGAGTTCAGTGCACAAAACCTCTCGATGGGTCTGTACGGTATCGGTATCGCTGCCGTCGGTATGCTTTCGACCTTAGGTATCACGCTCGCTACCGACGCATACGGTCCGATTGCCGATAACGCCGGTGGTAACGCAGAGATGTCGGGTCTGCCGGCAGAGGTACGTCAACGTACGGATGCGCTCGATGCACTTGGAAACACAACGGCTGCTACGGGTAAAGGTTTTGCGATCGGTTCGGCAGCCCTCACGGCTCTCGCCCTCTTGGCTTCGTATGTAGAGGAGATCAAGATTGCGCTCATCCGTACCGGTGAAGCTTTACCGAACGGGGTAGAGGCAGCCAAAGCAACGCTGGTCGATTTCATGGACGCCTATAATGTAAACCTGATGAACCCGATTGTGCTGGTAGGTATCTTCATCGGTTCGATGATGGCCTTCCTGTTCTGCGGTCTGACAATGAACGCCGTCGGTCGTGCGGCACAGAAGATGGTGGAAGAGGTGCGTCGCCAGTTCCAGACGATCAAGGGTATCCTCGAAGGCAAAGCCGATCCCGATTATGCCCGCTGCGTAGCGATTTCTACCAAGGGAGCGCAACATGAGATGTTGCTGCCGTCCATCCTCGCGA
Source organism: uncultured Bacteroidales bacterium (assembly GCA_902799875.1). The sequence continues at coordinate 4,249 of CADCCH010000026.1, read as the reverse complement.
TCATCGTGCCGATCATCACGGGTCTGGTACTCGGCGTAGCCGGTGTGCTCGGTCTGCTGATCGGTGGTCTGGCAACCGGTTTCGTACTGGCTGTCTTCATGGCCAATGCCGGTGGTGCATGGGATAATGCCAAGAAATACGTAGAGGAAGGTCATTTCGGTGGTAAGGGCTCTGATTGCCATAAGGCTACGGTAGTCGGTGACACTGTCGGTGATCCGTTCAAGGACACGTCGGGACCGAGTCTGAATATCCTCATCAAACTGATGTCGATGGTAAGTATCGTGATGGCTGGTCTCACCGTTAGTTTCCATCTTTTGTGATCACGTGATCACGTGATCTCGAGATCACGAAATAAGAAGCGGAGCTTTCGGGCTCCGCTTTTTTTTTACTTATAGAGGAATCGTTTAATCGATCGTTTGGGCGTGTGCTCGAACGGTTGGTCTTGTACTTCGATATTCGAGACCTTGCTGTAGGAAGGAATAAGACTGTTGAGTTTCTCGAGGTTAGCCTTCATGATGGCTTGTATCTCCTCAAAGCTCATGCGTTTGGTCAGCGTCTCATCGGGGAAGACGAGTGCGACTAACTTACCTTCACGCTCTACGATGAGGGACTCACCGACAGCCTCCTGGTTATTGAGTTTATCCTCAATCTCCTCGGGGTAGATATTCTGTCCCGAAGCACCCAAGAACATCATCTTGCAGCGACCTTTGAGGTAGATATTCTTCTTTTTATCCAGTCGTCCGAGGTCACCCGTACGGAGCCATCCGTCTTCGGTAAAGGCTTCCTTGGTTGCCTCTTCGTTCTTGTAATATCCCATCATCACGTTCTCTCCCTTGACGAGTATCTCACCGATACCGGCTTCGTTGGGTTGGTCGATCTTAACGGACATATTCATCACCGGCACGCCACCGGTACGGGCTTTGAAGTACTTAGGCGGGTTACCACCGATCAGCGGTCCGCATTCGGTCATACCGTAACCGATCGAAAGCGGGAAATGGATGTCCATCAGACACTTCTCCACCACCGGATTCATCGCCGCACCACCGCAGATGAAATACCGCAGTTTGCCGCCAAACGCATTGCGAAGACCGCTTTTAACACGACTCTTGAGCAAATCGCCTACACCCGGCACGTGCCAGAAGGTACGGATGGCCCATTTGCTGAGCGTCGGGTCGAGGTTCTTTTTGTAGATCTTCTCGATGACGAGCGGTACGGTTACCACAAGGTAGGGTTGTACGTCCTTGAGGGCTTTGAGCAGGATGGACGGGGTGGGACTCTTGGTCAGGAAATAGATATGCGTACCGGAACAAAGGGGGTAGAGCAGTTCGCATACCTGACCGAACATGTGGGCCAGCGGTAACATCGATACCAGGCGCTGACCCGGGTCCACCGGTAACATCTTCATTCCTACCTCGACGTTGTTACTCAAGCTTCGACCGTTGAGCATCACCCCTTTGGGATGACCGGTTGAACCGGAGGTGTAGTTGATGAGGGAAAGTTCCTTGGGATCGGCAGAGAAATACACGTTCTCCGGGTCGATACCATGCGGGTATTTGGCTTGGAAAGCTGCATCGATCTCCTCTTTGGTCGGAACATGCTGCCCCTCGGCTTCGTACAGTTTAGACCAATCGACCAGCGAGATGGCTGCTCTGAGTTTAGCCGGCATCGTCTGATGCTGTAACTCATTCCATACGTACGGACCGACAAAGAGCAGTTCGCTGTCCGAGTGGTCCAGCAAGTGCGCGATATCTTCTGCCGTAAAATCCTGCAGGATACTCACGCATACACCTTCGTATGCCGCGATGGCCAGATAAGCCACCGCCCAGTTGGCACAGTTACGTCCCGCTAAGGCAATCTTATCGCCCCGTTTGAGACCTAACTGCTCAAACAGCACGTGCAGACGTAACATCTCCTGTGCCAGTTCGCCGAACGTATATTCGTGATTCTCATTATAATCCGTCAATGCCGCATCGTTCCATTGATGCGACATGACGTCTGTAAGATATTGTAAGTAGTGTCTTTGCATTACTTATAGAGGTAACGTTTGATAGAGCGTTTCGGTGTTTTCTCAAATTCCGATGCTACCAACTCGATGGCGCTGACCGGACTGTAGGTCGGGATCACTTTATTGAGCGCTACGCGGTTCTCTTCCATCTGTTGGGCAAGGGTCTTGGTGCCCAGGAGTTTCTGACCATCCTTGCTGGTATCCGGGAAGACGAGTGCTACCAGTTTGCCCTCGCGCTCCAGTACGATGGACTCGATCACGCACGGCATCGAGTTGAGTTTGTCCTCAATCTCCTCCGGGTAGATATTCTGTCCGCTCGGACCGAGGATCATGTTCTTCGAACGACCGTGGATGAAGATATTGCCGTCTTTGTCCAGTACACCGAGGTCACCGGTACGCATCCAACCGTCTTCGGTGAAGACCGCATTGGTAGCCTCTTCGTTCTTGTAGTAACCTTTCATGACGTTGATACCCTTTACCTGAATCTCACCGTCTTTGTGGATCGGGTCCTCCGAGTCAATTCGTACGCGACACTGCGGGAGTTCTTTACCGCAGCTATGGAAGGCGTAACGGAACCAGTCTTCGTAACTGATCAGCGGTCCGCACTCGGTCATACCGTAACCGACGCAGTATTGGAACTTGATATCGTGCAGTACCTGTTCTACCTCACCGTTGAGGGCCGCACCACCGATGATCAGGAAGCGAAGCTTGCCACCGAAGGTCTTGTCCAGACCCTCTTTGACCTTACCGCGGATGACGTTCTTGAGGAACGGGGTCTTCCACATGATCTTGGCCATCGGACTGCTGATCTTGGGCAGTACACCTTTCTTGACGATCTTCTCGATGACCAGAGGTACAGTCAGGATCATGAACGGTTGCACTTGTGCAAAAGCCTTCATCAGTACGGTCGGTGTAGGAGCCTGGGTCAGGAAATAGATCTCTGCACCGTCGCAGACCTGATACAGGAACTCGAACATCAGACCGAACATGTGTGCGATAGGTAACATCGACAGCACCGTGTCACCCGGTTTGTGCGGGATACGCTGCAGGCCGAACTCTACGTTTCCGCTCAGGTTCAGATGGGTCAGCATCACACCTTTCGGGTTGCCGGTCGAACCGGATGTATAGTTGATGACTGCTACCTCGTCGTAGTTATCGGTCGGGTAGTGTACATCGTCGATGGTCACACCGTTCGGGAACGCTTTTTGGAAAGCCGCCTCACCACCTTCGAATGCCTTACGGAACTTATCGTCCGCCTCGATGATCGTCATCTCGTCCATGAAGATAGTCGCTTTCAGACCCTTCATCTGGGTAGCATCGATTTTCTTCTTTACGTTCGGACCTACATACAGCAGCACCGCTTCCGAGTGATCGACCAGACTGTAGATACCTTCTGCCGTGAAGTCCGGAAGAATGGATACTACGACCGCTTTATAACTCTCGGCAGCCAGGAAAAGTAAACCCCAGTTGGCACAGTTACGACCGCAAAGCGCAATCTTATCGCCCTCTTTGATACCGCACGCACGCCACGTGATGTGCAGTTTCTCAATCTCAGCGGCTAAATCGGCATACGTGTAGGTATGCTCACCGTCCAAATCTTTCATGGCGAGACATTCCCAACGGGAACGCATCGTCTCTTGTAAGTAAGACAAATAGTGTTTTGTTTCCATTATAATTATCTATTTTTCTGTTTTATGTTCAAAATAACCAAATCGACTGCAAAAGTACTGCTTTTTTTTGAACTATGCAAATAAATTTGCAGATTTTTTTGATTTTTTTTATTTCTGCTCGTAGCGGTCGAGTGCCTCGTTCATCAGTTGTTTACCATGTGCGATGATCTGCTCTGCCTTGTCGAAATCGAAGGTATTGTATGCGTACTGACGCATGACGGAGTGCACATCGGGTGGGGTGAGCTGACAGGCCAGGATGGTGTTCTGCTGAATCTGCATATCGGACATGCGGTCGAGCATGCTCACAAAACTGAACTTACGTCCGATGTCTGCCGCACGACGTTGACGGATGTCGTCCACCCGCTTGCCTAACTGGCGTAACTGGTTCTCCCAGGACTTGGGAACTGGTATACCGCGGTCCGTTAGTTCCGCCAATTTTCCTTCTACATCAATCGGATCCGGCATCTGCATGTCGAGTGGCATGGAGTCCTTACCGCTGATGTCAGCGGCCACAAGGATGTCTCCTTCGGTCCGCTCGATGGCATGCAAGGGCAGGGGGTTAAGAATACCTCCG
>CADCCH010000025.1 GCA_902799875.1 uncultured Bacteroidales bacterium | reverse complement strand
ATTTCCTGATTGACCAGCTAAACCAGATTCCGGGTGTTTTTGCACCTGCACCTACCGGTGCGTTCTATGTGATGGTTGCACTGCCGGTGGACGATGTGGAGAAATTCTGCAAATGGTGTCTGACAGACTTCCAGTACGAAGGTGCGACGGTGATGATGGCACCCGGTACGGGTTTCTATACGAACCCCGAAGACGGTCGTCATCAGGTCCGCATGGCCTATGTACTAAACAAGGACGACCTGGGCAAAGCCATGATCGTCCTTCGTAAAGCGCTGGAAGCGTATAACGCATAAAGAAAGCCCGCACCTGCGGGCTTTTCTTTTTATTCTTCGGTGTCCTCCATCGAGTCGCCTACTATCTTACGGTAGAGTTCCTTCGGATCGGTTGCCTTGCGGATGATCTCGTGCAGGTCTTCGATGCGCACGCGATCTTGCTCCATCGTGTCGCGGTAACGAACGGTGACGCAACCGTCTTTCTCTGTGTCATGATCAACGGTGATACAGAACGGCGTACCCACCGCATCCTGACGACGGTAACGTTTACCGATCGAGTCTTTCTCATCGTAAGCTACCTTGAAGTCGAACTTGAGTTCGTTCATGATCTCACGTGCTTTCTCAGGCAGTCCGTCTTTCTTAACGAGCGGCATGATACAAGCTTTTACCGGAGCGAGTACAGCCGGCAAGTGGAGTACCACACGCGTGTCTCCACCTTCAAGCGCTTGCTCTTCGTAAGCCGAACACATGACGCTGAGGAACATACGGTCCACACCGATGGATGTCTCGATGACGTACGGGGTATACGATTGGTTGAGCTCCGGATCGAAGTACTCAATCTTCTTTCCGCTGTATTTAGCGTGCGAGCTCAGGTCGAAGTTCGTACGGCTGTGGATACCCTCCACCTCCTTGAAACCAAACGGCATGAGGAACTCGATGTCGGTAGCTGCGTTGGCATAGTGTGCGAGTTTATCGTGATCGTGGAAACGGTATTTCTCGTCACCCAAACCGAGCGCTTTGTGCCATTTGAGACGGAACTGCTTCCAGTGCTCGAACCATTTGAGCTCCTCACCCGGGCGAACGAAGAACTGCATCTCCATCTGCTCGAATTCGCGCATGCGGAAGATGAACTGGCGTGCTACGATCTCGTTACGGAAAGCCTTACCGATCTGTGCGATACCGAAAGGTATCTTCATTCGGCCTGTTTTCTGTACGTTGAGGAAGTTGACAAAGATACCCTGTGCAGTCTCCGGACGAAGGTAGATCTTCATTGCACCGTCAGCTGTCGAACCCATCTCGGTGGAGAACATGAGGTTGAACTGACGTACGTCTGTCCAGTTACGTGTACCGCTGATGGGGCAAACAATCTCCTCGTCAAGGATGATCTGCTTGAGTTCTTCGAGGTTGTTGTCGTTCATTGCCTTAGCAAAACGCTCGTGCAATGCTTCGCGTTTGGCAATATGCTCTTTGACGCGTTCGTTGGTGGCTTTGAACATCTCCTCGTCAAAACTCTCGCCGAAACGTTTGCGGGCTTTCTCCACTTCCTTGGCGATTTTCTCGTCGTACTTGGCTATCTGATCTTCGATCAGTACGTCTGCGCGGTAACGCTTCTTGCTGTCGCGGTTGTCAATCAACGGATCATTGAACGCATCTACGTGACCGGACGCTTTCCAGGTCGTCGGGTGCATGAAGATAGCGGCATCGATACCGACGATGTTCTCATGCAGCAAGGTCATCGAATCCCACCAATAACGCTTGATATTGTTCTTCAACTCAACGCCGTTCTGACCATAGTCATACACAGCGCCCAGACCATCGTAGATCTCACTGGACGGAAAAACAAATCCGTACTCCTTGCAATGCGCTACGATTTTCTTAAATGTTTCTTCTTGTGTTGCCATATTGTATTAAAATAACTTTTGCGGGTGCAAAAGTACTGCTTTTTTTCGACATATGCAAGAGTTTGGCATAATTATTGCATATTATTTTGCAAAAATTGTATTATTATGAAAAAAATTGTCTCTCTTTTGGTTGCAGTGCTGTGCCTTACGACAACCAATGCGTGTATGAAAAAGAATGTGCCGGTATGTGAGAATCCGCTTATCATTCTCGTGATGGATACGACGCAGGCGCTCTTGAACGGGGCGCAAGTGAAGATCGGTAAGCAGACGTATATGACTTCTTTCGACGGACGTATCGTACTCAAACCCGAGCAGGTAACAGGTAAGAGTTTGAGTGTGTCTTGTGAAGGCTATGAGTCAAAGAAACAAGCCTTAGATGACAGTCCATTAGCGATTATAACGTTAACTCCGAAGGCTCGGAAGGAAGGGAAAAGGGATAGCGGAGAACGTTATATGACGCTGGGTGCGGTGCGAGGTGGTGTTCGTTACGAGAAAGCCGTGATGGCGATGGCTACTGCTGACTATGCCGTGATGGAAGAAGAGGCGGCTGTGCCTATGAGTAATAATGTGTCGGCAGGACTGTTGACGGCCGGAGAGGTGAATGACTTTGCGAAATGGCCGTTATGGGAGCGCTACCTGCAGTCCACGGAGGCATATCAGAAGACCTGGGGACTTGTTCCGCGTCAGCGTTATACTATACAAGTGATGAATAAGGACGGCTATCCGGTGGTTAATTATCCCGTGCAGATCAAGGATGACAAAGGTAACACGATTTTTCAAGCATTGACGGATAACACCGGTAAGGCGGAACTATGGAATGGATTAATGGGTGAAAGGGTGAATGGATTAAGGGTTGATAGCACCCTGATTGTGGAGGATCCTTGGGATGTGGTATTTGTTTTTGATGCCACGGGTTCGATGGGCGATGAGTTGCGGTATTTGCAGGAGGAAATGAAGGATGTGATCTCTCGTGCGTCGGCAGCAACCGGTGGGTTAGCTATCCGCACGGGGGCGGTCGTTTATCGCGATCATTTGTATGATGAGTACCTAACGCGTATCTCGCGTCTGACGGACGATATTGCGACCACACAGACTTTTATTGATAAGCAACATGCGAACGGTGGTGGGGATTATCCTGAAGCGGTACCGGAGGCATTGATGGCGGCACTCAACAGTGCAGGGTTTAGTGACAACGCGCGTGCGCGTATCGCGTTCCTTATATTAGATGCGCCCTGTCACGAAGACTCGGCAACGCTGGCGTTACTGCACGAGCAAATTCTGAACGCCGCGGCGATGGGTGTACGAATCGTGCCGGTGGTATGTAGCGGTATCGATGATAAAGCTGAATTCCTGATGCGTGCGATGGCATTGCTGACGAACGGCACGTCGTTTTTCCTGACGGATGATTCGGGTATCGGCAATAAACACCATAAACCGTCAACCGATAGTCTGAAAGTGGAGCACCTGAACGATATGCTCGTACGTGCGATTGTTGAATTCAGCAAGATGCCGAGTTGTAAGGATGAAGGGATGAATGGGTTAATGGGTGAAGGGGTGAATGAAGATTTCCTACCGAATCCGTTTACCAGTACGGATCTGGAAGTCGATCCGACCATTCCGCATGGAGAAGGGGTGCATTACCTGATTGACGTCAGCGGCAAACTGTTAGGTGTCTTTGAAGGCGATGTGCCGACCGATCGTTTACCCATCGGTGTATATTTCATCAAGACTTATTTCGATGGCATATGGCATACGCAAAAGATACTCGTACGTTAAAATATAAAAAAATACAAAAAAATGGCACATAAATTTGCATGTGTCATTTTTTTTGTGTAACTTTGCGGTCGATTTTAAAATTTAATCGGATTAAAAACGAAAAACAACGTCAAAAGTATGAGCAATGTTCGTTTTGAAGCGTTAAAAATGGCATTTGAGCATAAACCTGCTAATGTCGAGGTGCCGGAAGGCAAAGTAAAGGACTATTTTGCAAGCGATGTCTTCACGCGTGATAAGATGAAGGAATATATCGCGCAGGAAGTATTGGATCAGTTATTTGATGATGTAGATAACGGTCGCACTATTCATCGTGATATTGCCGGCGTTGTAGCGATAGGTATCCGCAAATGGGCGATGGATCACGGTGCAACGCATTTCACGCACTGGTTTCAGCCCCTTACGGGCGGTACGGCGGAGAAGCACGATGCGTTCTTCACGCTCGGCAAAGGTGGCGAGTTGCTGGAGGAGTTCAGCGGTGAGAGTCTGTACCAGCAGGAGCCGGACGCTTCTTCCTTCCCCTCGGGAGGTATCCGTAACACCTTCGAGGCACGTGGTTACTCGGCTTGGGATCCTTCGAGCCCGGTCTTCCTGATAGGCGACACGCTCTGTATCCCGACGGTCTTTGTGGCTTATACCGGTGAGGCGCTCGATTATAAGACTCCGTTGATTCGTTCCACGGCGGCCCTCTGTCACGCCGCACGCGAGGTCTGCGCCTATTTCGACAAACAAGTGAAGCACGTGCACGCGAACCTCGGATGGGAGCAGGAGTATTTCCTGGTGGACGAATCGTTGTATACCGCACGTCCGGATCTGCTGTTGACCGGTCGTACGCTCATGGGACATAACAGCGCCAAATCGCAGCAGCTCGAAGACCATTATTTCGGAGCAATCCCGGCACGTGTGCTGGCATTCATGCGTGAATTGGAGTATGAGGCGCTGAAAGCTGGTATCCCTGTTCGGACGCGGCATAACGAGGTAGCGCCCAACCAGTTCGAGATGGCGCCTATCTTCGAGGATGTCAACCTCGCCAACGATCATAACCTGCTCGTGATGAGTATCATGGAGCGCGTGGCGGAGAAACATCATTTCCGTGTACTGCTGCACGAGAAACCCTATGCCGGCGTGAACGGAAGCGGCAAGCACTGCAACTGGTCCATGTCCACCAACACGGGTATTAACCTCCTCGCACCGGGTAAGAACCCGTACCAAAACCTGCAGTTCATCACCTTCCTCGTCAACGTCCTTATGGCAGTACAGCGACACAACGGCCTGCTCAAAGCCTCCATCGTCAGTGCTACCAACGAGCACCGTCTGGGAGCCAACGAGGCACCGCCTGCCATCATCTCCGTTTTCCTCGGCAAGCAGATAAGCGCCGTGCTCGACAAACTGGAGCACGCCAAAGCCGAAGAGGCCATCATCATCAACGCCAAGAAAGAGATGAAGCTCGGCGTAGCTAATATCCCGGAGATCTTACTGGATAATACCGATCGTAACCGTACGTCTCCGTTTGCCTTCACGGGTAACCGCTTTGAGTTCCGAGCCGTTGGCTCATCGGCTAATTGCGGTGCAGCAATGTTGGCATTGAACGCGGCGGTTGCTGAACAGTTGATGCTCTTCAAAGAAGAGGTAGATGCCCGCATCGAGAAAGGCGAAGCCAAAGAGCGTGTGCTGTTTGATGTGATCAAGAAATATATCATGGCCTGCAAAGCTATCCGTTTCGACGGCAACGGCTATTCCGACGAGTGGAAAGACGAAGCAGCCAAACGTGGCTTGGACTGCGAGACCAGCGTACCGAAAATCATCGATAATTACTTACTTCCTTCCTCTATACAAATGTTTGAGACGACAGGCGTCCTCAGTAATGCAGAACTGCACAGCCGCAGTGAGGTCAAGTGGGAGACTTACGTCAAGAAACTGCAGATTGAGAGTCGTGTGATGGGTGATTTGGTCGTTAATCATGTACTCCCTGCCGCCAAGCGCTATCAGACCATGTTACTGCAGAACGTACTGGCTGTCAAGCAGGTCTTCTCTGCCGATGAGACAGCTTCGCTCAACGCGATGGACTACAGCATCATCAAGCAGATCGAGGAACACTCGGGTGCTATCCTCGAAAGGGTAGAGCAAATGACGGACGCGCGGCATAAAGCGAATCGTCAATCGGACGAGCGCTCCAAAGCCATCGCGTATCACGATAATGTGTTGCCACTCATGGCGCAGATCCGCGAGCATGCGGACGCCCTCGAACTCATCGTCGATGACGAATTATGGACGCTTCCTAAGTACCGCGAACTCATGTTCATCCACTAATGGAAACGAAGTATATTTTTATTACCGGAGGTGTAGCTTCGTCGTTGGGTAAGGGTATCATCTCGGCATCCTTGGGTAAACTGCTCCAGGCACGCGGGTATCGAATCACGATTCAGAAGTTCGATCCCTATATCAACATCGACCCGGGCACATTGAATCCGTACGAGCACGGCGAGTGTTACGTGACGGCGGACGGTATGGAGACCGACCTTGACCTCGGGCACTATGAGCGATTTACGGGTATAGAGACCACGCGCGACAATAGTGTTACGACCGGTCGTATCTACTTGAGTGTGATAGAGAAAGAACGCCGTGGAGATTATTTAGGTAAAACGATACAGGTCGTTCCGCACATCACGGACGAGATAAAACGGCGTATTCTGTGCAACGCAACCAAACAACCGCTGGACTTTGTAATTACGGAGATAGGCGGTACAATAGGCGATATAGAAAGTCAGCCATTCTTAGAGGCTATCCGTCAATTACGATGGGAACTCGGACCCCAACGGGCGCTCAATGTGCATCTTACCTACGTGCCGTATTTGGCTGCGGCAGACGAACTGAAAACCAAGCCGACGCAGACCAGTGTCAAACAACTGCAAGGACTCGGAATCCAACCGGAGATACTTATCTTGCGTACGGAGCACCATCTAAGCGATGAACTGCGCAATAAAGTAGCGCATTTCTGCAACGTCGCCCCCGAGGCGGTAATTCAGAGTCAGGACCTGCCGAGTATCTATGAGGTGCCCATCAATATGTATGAGCATCAATTGGATAAGGTGATTCTGAGTAAGATGGGTATCAAAAGACCTCCTAAGCCCGATTTGAAATCGTGGAAGGACTTCTTGGATTGTCGCAAGCGTGCAGACGAAGTGCTCCATATAGGTCTGGTGGGCAAATACGACCTGCAAGATGCGTACAAGAGTATTCGTGAGAGCCTCGCGCATGCGGGCACATACAGGGGTTATAAGGTGAAGATTCATTTTATCAACAGTGAGTTTATCACGCGCGATAACGTAGCCGAACAACTATCCGGAATAGCCGGTATTGTCATTTGTCCCGGGTTCGGGCAACGCGGCATAGAGGGCAAAATCTTGGCCGCCGAATATACACGCACGCACGATATACCGACTTTCGGTATCTGTCTCGGTTTCCAGATGATGGTGATTGAGTTCGCGCGTAATGTGTTAGGCTACCAAGATGCCAATAGCAGTGAGATGAACGAAACGACCCCGCATAATGTCATTGATATGATGGCGGAGCAGAAGAACATCACGCAGAAAGGCGGAACGATGCGACTTGGTGCTTACGAGTGTGCCCTTACCAAAGGCAGTCGTACCGCGCAGGCCTATCACGGTCAAATCCTCATTAAGGAACGACACCGCCATCGCTACGAGTTTAATAACTCCTACAAGGATGAGTATGAGAAACGCGGAATGAAATGTGCGGGTATCAACCCTACCTCGGATCTCGTGGAGATCATGGAGATACCGGCATTACGTTGGTATATTGGCACGCAGTTTCACCCGGAATACAGTTCAACGGTTTTACATCCGCATCCGTTGTTCTTGGATTTTGTAGCGGCATGTATTAAAGCGACAAAGGACAAATGACAACCCTTCCGTTCATCAAAATGCATGGTCTGGGGAATGACTATATCTATATAGACTGTTTCCAAAAGACCACGGCGCAGATCCTTGCCAAGACCGACTTGGCATCCTTGGCTCGTGCCGTCTCGGACCGCCATTTCGGTATCGGTTCGGACGGACTGGTGCTGATCATGCCATCCAAAGAAGCGGACGCGAAAATGCGTATTTTCAATGCCGACGGCAGTGAAGCGCAGATGTGCGGCAATGCCATCCGGTGTGTGGCCAAATATCTGTACGAGAATGGTGTCTGCTCCGATATACACATGGATATAGAGACACGTGCCGGTATCCGTTCGTTATCCTTGCATGTGGCCAAAGAGAAAGTAGATCAGGTAACGGTAAATATGGGGAAACCGGTCATACAACCGGACTCCCTCCAAATAGGCTTGGATCCGATCGGCTATACGGCGGTCGATATGGGTAACCCCCACGCGGTCTTCTTCCGCGAGTCTCTGCCTGCCTTGCCGGACAATACCAATGTGGAGTTCGTGCACGTACGCAACCGAAAAGAACTCGATGTGCGTGTGATCGAACGCGGCTCGGGCGAGACCCTCGCCTGCGGAACCGGGGCGTGTGCCGCGGCGGTCGCTGCAATCTTCCACGGCCTTACCGATCGAGCTCTTACGGTCCATCTGCCCGGCGGCGATTTACTCATCCAATGGAACTCCGCCTTGTCGTCCGTCTTCATGACCGGACCGGCTACCGAAGTGTTCCGTGGTACCTACTTACTGACTGACAATGAATAGGAATACGAATTTTGACCGCTTGCCCGACCGCTATCTGTTCAAAGAGATAGAGGTACGTGCGGATGCTTATCGGAAACAGCATCCGGATGTCCGCTTGCTGCGCATGGGAGTAGGGGATGTCACCCGTCCGCTGCCACCCGCCATCATCGATGCCATGCATCAAGCGGTCAACGAACTGGCGGCACTGGCCACCTTCCGCGGTTACGGACCCGAAGAGGGATACCCTTGGCTTCGCCAAGCGGTGATCGACAACGAATACACGCCGCGGGGAGTGAACTTGGATATAGACGAGGTCTTTATCAGCGAAGGAGCCGGCAGCGATCTGGGCAACCTGAGCGAACTGTTTCTCAGTGCCAACAGCGTAGCGATCCTCGACCCCTCGTACCCGGCGTACATGGACAGCAGTATCATGGCAGGACGAACGATCATCCCGCTGCCCTGTACGATCGCCAACGGCTTTGTGCCCGAACTGCCCAAGCAGAAAGCGGATATCATCTATCTCTGTCTGCCCAATAACCCGACGGGAACGGTGCTGACTCGTGCCGAGCTGCAGCGATGGGTCGAATATGCCCGGACCAACCATAGCATCATCATCTTCGACGCCGCCTACGAGGCCTTCATCGAAGATCCGGACGTGCCCCATAGCATCTATGAGGTAGAAGGTGCGCAACAGGTCGCTATCGAAGTGCGCAGTTTCAGTAAGAGTGCCGGTTTTACGGCCGTGCGCTGCGGTTACACGATCGTGCCCAAACAGACCGGCCTCAATGCCATGTGGTTGCGGCGCCAATGTACCAAGTACAACGGCACGTCCTATGTTGCTCAGCGGGCTGCCCAAGCTACTTTCACGCCCGAAGGCAAACGCGGCATCGCCGCTAATCTGGCGTACTACAAACAAACGGCGCAGCTCATCGCCGGCGGACTCATCGCGATGGGATACGAGGTGTACGGAGGTGAGAACGCACCTTATATATGGTGCCGCGTGCCGCAAGGATACGACTCCTGGTCGTTCTTCGATCATCTGCTCCATACCTGTCAGATCATCTGTACTCCGGGTGTCGGTTTTGGCGATGCCGGACAGGGATTTGTGCGTTTTTCGGCCTTCTCGGACAGAAAAGATGTCGAAGAGGCACTAAAAAGAATGAAAACTATTGCATGAACAAATAATTTTTAGTAATTTTGCAGCGCAAAATTGCAAATCACTATGTGTGGAATTGTAGGATATATCGGTAAACGCAAAGCGTACCCGATTTTGATTAAAGGTTTGCATCGTTTGGAGTACCGCGGGTACGACAGTGCCGGTGTGGCGCTCATCAACGAGGCCGGACAACTCAACGTCTATAAAGCCAAAGGCAAGGTGGCAGAACTGGAAGCCTTTTGTGCCGAGAAAGATACGAACGGATGTATCGGTATCGCCCATACGCGTTGGGCAACCCACGGAGAACCAAATACGGTGAACGCCCATCCGCATTACTCAGAGTCCGAACGGCTGGCTATCATTCACAACGGCATCATCGAGAACTATGCGGTGCTTAAGGCCGGTCTGATGGAGCAGGGCTACACGTTCAAATCCGATACGGATACCGAGGTGCTCGTGCAGCTGATCGAATACACTCAGATCGACCGCCATGTGGACCTCAAGACCGCTGTGCAGTTAGCGCTCCAGCAAGTCATCGGTGCCTATGCGATCGCCGTGCTCGATAAAGAACATCCAGACACGTTGATTGCGGCCCGTAAGGGTTCACCGCTTGTAGTGGGTATTGGCGAAGAAGAGTATTTCCTCGCTTCCGACGCTACGCCTATCGTCGAGTACACCGATAAGGTCATCTATATCGACGACGAGGAAGTGGTCTCGCTGCGTCTGGGCGAGAAAGTAGATATCACAACCATCAATAACGTCACCAAAACGCCTGAGATCAAGCGTCTCGAACTCTCTCTCTCGCAGCTCGAGAAAGGCGGTTACCCGCATTTTATGCTCAAGGAGATCTTCGAACAACCGCGTACCCTGACTGACTCCATGCGAGGCCGTGTCAACGTGCGCCAGGACAATATCGCGCTCTCGGGATTCATTGATAACAAGGACCGTTTCCTCAACGCCAAGCGTATCATCATCACCGCCTGCGGCACCTCCTGGCACGCCGGCCTGATCGCCATGTACGCCATCGAGGAGTTTGCCCAAATACCGGTCGAGGTGGAGTACTCCTCCGAGTTCCGTTACCGCAAGCCGGTCATCAACAAGGACGATGTCGTCATCGCTATCTCGCAGTCCGGTGAGACAGCCGATACGTTGGCAGCGATTCAGCTCGCCAAGTCTAAAGGTGCGTTTATCTTCTCCATCTGTAACGTGGTAGGAGCTTCTATTCCGCGTGTGAGTGACAGCGGATGTTATACCCACGTCGGACCGGAGATCGGTGTGGCGTCTACGAAAGCTTTTACGGCACAAGTGGTAGCGCTCACGATGCTTGCGCTCTGTATCGGTCGTGAGAAAGGAACAATGACCCAAGAGCAGTACTTACGTATCGTGCGTGAATTGGGTCAGATACCTGATAAGATCGAACGGGTACTCGGGCAGAACAAGCGCATTGCCGACTTCGCCAAGACCTTCACCTACGCGCAGAACTTTATCTATCTCGGTCGCGGATATAACTACCCTGTTGCCATGGAGGGTGCTCTCAAACTCAAGGAGATCAGTTATATCCACGCCGAGGGATATCCCGCAGCCGAGATGAAACACGGACCGATCGCCCTCATCTCGCAGGAGATGCCGGTGGTCGTTGTCGCACCGCATTGCGGCACGTATGAGAAGGTCGTAAGTAATATTCAGGAGATCAAAGCCCGTAAGGGTAGGGTGATCGCCGTCGTCACCGAAGGCGATGAACTGGTCAGCAAGATCGCTGATTATATCATCGAAGTACCGGTGACCGAAGAATGCCTCACACCGCTGCTGACGGTCATCCCGCTCCAGCTTCTGGCGTACCACATCGCCGTGGTCAAAGGCTGCGACGTCGATCAACCCCGTAATTTAGCAAAATCAGTTACAGTAGAATAATATGAGAATCGCCATTTTAGGATACGGCAACATCGGCCGTGCCGCTGAACAAGCCGTTAAGGCTGCGCCGGATATGTCACTTGCCGGTATCTATCATCACAACGATTGTCTGGACTGCATCAATGCAGATGCGGTACTTGTTTGTACCCCGACGCGTGAGGTACAGAAGTTCGCGACTGTCCTGGCTGCACGCGGTATATGCACGGTGGACAGTTTTGATATTCACGGACAGATTTGGTCGCTCCGTAGTGCGTTAGACCCTGTTTGCAAGTCGAATAATGCCGTCAGTATTATTTCTGCCGGTTGGGATCCGGGAAGCGATAGCATGATTCGTGCCATCCTGATGGCGTTGGCACCCAAGGGCCTGACCTATACCAATTTCGGTCCCGGTCGTTCGATGGGTCATACGGTGGCAGCTAAAGCCATCGAGGGGGTTAAGAATGCGCTGAGTATGACTATTCCATTAGGCACCGGTATCCATCGTCGTATGGTCTATATCGAACTCGAAGAAGGTGCGGATTTCAAGACTGTAGAAGCGGCTATCCTCGCAGACGATTATTTTGCTCACGACGAGACGCACGTTATCCCGGTTGAGAGTGTCGATGCGCTTAATAACGTTGCTCACGGTGTCAACTTGGTGCGGAACGGTGTAAGCGGAGATACACACAACCAGCGTTTTGAGTTCAATAT
The DNA here is from genome assembly GCA_902799875.1 of uncultured Bacteroidales bacterium. Next base: position 13,373 of record CADCCH010000025.1, on the reverse strand, counting down.
GACGATTAACAACCCTGCGCTGACCGGTCAAGTGCTTGTCTCTTGTGCCCGGGCAGCCCTGCGCATGAAAGCGCGCGGCGAATACGGTGCCAAGACGATGATAGAAATACGCCCGATAGATCTACTACCGGGCGCAACAGAAAGTCTTGTTAAAGCGCTTGTCTGAAAGATCCGTCTCTGTACTTCTCAAGGAGTTGTTCGAGTGCTTTAATCTGCTCGAGCAGCTCCTTTCCTTTGTCCGTATCTTTGATGCGAATGCGCTGACCGCTAAAGTCCTGCAGCAGCATCCGGTTGTGGATATCGCTACCCGACAGGATCGCCTGTTCGCGACTCTCGAAGCTCTCGTGCTCCACGAGCTGGATGCCGTGACTGTTATAGATCAGCGTATAACCTGCGATACCTGTTTTCTCCTGATAAGGTTTACTGAAACCACCGTCAATCACAAACCGTTTGCCGTTGGCGCGCATCGGCGTTTCGCCTTTGATTGTTCGTACGGGAACGTGACCGTTGACAATACGACCCGTTTTGGGATCCAGACCGAACTCCTCCAAAATCTTCTCGCAGATTTTCTCGTCGTCTGCCAGAGTGAAATATGCCCCTTTATGTTCCTCCCACGCTTCACCCTTCGGCAGGAAATAACGCTCGAAGGTCGTCATTTTATCCTTGTTATAGAGCGGCGAGTTAGCACCTTCCCAGAGGTACAGCATATAATCCAACGCATCTTGTTTGGCCTTACCCGTTCCGTAGTATGCCTGACGAATGATGGCATCCGTACGGTCCATCAGTGCTTTACCGCTCACCCGCTGACCGCATACATCGGCTTCGGTGAAGCTTCCGTCGGCATTCAGAGGAATCGCTGCGTGGTAGAGCAGGAAGCCGTTTCGGACGAGATAGAGTGATCCGTGTTCGTAGAGCATACGCAGGTGTTTCTGCATTTTCTCACTTTTACGGAACGAACGCCACAGTTGATCCATCAGGTCTTGCTCTTCCTGACTCAAGGCGTACGGATCTTTCGGATCGATGGTCGGTAGGTTTTTATCGAGTAAGTCATACTGATCAAGTTTATGCAGTATAGCCCGATCATCCATGTGCCATTCCGGATGCCGGAGGACGGTTTGTCCTTCGAGTTTAAATTGGATAATCGAGATAGCTTTGTGCATCTTTGCCATCAGTTGGGCAGAACGCGTCAGACGCGGGTTGTTTTCGAAATCTTTGGTCTGCCAAATCGTACAGGGATCATCGCCATAAACTGTCATTGCAAAATTAGCCAGCGGTAACAGATTGATGCCGTATCCCTCTTCCAGCGTCTCGATATTTGCATAACGAATGCTTACGCGTAGCACCGTGGCTAATAGCGCCAAATTACCTGCCATCGCACCCATCCATTCGATATCGTGGTTTCCCCATTCGATATCATAATCACGTATGGTATCTAGCACATCTAAGATCTTTGCTGCACCCGATCCTCTGTCAAAAATATCACCCACTATATGCAGCGTATCAATCGTCAGACTATGAATGAGGTATGAGATGACGATCAGCAGTTGTTCGGCACAGCCGGTCTCGATGATAGCATCAATCACAGCATCGTAATAGGTCTTCCGGTCACGCTGTTCGAGGTTCGATTCGTGCAGCAACTCCCCGATAATATACGCGTAGTCCTTTGGTAACAGTTTGTGAACCTTCGAACGGCTGTATTTGATGGTCACGGCACGCGCTACTTCCACCACTTGTTGTAAGCGCTTTTTGTACCAAGCGTTCATGTCCGTTTGTACGGTTTTCTCATATTCAATACGCTCATCCGGATAATAAATCAGTGCGCATAGGGCCCGTTTCTCATCCTCATCCATGGCATATCCGTACACTTCATCGACCTTCTTGCGCACCACACCGGATGCGTTCTTAATCATATGAATGAACGCATTGGACGCCCCGTGCAGGTCGCTCACGAAATGCTCCGTACCTTTCGGTAAGGATAATATCGCCCGCAGGTTAATCAACTCCGTCACCACGCTTTGTGCGTTAGGAAACTTCTCACTCAATAAGCGTAAATACCGTTCGTCTGTCATACTTGAAACTCAATTTCGCTGCAAAGTTACACTTTTTTTTGCATATATCAAAATTTTTTTGTAATTTTGCGGCGCAAAATGGTGCAAAGATGAAGTTGCTACTGGTGTTACTTACCGTAATGACGTTCACGATCGAGAAGAAGAACGAGGTGTCAATGGCTGGTTTATGGCCGTACGATATCGTGGTGGACTATGCGAACACGGGTACAAAAGGCAACGTGGGAGCCGGGGATAAGGCGACCCTAAGTCTAAGCGGATTGGAGAATATTCAGATTGAGTCTGTGACGCTTTATCTGCAATCTAATAAAAGTTCCGGTGCCGGAGTAATCAGCATAAAGGCAGATGGAACATCGTTGTACTCAAAGAGCGGAACGTATCAAGACTGGTTCGGAGCGTATAATAACACGACCTATCAATCTATTGGTTGGAGTGGAAAGAAGATTCTCAATCAAGGTACACTGGTTATAGAAGTAACTGGCACGGAGAGCAGTCTGCATATTGAGAAATACGAGATCGTTTATTCGAATGCGCCCGAGCGACCATATACGGTGACGTTGGTTATGGACAATATCCAAAAAACAATCACGGAGACCGAATTAGGCAGTGGTATAGTATTACCGATCTGTCCTGATGTGGAAGGATGGTTCTGGGAAGGTTGGTCCACGGAGCCTATCGCTGAACAAACGTACAATCAACCGTACACACTCAGCGCCGGGGATACGATCTTTCCCAAGAAAGACATGACACTTTGGGCGGTTTGGACCGATGTGATGCCGGTGACGTGGGAGAAACAATGTACCCCGCAGAGCGGTTATTACTCGATGGAACTACACGATAAGATTCTCTTCGGGGCGGTGGATAAGAACTGTTTGGTGCCGATGATTGATGCCGGAATGGTCTATTTGAACAGCATCTATTACATTGATTTTAAGACGGATAGCACATGCACGATTGAAGTGGTCGGTGGTCAGGATCAATATATCGGTTATGACCTGGAAACGAAGAGCTTGAGAGATAGTCCTTCCGAATGGAAATGTATAGTATTGCCGGACTCGACTTGGCTATTCAGTGCTGCGCATGAAGGTGAGTTTTATTGGATGTTCTATCAAAAAAATATGGAGTACTATGCCTGGTTGCATGAATATAAATTTGGAGTGAACCCCAATCAAGCATGGGCACTGTACGCACTGCCGGATCCGTACGAGACGATTCACTGGTGGAGTTATCCGCTGACGCATGCGGTAGTAACGGTGAATGGTGAAGGGTTAAAGGTGAATGGGGAATGGATCATTCCGTTCGGGATCTATGATTTGATTATCCGTGACGGACAAAAATATTTGAGATTAAAAGAATGAAAGTATTAGCAATTATAGTAGGTGTATTGACGGGAATTTTATCCGGAGAATACAATGCGAAGACGTTGAGTGTAGCCGAACAGGATTCTATTTTTGGCGTTGAAGCGACCGGTCGATATCGATTGGAGAAGGAGAACGAAGAGTCGTTGTTCCGGCATTCGGAGGTGGCTGATTGGTTCATTATCGATACGATGCGGCATACACGCAAGCAGTTAGGGGCAGGTTTGAACTTAGGCAAAGTGCGCGATGCGGTTTTGAGTCCGAACGGACGGTATGTGGCGTTTGCGAAAGACAATAATCTATATATCCACAAGCTCGATTTCGGAACGGAGATAGCGGTGACGAAGGACGAGAACACGGATGTCATCAACGGTGCGGCTGACTGGTTGTATGAGGAGGAGTTTGCTACTACGGCGCTGTTTGCCTGGAGTCCGGATTCGAAGATGCTGGCGTTTGTCAAACTTGACGAGACCGAAGTACCTACTTTCTCTTGGGACGTGTATTCTGATACCCAATATCCAACGGCAGAGACTCTGCGCTATCCCAAAGCAGGATGTCAAAATGCCAAGGCTTCCGTATGTGTCTATGATATCGCAACCAAAGGAATACAGCGCTTACCGGTTAATCCGAAAGACGGGGATGTTTATTTCCCACGTCTCAAATGGTACAAAGAGGATCGTTTGTTTGTGCTCCGCGTGAACCGCGATCAGACGAAGATGGAGGTGTTGGATTGCAATGCCAAATCGACGGTGGCTTATCCCTGGTATCGCGAAGAGAGTAAGCAGTATTTTGTGGACTACTCGCTCTTCGACGAGTGGAAATGGTTGAGTGACGGACGGATGATTGTGGTGAGTGAACAGGAAGGATGGCGTCGTGCGTATCTGTACGGAAACGATGGTATCCGAATTCGTACCCTGACACCGGAAGGCATGGACGTAACGGCTGTGTATGGCGTGAACGAGAAGACGCAGACGTTGTATTATCAAGCGGCTCCGACACCGAGTACGAGGCAGATCTATGCGGTGGACTTGAAGAAGTCAGAAGTCAGTGTTCCGTTATCCGAAGGAGAAGGAATACATAGTGCACGCTTCTCGGAGGACGGAACAAAGATGATTGAGTGTTTCCAGAGTTTCGAACAGCCGAATACATACACGTTGTATAGCGTAAAAGGAGTAAAAAGGACTAAGCTGGAGGTGATCGAGGATAACGCAGAGGTAAAAGAGGCATGGAAGTCGAACAACCTGCCTGAACCGGAGATGCTCCAGATCAACGGTTTGGAAGCGATGCTCCTCTCACCCCTTCACCCCTTCACCCCTTCACCATTAGTAGTGATGCATTATTCGGGTCCGGCCAGTCAACGGGTGCTGAACAGATGGCGCAAACGGTTCGAGTATGCATTGGTGGAGCAGGGGTATGCGGTGTTGATTGTGGATACACGTGGAAGTGACTGTAAGGGTAGAGCTTGGCGTAATGCCACGTATATGTCGTTGGGTCAGAAAGAGGCAGAGGACCTGATTATGGCAGCCAACGAGATAGCCAAGCGACCGGATATAGACGGAGAGCGGATGGCGATTATGGGTTGGAGTTACGGAGGGTATGAGACGCTGTTCACGATGAGTACCAAGGGACATCCGTTTAAAGCCGGAGTGGCGATTGCCCCCGTGACGGATTGGAGACTTTATGACTCGGCTTACACGGAGCGCTACATGCGTCGTCCGCAGGTGAATATCGGTGGATATGAGTCCGCATCGTTGTTGAATAAGGCGCAAGACATGACGGGGAACGTACTGATTATTCATGGTACGGGAGACGACAATGTGCACGTACAGCACACGATGCAGTATATCGATGCGTTGGTCCGCGCAGACAAACAATTCGAGATGCAACTGTATCCGGATGACAATCATTTTTTGCGCAAAGGCAACAACGCGCAACATATGCATAAACGAATTTTAAATTTCTTACAAAATAATCTATGAAAAAGTACGCTTTAGGTATCGACTTAGGTGGAACAGGCACCAAGTTTGGTTTAGTAGATGACGAAGGTAAAGTGCTTCGCAGTAATTCCATTCCTACCCAGCAGTATCCGGACATCGACGAGTATTGCGACGTGCTCTGCGCGGGGCTCAAACGTCTTGTGGAGGACGAAGGTATCTTGATGAGCGATGTGGTGGGTGTCGGCTGCGGTGCGCCGAATGCCAATTTCTATTCGGGTTGTATCGAGCAAGCGCCGAATCTGCCGTGGAAAGGTGTGGTTCCTTTCGCCAAACTCATCAGCGAGCGGATGGGTGTCAAGTGCACGATTACCAACGACGCTAACGCTGCGGCTCAAGGTGAGATGATTTACGGCTCGGCGCGCGGTATGAAGAACTTTATCGTTATCACGCTCGGTACCGGTGTCGGTTCGGGTATCGTGATTGACGGTAAACTGCTCTACGGTCATGACGGTTTTGCCGGTGAATTAGGTCACTGCAAGATAGATCACTCGGGTAACGGACGTCTCTGCGGTTGTGGGCAAAAGGGCTGTATTGAGGCGTACGCTTCGGCTACCGGTGTGGCTCGTACGGCTAAAGAGATTGTTACGGCAACCACACAACCGACGCTCTTGCGTAACGTACCGGATATCAATAACATCACTTCGAAGGATGTCTTTGATGCAGCTGAGAAGGGTGATCTCGTAGCGAAGGAGATCTTCGATTATACGGGTCATCTGTTGGGTGAGAAACTGGCTGACTATGTGCATTTCTCCAGTCCGGAGGCGATTATCCTGTTCGGTGGTTTGACCAGGTCCGGTCACTGGATCATGGATCCGATCCGTGAGGCGCTGGACGCTAACCTGATGCCGATCTGGAAGGGTAAGATCCCTGTTTCGATCTCCATTCTCAAAGACAGCGATGCAGCTATCTTAGGTGCATCGAGTCTCGCTTGGTAAAATCATAAATTTGAAATTTGAAATTCTTCAAATCTATATTGCAACGTCTTTACCCATGCGGCAAATTCCGTGTGGGTAAGGCGGTGTATCTGACCTTCGATGACGGACCTATACCGGAGGTGACGCCGAAAGTGTTGGAAATACTGGACAAGTACGGCGTGAAGGCTACGTTCTTCATGGTAGGTGAGAATATCGACAAGCATCCGGAGGTATTTGAGATGGTTGTCCAAGGTGGCCACGCTATCGGCAACCATACCTACAACCACATGAAGGGTTGGAAAGTAAGCACGGCCGAGTATATCGCGAATGTGCGTAAATGGGAGAATGCTTGTGAAAGAAACTACCCGAAAGGCTATCCTGCTCCGGTTCTTAGCCCTTCAGGGGCACGATTATTCCTAAACTGGTTTAGGCCTCCGTACGGTCGTACCTGGGTTTGGCAGCGAAAAGCGGTGAAGAACTTAGGGTATGAGATTTACCTCTGGGACGTGCTGACGCGTGATTATAATCCGCGTCGGACTCCCGAAGCGATGTTACGGCAGATTCAACGTCAGACCCGACCGGGAAGTATCATCAATTTTCATGATTCGGTCAAGTCGAACGAGCGCATGTTAGAAGTATTGCCAAAGGCAATAGAATGGTTGTTGGCGAATGGGTATGAACTTAAAACACTATAGTTTCCTGCTCCTTGTTTTTGTGTTGGCGAGTTGTGCCAACAGGGGTATCGGACCACAAGGTGGCCCGAAAGACACCGTGCCGCCGCATGCGTTAGAGAGTAATCCTCCCTTAGGAGCGTTGGAGTTCAAGGGCAATAAGATTGAGGTCACTTTCGATGAGTATATCGAGGTGCAGGATTTGATCAATAACCTCTTGATGTCCCCTCCGCAGCAGACTCCGCCGGAGGTCAAAGCCCGTGGAAAGAAACTGGTTGTACAGTTGCAGGACAGTCTGCGGGACAGCACGACTTATACGATTGATTTCGGCAATGCGGTGGTGGACTACCGCGAACAAGTGCCTGTCAAAGGTTTCTATTTCTATTTCTCTACGGGTCCGACCATCGATACGCTGGAGTACCGCGGAAGGGTGTTTGATGCCATGAACCTCAACCCCTTGAAGGGTATTTTTGTGGGTATCCACGATAATATGGAGGATTCGGCGTTTGTGTCAATGCCTTTTTCACGTGTGGCACGAACCGACTCGGCAGGATATTTCCGTATCGGTAACATGCGGGAAGGCACGTACCGTTTGTATGCTGTTGACGATGTCAGCAAAGACTACCGTCTGACGATCGGAGAGGCACTGGCTTTCGCTGATTCGACGATTACGGTGGTCGGTGATACGATGACTATAGACACACTGGCTATAGACACGCTGATTACAGATACATTGGTCGTAGATAGTCTTATCGCGGACTCTCTGATCACTGACAGTCTGCCAACGCACAAGCCCTTACCGGCATTGTTCCTTTTCAAGGAAGAGCAGCAGAAACTGTATTTGCAGCGTACGTTGCGTGACAAGCAGCACCGGATACAGATATTATTCTCTGCTACGCCGGACAGTCTGCCTCAGTTGCGACCGTTGGCGGACAGTATGAACATTCATATCAAGTACTCTCCCAAGCGAGATACGGTGACGCTCTGGTTGATGGACAGCGTGTCGATCAAGCACGACTCCTTGCTCATTGAGGCGCGCTACCGTCGCACGGACAGTCTGTATCATCTGGAGTGGGCGGTGGATACGCTTCGGGCTTTCTGGCGTGCTCCCAAACTGTCTGCCAAAGCCAAGGAGGCGCAGGACCGGAAGAACAAAAACTTACGCCTGGACCTCAAATCGAATGCACGGCGCGGTTTTGAAGTGTACGATACCTTGCGGCTGAACTGTATGACGCCTTTGGTTGCTATTGAAAGGGATTCGTTCCATTTGTTCGAGCGTATCGACACAATCCTTAAGCCCCTGCCGTTCACGATGGAGATCAACGATACCTTACCGATGGAGATTCTGTTCCTGGCGAAGTTCCAACCGGAGGGTAAGTACGAACTGCAAGTGGACAGCGGTGCGATGCACGATATCTACGGTACTACGCACAATAAAGGTACGTATCCCTTGCAGGTCAAAGCACTGTCCGAATATTCGACTTTGCGTGTGAGCTTGAATCCGTTTGAACCCAAAGCCCGGATACAGGTTATGAGCACCAAAGATGAAGTGTTGCGTGAGTTGCCGGCAGTTGAGGAAGGGGCGTTCTTCCAGTACCTCAAGCCCGACACGTATTATCTGCGTCTGTATCTGGATGAGAACGGAGACGGCAAGTGGACCACCGGTAGTTGGGCAGAGAAACGCCAGCCGGAGAAAGTGTATTATTTTCCGGAAAAGATACAGACCAAATCCAACTGGGATTTTGAGGAGGAGTGGGATTATACGGCGGTAGAGCAAACGGCATCCAAGCCTAAGGAGTTGATCAAGGTTTCCTCCAAATAATGATGCCGTAGATACAGTTGGCGCACCAGATGGCGTACTGCGTTACCATGAACCAGTCGCCGGCGCGAATCCATAAGATCACACTCAGAATATCGACTGCGAGCCAGATGAACCAATGCTCGCGATAAACGAGAATCATCAGTACCTGCGCCACGAGTGCAGGTACTGTCGTAAAGGCATCCAGGTAAGGTTGCGTATCGTCGGTATAAGCGGCGAGACCCCAACCCACAAGCCATGAACCGAGTAGGGTAGTAACGGCAATCAGACTGATTACAGAAACCGACAAACTGCGGGGTTCTACTTTCATCTTGCCGCTTTCCTCTTTCAGACGATTCTTCCATACATACACTCCATATACCATCGTGCCGAAATAATAGGCATTGATAGCTATCTCGCCGTAGAAACGTTGGGTGTAACAGAGCCAGGTATAGGTCAGTACCTGCGCAAAACCGAAAGCGAAAGTGAGAATATTACGCCGTGAAGCCAGAATCACGGAGCAGATCCCCAGACAACAACTGATCAACGACAGCGCACTCATCGTTCATTCGGCATTTTCAGCGTATAAAGAATAGCCTCTATCTGGCGCACCGCGTTGCGTTTTTTCTGTCCCGGCGCGTATAGGAAAACTTCAGCCGTGACCACGCGTCCGTTGACTTGGTCCAACCGCGTGAGGCTGACGAACGGTCCACCCATGGCTTCACCGTCCAACATCTTCCATAAACCGCGTGTCTCAACGGCATAAAAACCTCCTACCGTATCACGGAGGGCAGGTACCTGACGACTAACCGGTGGAAAATGTTTGAATTCGGTACCCATATGACTGCCTTCCACTTGTGCGGACACGCGTTGACCCATGATCTGATTGCGTTTGGCGATGATAGCTTCGTTGCTGAACTGCTCCTGAGCCGTATAGGGGTAACTGTACACCACGATATCCTTGCGCATCAGACCTTTGTTATTGCAGCACCAGAGCACCGAATCATTGGCGATCGTGATAAAATCTTCCGGGATCAGCATGTCGTAGCCCTGCTTTTGTAACCACGCGCGCGCGTCCTTATTTGTATTCGCGCGATAGAAACGGATCTGGCGCGTCAGCTCTTCGCGTACAAACCACTCCCGGATCGCTTCGCCGTTTTCATTCCAGTACGCCAGAAAAGTCTCCGTATCGGGTGCCTGAATGCGCATCATAGCCTGGGGCTTGGACCATACATCGACGGATTTCTTGGCCAGTATATGCGTGTATTTATTGGCATTGATATCTACAATCAGAATGTTACGGGTCGCTTTGAACAGGTCGTCAAACTGCGCCGGCGTAACATGAGAAGTTGTGAAATACGCCTCCATTTGCGGCAAACCGTACATGTCCCCGCCCATGGTCTGTACCACGGCCTCTTTGACCGAAGCGTCACTCACTACCAAGCACTCATAAATCGAACCGGTAGCCGAAGTAAGCAATCGCTCGTTACCCGAACCGCAACTCATCAACAGCAGTGCTAATAAAGCACAAAATAAACCTTTTTTCATATTTAATATCTTATTTTTGCTGCAAAATTACAAAAAAATTTGCATATATCAAAAAAAAAGTGTAATTTTGCGCCGAAATACTGAAATTTTATGAAATTAACAACCGATTTGATCTTCTTAACCGACGAGGTGGAAGGTTTCCGTGAGTGTCGTGACAACCGTACGACGGCGTCCAACAGTATGACCGTGCTGCTGTGTACGGAGGGCTTTATCGACGTGTATTATCACGAAAAAATGATTCGTATCAACCGCGGTGAACTCTTTGTCCGTATTCCGGATACGAACTATCAGTTAGGTCCGTACGAGATGAGTCATGATTTTGCATTTATGCAAGTGACCGTCGATGCCGGCATCTATAGTCAGATTATTTTTGAGCATATCCGTGTGGAGCCGAACTGGTTCATGAAGCAGGAGTATGTGAAGGAGCATCCGATTTATCCCTTGAACGAGGTTAGTATCGATTTCTTCAAGACCTATTTCCATCTGCTGACCCTGCAAATGCAGGATAAACAGACTGCGTACCGTACGCAGATTTTGAAACTGCTGGCGAAGGGTGCGACGATGGAGATGCTCAATTATCTGGATAAACTGGCGGTTATTCCGGAGGATGCCAAGACGCGTATGTCGGCGAACACCAGCGATTATACCTTCCTTTCGTTCACGCGTTTGTTGCAAGAGAACCCGCACCAACGCGAGGTACAATGGTACGCTGAGCAGATGGGTATCACGCCCAAATACCTGTCGGAGATATGCAAGGAGCGTTCCGGTAAGTCTGCCGGCGCGTGGATTGCAGAGACGACGGTGTCGGAGTTAAAGCATTACTTGCGTAACACCACCTTCCCGATTCGGGAGATTGCGCAAATTATGGAGTTCCCGAATGCTTCATTCTTCTGCCAGTACACGAAGAAGCACACGGGTCTGACTCCTAATCATTTCCGCAAGAAACAAGATCAATAAGCGAATAGCGGGTGTTGAATCATCTCTTTATTCACAACCTCACGAACGGAAGCAATCGTACTTTCACTCGTGGGGTTTTTCAGTACCGTATCAATCAAATCGACGATCCACGGCATTTTGTCTTCTTTCAGACCACGCGTGGTGATAGCCGGTGTACCGAAACGCAGACCGGAGGTCTGGAAGGCGGAACGGCTGTCGAACGGCACCATGTTCTTGTTCGTCGTGATATCGGCTGAAACGAGCGCCTGTTCCGCTACTTTTCCCGTTAACTCCGGATACTTCGTGCGCAGGTCGATGAGCATCGAGTGGTTGTCCGTACCACCGGAGATCACTTTGTAGCCCTTGTCCATAAACGCCTGCGCCATCACAGCGGCGTTCTTCTTTACCTGCTGCTGGTAGAGCTTGAAATCTTCCGTCAGGGCCTCGCCGAACGCTACGGCTTTAGCGGCAATCACATGCTCTAACGGGCCGCCCTGGGTACCCGGGAAAACAGCGGAGTCGAGTAGGGCGGACATTTTCTTGATCTCCCCCTTAGGCGTCGTTTTGCCCCAGGGATTATCGAAATCTTTACCCATCAGAATAACTCCGCCGCGCGGACCACGGAGCGTCTTGTGTGTCGTGCTTGTCACAATATGTGCGTACTTGAGCGGGTTGTCCAACAGTCCTGCGGCAATCAGTCCTGCCGGATGGGCCATATCGACCATGAAGATCGCACCGATCTCATCCGCTACACGACGGATACGGGCATAATCCCACTCGCGGCTGTAGGCCGAAGCACCGGCAATAATCAGTTTCGGTTTGTGCGTGCGGGCTTTGAGCTCTAAATCGTCGTAGTCAACACGACCGGTCTCTTCATTGAGATCGTAGCCGATGGCGTTGAACATCAGACCGGAGAAGTTAACGGCTGAACCGTGACTGAGGTGTCCGCCGTGACTGAGATTCAGTCCCATGAAGGTGTCGCCGGCTTTGAGACACGCCATGAAAACGGCCATGTTCGCCTGCGCACCGGAGTGCGGCTGAACGTTCACATATTCAGCATCGTAGAGCTTTTTCAGACGCTCACGGGCGATGTTCTCGGCGATATCCACTACCTCGCATCCACCGTAGTAACGGTGACCGGGATAACCCTCCGCATACTTATTGGTCAGATGGCTTCCAACTGCTTCCATTACTGCTTCACTGACAAAGTTTTCAGAAGCAATGAGTTCAATTCCGTGCATCTGACGCTCTTTTTCTTGGCGAATCAGATCAAAGATTTTTTCGTCTCTTTTCATTATTCTGTATTTAAGATTTAAATTCTATGATTCCATAATTCCGCTGCAAAGTTGCGAAAATTAATTGAGTCTGCGACAAAAAATCTAACTTTTACTACCTTTGTCGGCCTAATAACGACACCTCCTATGAAAAACAAGACTTTTTTCGTCCTTTTGACGGCATTAATGATGGTCTCAGCCTTTGCCTGCAAGCCACAACAAAGACAACATAATGAAGTGGAAGTCAGAATCGACTATTCCGACACCACCTATTGGTACAGCTGCGGCGACACGACCAAGGCTGCCGACGTCTTCTATGTCTATCCTACCGTCTCGGCCATCTCTTTTGCTGATAACGACTCATCATGGTTTGCCGACATCACCCTGCCCGAGGTGCGTGAGGAGGCCAACGGCAACCAACGGTTCAACAAGATGCTGTATGGAGAGTATAATTTCTATGCGCCTTACTACCGACAAATGCTTTTCGAGGCGTATAGCCAGCCTTCACCGGTGTTGGACTCGTTGGCACAAATCGCAGCAAAGGATGTCAACGATGCCTTCCAATATTATATGACGCATTACAACCACGGCCGTCCCTTCTTCCTGATGGGCCACAGCCAAGGCTCGCAGATGCTCATCGAATTGCTGAAACACGGCATGACCGACGAGCAACGCAAGTTGATGGTGTCCGCCTATTGTGTTGGTTATCATGTCAGTGCAGAAGAGTTGGCTACCTCTCCCGAGGCTTTGCAACCTGCCACCGACAGCACGATGCAAGGTCTGGTCGTCTTCAATTCCGTAACGGACACAA
>CADCCH010000024.1:21043-49516 GCA_902799875.1 uncultured Bacteroidales bacterium | reverse complement strand
TATGAGAAAAAAAGAAAAGCATATATACCTTGCCGCTATCAGGCGTGATCTGCAGGCGCAGTACCAATACGAGACACGCGAGAAACGCAATTGGGCGTTTAAAACACTCTATCTCGGTTGGAAACAAAAAGGCATTCGACACGGAAGAAATGCAACTATCTTTTACTTCATGTGGAAGCGCGGTTGGATCGCTCATAAAGACGCTGGAGACCTTAGAAAGTACATAGGTTTATCCTAAAAGTTAAATTTTTAACAGGACGGAGCCCCTAAATTTGGTGGCTTCGTTTTTTTGTACTACCTTTGCACCGGATTCGAAAAACAACCCAAAGTATTGCGCCCTTTTGTTTTATTTTTAAAACAACCCAAAGTATTGTGCCTTTTTGTTTTATTTTTAAAACAACCTATGAACCCAAAGTATTGCGCCCTTTTGTTTTATTTTTAAAACAACTTATGAAAGAACTATTAAACATACATTAACTTTATTGACAAACATAATACTTACTACTATGAATCGTAAAATTGTTAAAATCATCATCTCTGTTGCGATTGCGGCTTTGACCGCTTTGGGCGCAGCACTTGGCTTATCATCCTGCAACGTCGTCAGGACGATCACCAACAAATCGGAGTACTATCAACGTGGGGATACCTCCGTTATGATTCAAACCAAAACAACCGAATCATATGACGCCACGAAAAAATTGTAGTATTAATCCTTTAAAACCTTAACTATTATGGGAAAAGTATCTTATTCGCCGGGTATCCAGTATGTTCAGGGCTCCCTGGCAAAACCGAAGAAAGTGGACGGCCACAACCACGGTGATTACCTCATCGGTACCCACCGCGTAGCAGCGACCGAGAATCCGGACTGCACGCGTCTGTACATCCGTAAGGGTGAAACCTACAAGCGTACCAGTGCTTTGTCCACCAAGGAGATCGCGGCACGTACCCGCTTCGCAGCAGTGAAGGCTGCCGTCGCAGATCGCGCGATTAACCTCACCACGATCGGTGCCGACCAGCAAGCTTTCAATGCCCAGAAGAACACGGTAGGAGGTAAGAAAACCTTCAACGCCTACCTCTGGAAAGTCTGCGGTCAAGCCTACGACGCCGAGCATCCGCGTCAGTAAGCTGCACCCCTCTTTGGGAAGAGTCACCTCGCATATGGTGACTCTTTTTTTGTATTCGTCCGTTGAACAATTATTTTACCTCAGCGCCGCTGACGTTATAGAGTTTGCCGTTTCGCTCGATGAGCAACTGGCCGTCGCGGATGAGCTTTATCGCCTTTGGAGAAATATCAACATTGTCCAAAGCCCGCTCCTCGCTACCGGAGCCAAAGAAGACTTCGATTTTACTAATACGCGCCTGCGAAGGCATGGAGTCGATGCGCCATTTTTTTGCGTTCACTTTCTCTATCGTCTTCAAACCTCCGTAATGGTTGTACTGAATACCGGAGGGCGAAAACGTAAAGCGAATATGAGAGATATAACGGTCTTCTGAACTGATTTCAAAGACGCTGTTTTTATAGACACGCAACTCATTCATATGTCCGAACGCTTTAGACGCATATACCGTTACCCCATCTCTTTCGTCTGACACTTCACCGCCTGTTTGCTCCACACCTTGCTCTTCAAAATAATAATCGACGAAAATCACATCACCGCCTCGGTCGATGATTCCGTATGTACCGCCGGAAACGGTCCTCACCTCTGTATTGGAATACTTATGTAACTTAGCTTTCACCCACACCAGGTCTCCTAATTTGGGCTTCACGTCTCCGCTCTGGCTTTGCACGTTCACCGCAGTGAAGCCGGTGCGGACAGAAATCCAATAGTCATCGTCCATATGAAACGTAGCCGTACCGTTATTATACGAAGTAACGGTAGTTATATATCCTTTGACAATATACGTACTGTCATTGTCTGTATAATCAAATACTTGATTGCAGCGCAAAGTGTCGCTTTGGGAAGTACCCTTTTCCGCTTTCACCGTCGCACCTTTGGCGGAGAATGAAGTAGCTACTAACAGGGCGATGAGTAAAGAGTAGATTTTTTTCATATTTGTGGTATTTTTGTGAACCTTTTTACCTCAGCGCCGCTGACGTTATAGAGTTTGCCGTTTCGCTCGATGAGCAACTGACCGTTGCGGATGGTCTTCATCGGCCGTATCAGCGCATCGGTATCCTCCAGACCTTCGTGCGAGGGCTCGGGATCCACCTCCTCACGGTTCAGAATCTCATAGGTGCAACCCTGTACATATTCGACATAATAGCTGTTATATCTCATCAGCGAGCCGGTAATGCGCACCTTGTCTCCCACCTGTACTGCATGCGAGGCTTTAGGGCATGCAGCTCGGAATGCCAGTACATAATTCCATGTATCGGTCATCTTGTCCGAAAGCCAGAATGACATGTTATGGTACCTGTCCTGATAGGCCTCTTTGATTTCCTTTACATATCCTTCCAGCGTGTACGTTTTTCCATTGTTATACATCGCATTCTCATCCTCTTGCCCAGCAAACAAAGCAGCCTCGTAAAACGAGGTGGGATCCGGTCCCTGCGGCAGATGTTCGATCTTGATGCATCCGCGGCACCAACCGTCACCACCGTCTCTGTTCGGACGGAAATAGATATTATGCCAACCGGCCTCTTCGATATAGCAATACTCATTGGGCGCGGGGTAGTATGTCAACTCGTAGCACCCCGGCAAGGTCTCGGTACAGCCGAATACATCTTCCGGGTTGGCGATATGCACTATGATCGGATCGTTTGTCGGGAACTTACGCGGATGGATCAACATCCACTCTCCGTACACCTCGGGATTACGGACGAATTGCCCGCCAAGGGAAATACCGACACCGAGATGGGCTTCTACGTTTACCGAAGGATCTATGCCCGAGGGAACATCCCCGCTTGTGTCCCGATGATAAGTAACAGCTATTGATTGAATACGCCGGTGACCACCGGTGGCGCCGTTACTTTTCGCACCGACAGTGAATTTGACTTTGCTTGCGTTACCTGTCCATGTGTTCCCATCCAGCGTGCCAATCGAAGGAGTAATCGTGTTGTCGTTTCCGTTAGCTCCATCTCCGCTACCAAAGCCAATCTCGATTCTGCTTATCTTGAATGAGTCAACCACGTGAACCTGAAAATTACCCCCGGCGTACACCCGTATAGCATTACCGTTAGTAAAATATTTGGCGTGAGTAATTGTCATGCCGGAGGTGTTCTCATCAAAAATGACGTACCATTTCTCGCCACCGTAATACTCAACATACTGTTGGTCTGCATAACCTTGTTGCGAGAAATCAACGGATTCAACAGTGGCCATCATGCTTCCTGCTACCAGCAGGGCGATGAATAGAGAGTAGATTTTTTTCATAAGAGTGGTATTTTTGTGAATTCCGCTGCAAAATTACAAAAAAAAAATGACATACACAAGAAAAAATAAAATTTTTTCAGTTAAAAGTTCAGAGTTTAAAGTTTAGAGAAACAAAAAACGCCCCGAAGGGCGTTTCCTGTTAGCGGATCATATCGTCACCGAAATACGGTTGCAATGCCTTCGGGATACGAATGCCTTGCTCGCATTGGTTGTTCTCCAGCAGTGCTGCCACGATACGCGGCAGAGCCAAAGCCGAACCGTTGAGTGTGTGGCAGAGTTGCACTTTCTTATCCTCGGCACGACGGTAACGACATTTGAGGCGGTTAGCCTGGTAGGTGTCGAAATTAGACGTACTGGATACCTCGAGCCAACGGTGTTGTGCTTCGGAGTACACCTCAAAATCATAGCAGAGTGCTGCCGTAAACGACATATCACCACCGCTCAGACGCAGGATACGGTAGGGCAGTTCCAGTTTCTGGAGCAGACCCTCTACGTGCTCGAGCATCTCCTTGTGGGATGCATCCGAATGTTCGGGCGTGTCGATACGAACGATCTCGATCTTGGAGAACTCATGGAGACGGTTCAGACCGCGTACATCCTTACCGTACGAACCTGCCTCGCGACGGAAACACTCCGTGTAAGCGCAGTTCTTGATCGGTAACTTATCCTCGTCGATGATGACGTCGCGGTAGAGGTTCGTTACCGGTACCTCAGCCGTCGGAATCAGATACAGATCATCCACCTCGCAGTGGTACATCTGACCCTCTTTGTCGGGCAGCTGACCTGTTCCGTAACCGGAAGCGGCGTTCACCACCGTCGGCGGCATGATCTCCGTATAACCGGCTTTGTTCGCTTCCGCAAGGAAGAAATTGATGAGCGCCCGTTGCAGACGTGCACCCTGGCCGATATAGACGGGGAAACCTGCACCGCTGATCTTGACACCGAGGTCAAAATCAATGAGGTTGTACTTCTTGGCGAGTTCCCAGTGCGGCAGTTTGGCTTCGTCGTTGTTGACCTCACCTACCCAGGTACCTACGGTGTCACCACCGTGGTGGGGTACGTTGGATTTCACGACGAGGTTATCCTCTGCAGCTGCACCTTCGGGCACGATGTCATAGGGTACATTCGGGATGGTAAGCAGCAGTTTGGTTTGCGCTTCTTCAGCTGCCGCCATCTTCTCGTCGTACTCGGCGATCTGTGCTTTGAGGGCACCGGTCTGCGCTTTGGCAGTCTCTGCCTCGTCGCGCTTACCTTGCGCCATGAGTGCACCGATGGACTTACTGATCTGGTTCATCTGCGCTGCTGCGGCATCCTTGAGCTGCTGGGCAGACTTACGCTCTCCATCAAGACGAAGCACTTCGTCGATTGCCTCTGCGGCGCCTGAGAAGTGCTTCTTGTTGAGACCGGCAATGACTTTCGCCTTGTCGTCGTAAATTTGTTTAAGAGTTAACATATTTACGCCTCTACCGGTTGAATGGAAACGTACGATTTGTTGTCGCGTTTCTTGCGGAAACTTACGATTCCGTCGCAGAGAGCGAACAGAGTGTGGTCGTTACCTGCCTTTGCGAATTGACCACCAAAGATCTTCACGCCAAGACGTTTGCTTTCTGATTCACGGCCGTTCTTAGAACTACCGACACCTTTCTTGTGAGCCATACTGGTTGTCCTTTCTTTTTAAGCAATAACAATTTCTTTAACAATAACATTGGTGAGGTCCTGACGGTGACCGTTCATTTTGCGGAAACCTTTGCGACGTTTCTTGTGGAATACAAGAATTTTGTCACCGCGGCACTCGTTGTCGAGTACTTCGCAAACTACTTTTGCACCCTTTACATAAGGAGCACCCACTTTTACTTTACCCTCGTTGTCCAGGAGCAGCACGTTCTCGAATTCAACGGTTGCGCCTTTCTCGAGTTCGTTCATACGATTGATGAACAGTTTTTTGCCAGCTTCTACTCTAAACTGCTGGCCTTTCATTTCTACAATTGCGTACATTGACGATTGTTTTAATGTGTTAGGGCGGTGCGGCGTCTCGTGCTCTGACGGGAACTTAATCTGGCCTTTCCGCAAAAAAAGCGTGCAAAATTACACTTTTTTTTTGATATGTGCAAATATTTTTGTAATTTTGCAGCGTTTTTTTGAAAAATGACTACTACAATGAGCAAACAGAAACGTTTTTTGTTGGAAGAAAGAGACCTTCCGCGTCAATGGTACAATATCCAGGCAGAGATGGTGAACAAGCCCTTGCCGCTGTTGAATCCCCAGACCAAGGAACCGTTGAACGCCGCTGATCTGAGTGGTATCTTTGCATCGGAGTGCGCCAAACAGGAATTGGATCAGGAGCACGCATGGATCGATATCCCGGAGGAGGTTTTTGAGCGGTACAAGTACTACCGTTCGACCCCGCTCGTGCGTGCGTACGCGTTAGAAGAGGCTTTGGGTACACCCGCGCATATTTATTTTAAGAACGAGAGTGTGAACCCCTTGGGTTCGCACAAGCTGAACTCCGCTATCCCGCAGTGTTATTACTGCAAGCAGGAAGGCGTGACGAACGTGACGACCGAGACCGGTGCCGGTCAGTGGGGCGCTGCGCTCAGTTATGCCGCCAAGACTTTCGGACTCGAATGCGCCGTATATCAGGTCAAGATCTCGATGCAGCAGAAACCGTACCGCAGTTCGATCATGCGTACCTTCGGTGCCACCGTGACCGGTTCGCCGTCCATGAGTACGCGGGCAGGAAAAGATATCATCACCGCCGACCCGAATCATCCGGGTTCGTTAGGCACCGCTATCTCCGAGGCAGTCGAGTTGGCCACAACTACCCCCAACTGCAAGTACACCCTCGGTTCGGTCATGAGTCACGTGACGCTCCATCAGACGATCATCGGTCTGGAAGCAGAGAAACAGATGGAGATGGCCGGTGAATATCCCGATGCCGTGATCGCATGCTTCGGCGGCGGCAGTAACTTCGGTGGTCTGGCGTTCCCTTTCATGCGTCACCAATTGCGTGGGGACAAGAAGATTGATTTTATCGCCGCCGAACCTGCCAGTTGCCCGAAGTTGACGAAGGGTAAGTTTGAGTATGATTTCGGTGACTCTGCCGGTTATACACCGCTCTTACCGATGTACACCTTGGGACATGATTTCAAACCCGCCAACATCCATGCCGGTGGTCTGCGTTACCACGGTGCAGGCGTGATCGTGAGTCAGTTGCTCAAAGACGGTTACATGCGCGGTGTCGATATCCCGCAGTTGGAGTCGTTCGATGCCGGTCTGCTCTTTGCCCGTACGGAGGGTATCATCCCCGCACCGGAGAGTTGTCATGCGATTGCAGCGACGATCCGTGAGGCACAGAAATGCAAAGAGACAGGAGAAGCGAAAGTGTTGCTCTTCTGTCTCAGTGGACACGGTCTGATTGATATGACCGCGTATGACAGTTACCTCAACGGAGACTTGATTAATTACGTGCCAGCTTGATCACCTCTTCGGCAATTCGTTTAGCAGAGTCGGTTTGGGCTAATTTCAATACATTCGTATGAAGTTGCTCAAGCCGATTCTTGTCGTTGATCAGCTCCAATGCCGTCGGCACGAGTTGTTCCGCCGCATCGGCATCTTTGACAAGTACCGCTGCGTTCTTGTTGACCAGCGCCAACGCGTTATGGGTCTGATGGTCCTCGGCTACGTTGGGTGAAGGTACCAGGATAGCCGGCTTACCCAACAGGCATATTTCACTGATGGACGATGCACCGGCACGGCTGATGACCAAATCCGCATTCGCGTACCTGTCCGGCATGTCGCTCAGGAAATCCAGACACTCTATGTTCTTCGGACTGCCGGCGGCTATCCATGCTTCCTTACATTTCTCGTAATACACCTTTCCGGTCTGCCAAACGACATGCAGGTCGGACTTCGCCAGTTGCGGTAAAGCCGCTTTGATCGCCTCATTGATGGTGCGGGCTCCCAGAGAGCCGCCGATAATGAGTAAAGTCTTGACTCCTGACTCCTGATTCCTGACTCCTGAGGTCAGGTTCTGCCGCACGGGATTACCGGTGAGGATGATCTTGTCCTTTGGGAAGAAACGTTCCATGCCTTCGTAGGCGACGCAGATCTTGGCGGCTTTGTCCTTGAGGATCTTATTCGTTACTCCGGCAAAACCGTTTTGTTCCTGCAGCAGGATAGGGATACCCATTTGGGCGGCTGCCCACATAGCAGCTCCGGAGGCGTAACCACCGACTCCGACACCGACATTGGGTTTGAAATCACGGATGATACGACGTACTTTGTGAATCGATTTGACCAAGTCCACGAGTACGGATACGTTCTTCCACGGTTGGGCACGGTTGAAACCACGAACCGGCAGTCCGACGATCTCGTAACCGGCCTGCGGAACACGCTCCATCTCCATACGACCTAACGCACCCACAAACAAAATCTGTGCCTCCGGATCCAGTTCCTTCAAGGCATTCGCTATGCTGACGGCAGGAAAAATATGTCCACCGGTCCCACCTCCGGAAATTAAATATCTCATATTATTCTAATGTTACAATCGGTACATCTTCTTCGCTTTCTATCTTGGTCTCATTGACGCGTTCGCGCAGTTCGAGTTGTTCGCGGCTAACCGCCATCATGATGCCGAAATAAATAGAGGTAATAAGCACGGACGTACCTCCCCGGCTGATGAGGGGAAGAGGTTGTCCGGTGACCGGTCCGAGACCTACCGCCACGAGCATGGAGATAAGCGCCTGGCAAGTAATCATCAGTGCCAGACCCATCGTCATCAGCATCGCCGGCATGTCGTTGAACCGACTGGAGACGTAGCAGGCGCGGAAGAGCACCGCCATGTACAGGAAGATAAAGACAAAGGCACCTATGATACCCGATTCTTCGACAATGATAGCAAAGATATAATCGGCGAAGGCGAGGGGCAGATAGTCGCGTTCTTTGCTGTTACCCGGACCTACACCCAACGGCGTCTTACCACCGCGGGCAATCGCTACAGACGAATAAACCTCCTGGATATTCTCATCGGTCAGGACGTACTTGGAACCGTCGTCCTGCTCAAAATGGCGGTCAATACGGCTAACCCAGGTGGTCGCACGTTTGAACGGACCGTGCATCTGTCTGCCCGGACGTACGAAGCCGAACTCAACGATGGCATATCCCAGACCGAGTACCAAAATCGCAATGCCGACTACGGACAGCGTATATTTCCACGGGATACGTGCCAGGATCCAAAGACAGAAGATAATCAGACCGATCAGTACCGCCGTGGAGAGGTTGGACGCCATGATAGGTAACATCACGATGGCAGAGATGATAAGCGTTCGGTAGAAATACTTGGTCTTATCCGCTTCGGTCTTGATACGGGCTAACTGGTCCGCAATGACGATGATGAGGGACAGTTTGGCCAGTTCCGAAGGTTGGAACGTGATACCGGCGAGACGTATCCAGCGGGATGCACCGTTGATGGTGACCACCAGCGGGTTACCGGGGATCATGGTCGAATAAACGAGTAGGGTACTGAGTCCCAATAACGCGTACCCGCCTAACCGAACCCAGTACGAAGGGATGTACTGAATAACAAATGCCGCCAGGATACCCAAGAGCAGGAAGAACATCTGCGAACCGATTGGACCGAGCACCGAACCACGCGAGTACACCAGCGTCGAGGACGCGGAGAACAACGCGATGACGGCCAGTACGATCAGGGTCAGAAAGATCGCCCAGAAGGTCTTGTCGATATTTTTAAGATTGAGTTTCAAGTTTCAAATTTCAAATTTATAGTTTTCTTACCGCTGCCATGAATTGGTCACCACGGTCTTCGTAGGATTTGAACAGGTCGAAGCTGGCGCAACACGGACTCAGTAACACGGTGTCGCCTTCATGTGCGGCTTTATACGCTGCTTGAACGGCATCGTGCAGATTGTCGGTGTCTATAATGGTTAATGGATGAATGGATGAATGGGTGAATGGGTCGAAGTGCTCGTGCAGTTTCTCATTATGCAGGCCCATGAAGATGAGCGTGTGGCATTTCTCGCGTACCAGATCATCAATCTCGCTATAGTCGTTGCCTTTGTCCTTACCTCCTAAAATGAGCACAGTAGGCGTCGTCATACTCTCCAGTGCGTACCAGCAGGAGTTGACGTTGGTGGCCTTGGAGTCATTGATATAGCGTACCCCTTTGACGGTAGCGACATACTGCAGACGATGTTCCACGCCCTGGAAGGTCTTCAGACTCTCGCGGATGACCTCGTTCTTGATATTGAGCACGTTGGCTGCAATCGTAGCGGCCATCGAGTTAAGCACATTATGCCGTCCTTTGAGTGCCAGTTCGTCTTCACCGACAGGCAGCGGGTTCGGTACACTGAAACCGTACGGATAAAGGGTTGCACCCAATTGGATCTTCTTCATCTCGCGGTCAATGACAGGGTCTTCCGCCCAGTAGATGAACGAGTCCTCTTTGGTCTGGTTGCGGGTGATACGGAACTTGGCGTCGATATAGTTCTGGAACTTGAAATCGTACCGGTCCAAGTGGTCCGGCGTAATGTTCAGTAAGATGGCAACGTCCGCCTTGAAATCGTACATGTTGTCCAGTTGGAAAGAGGACAGCTCGATGACGTAGTAGTCATGGTCCTCATGGGCTACTTGCAGTGCCAGCGAGTTACCGATGTTTCCTGCCAAACCGACATTGAGTCCGGCGTTACGCAGGATATAGTAGATGAGCGAAGTGGTGGTTGTCTTACCGTTCGAACCGGTGATACAGATCATCTTCGCATGCGTATAACGCGCTGCAAACTCAATCTCGGAGATGATAGGCGTACCCTGTGCCTGCAGCTTCTGAATGAGCGGTGCGGTCAGAGGAATACCCGGTGACTTGATGACCTCGTCGGCATTCAAGATCAGCTCCTCACTGTGCTGACCGTCTTCCCACGCGACCCCGTTCTGGTCGAGCAGCGCACGATACGGATTGGTGATCGTTCCGCAGTCGGATACAAAGACCTCAAAACCTTTCTCTTTGGCGAGGATAGCAGCTCCGCTACCGGACTCGCCTGCACCTAAAACAACAATTCTTTTGCTCATGATTAACGTATTTTAAGGGTTAGGATAGTAATGGCAGCCAGGATCAGAGTTACGATGCAGAAACGCAGCACGATCTTCGATTCATGATGCAGGTTACCGCTGCCTTTGAACTTAATGATACAGGTCGGATCGTTCTTGAGTACCTGCTCCACGGATGTGCGGAAATGGTCATGCAGCGGTGCGCGCTTCCATACGCGTACGTGTTGCCCGCGTTTCTTATAGAATTTATACACCTGCGTCTGCAGGATGACGCTCACGCTCTCCATGAGGAAGATACCGCAGAGAACAGGTACGAGCAGCTCCTTGTGGATGATCATGGCGCATACACCGATGATACCACCTACGGTCAGACTGCCTGTGTCCCCTAAGAAGACCTGTGCGGGGAAGCCGTTGAACCAGAGATAACCTACCAACGCACCCACGAAGGACGCCAGGAAGACCACGAGTTCTTCCGATCCCGGGATGTACATGACGTCGAAATACTCCGCCCACACGACGCTACCGGAGGTGTAGGCGAGGATGAGTAGGGCAATCGCCATAATGGCCGAGTTGCCGGCACACATGCCGTCCATGCCGTCGTTGAGGTTGGCACCGTTGCTGACTGCTGCTACGACGAAGACCGTCAGCAGCACAAAGAAGATCCAACCGAAGCGGTATTTATTGTTCTCTCCGGTCCACGTAAAGAGGTCCGCGTAGTTGAAGTTATGATGCTTAACGAACGGAATAGTGGTCTGCGTGGACTTGATCTCCGGACTTTTCTCCACCACCACGATATTGTTCTCGATATGACTGGTCACGACCTCATTCATGCTGACCGCAGGACAGAAACGCAGCGTGAGACCGACGATGAGACCGAGGGTGATCTGACCGGCTATCTTCACCCATCCGTTCAGTCCTTCTTTGTTCTTTTTAAAGGTCTTGATATAGTCATCGGCAAAACCCAATGCACCCATCAACAGCGTCGTCACGAGCATCAGGATCATATAGACGTTCGTCAACTTACCCACCAGCAAACACGGCAACAGGATAGCCACAATGACGATGATACCACCCATGGTCGGTACTCCTTTCTTACCCACATTGAAGGGATCGGTTTTCTCGTCGCGTTGCGTCTCGGTAATGTTACGGCGTTTCATGAAATCGATGAACCAGTTACCGAAACAGATGCTGGTAACAAGCGCAATAATCCCCGCCACGATAGCGCGGAAAGAGATGTAGGTGAACAGTCGCGCACCGAGTACATCACTGAAATAAGTAAAAAGCGAATATAGCATACTTAACAATATTTACGTACTTGCTCATGATCGTCAAAATGGTGCTTTACACCCTTGATGATCTGGTAATCTTCGTGTCCCTTGCCGGCGATGAGGATGACGTCATCTTTCTGTGCGAGGGTGCATGCGGTCTGGATGGCTGCAGCACGGTCTTCGATGACGAGCGTCGAACGCAACTCGTCGGCATTGAGACCGTCCGTCATGTCCTTCAGAATGTCCCTTGGTTCCTCGTCACGCGGGTTGTCGGAGGTCAGGATTAACTGCTCGCTGCCTCTTTTTGCAATCTGCGCCATCATCGGTCGTTTGCCTTTGTCGCGGTTACCTCCGCAGCCGACTACGGTGATCAGTTTGGAACCTTCTTTCTTGATCTCCCGAATGGTCTGTATCACATTATCCACCGCATCCGGCGTGTGGGCGTAATCGACGATAGCGGTCCAGCCTTTGGGACTGTGTATGGTCTCAAAACGACCGTTGACCGGCTTGAGTGTCGAGAGCACACGCAGTACGTCCAGTTCATCAAAACCCAGGTTCAGTGCCGCACCGTAGATGCAAAGCAGGTTGCTCACGTTGAAGCGTCCTACGAGGGGTACAAAGACCTCCTTGCCGTTGATATTGAGCAGCATGCCGTCGAAGCCTTCTTCCAATATCTGTGCCTTGTAATCGGCTAAAGAACGGGTAGAGTAGGTTTTTACCTCTGCCTTGCAGTTCTGCGTCATCACCAGACCGTTCTTGTCATCTTTGTTGGTGACTGCAAAAGCCTCTTTCTTCAATCCGTCAAACAACCGTTTCTTCGTATCCCGATAGTTATCAAACGTCTTGTGGTAGTCAATATGATCCCTCGTCAGATTCGTAAACAACGCCCCGTCGAAATCCAAACCTGCCACACGTTCTTGTGCAATCGCATGAGACGAAACTTCCATGAACGCATACTCACAACCTGCATCGACCATGCGACGCAGCAGACTATTCAACTCAATCGCATCCGGTGTCGTGTGGGTCGCAGGAACCGCTTCGTCTTCGATATAATTGACCACCGTTGATAGCAGTCCGGCTTTGTGTCCCAACGCCCGCACGAGCTTGTACAAGAGGGTAGCGATCGTGGTCTTTCCGTTCGTGCCCGTCACGCCTACCAGCGTCAATTGTTTGCTCGGCTCACCGAACCATTTGCTTGCCAGCAGACCGAGGGCTTTATCGGTGTTATCCACGAGGATAAAGGTCGCGTTCGCATCCTGGCGCATATATGCGCGGTCGCTCAACACCACCGCTGTAGCACCCTTGGCGACACAACCATCAATGAATGTATGTCCATCTACTGCTGTGCCTACCTGGGCTACAAACAAGTCATCTTGACCCACCTTTCGGCTGTCAAAATGTATATCCTTAATCTCGATGTCCGTGCGACCGATGACCTCTATCGGTTCAATCGCGTTTAATAAGTCTTTTAGTACCATTTTCGTATATATAACATCCGGTATAAGCCATTGTTTTTTCTGCTATCACGCGTACCGTCGAACCGCAGTCCTGTCCGGCGTCGTAGGGATATTGCGGGTCCTCAATCATGCAGATACAGGTGTACTGCGGGTTCTCTTCTGGGAAGTATCCTACGAAAGTCATGCGGTGGTGCTTGCCCGAATAACCGTGTCCGGGGATGTACAGCTGCGCCGTACCTGTCTTGCCTGCGATCGATACCAGGTTGGACTGCGCTTTGCGACTCCAGAGTCGGGCGGCTGCGGTACCCAAATGGTTGTCCCATACGACATCGTGCAACGCACCGCGGATATCCTGCAACGTGCTGTTGGAGCAGATCGAAGACTTGACCGTCTCTGTTTTGAACCGTTTGGTGTCCTCTCCGTCCTGTTGGATGGACGTGACTAACATCGGTCTTACCATCCGGCCGTTATTCGCTATCGCGTTGTAGAACATCAGGATCTGCATCGGACTCAACTCAACGGAATAACCGTAACTCATCTTACTGAGCGTAACGGTGTCTTTGGGGATATCGATACGCACTTTGTCTGCACCCGGAATCTCACAATACACACTGTCCATCAGACCCATTTTTTCTATCCGGCGTACGAATTTCTTGGCGGAACCTTCGTAACTGCGGGTAATCAACTTGGCCAGTGCGATATTGGATGATACCGCTAATGCGGAACGAACGGTCAGTACAGTATCCATCTTGTGCGCGTCCGTATGTTGGACGGTGAAGTATTTCCAGGGCTTGCTGGTGACCGTAACCGTATCATCGATATCGATCTCGCCGTCATCGAGGGCAGCCACCAAGGCAATCGTCTTGAACGTCGAACCCGGTTCGACACGTTGTACGGCATGGTTCTGCGCCTCGTAATACGCCTCCTCATCCTCCTTGCTGCGGTCCAAATTCGCAATCGCTCGTATATATCCGGTCTTGGTCTCCATCAAAATGGCGCAGCCCCACTTGGCGTGACGCTCTTTGGTCTTGGCGAGCAAGGCATTCTCCACGATATCCTGGAGGTTGGCATCGATGGTCGTCACTACATCCAGACCGTCTTTGGCTTCCTCCACTGTGACGGACTCGTTCCGTCCGCCGATACGTTGGATCGAACTCATGCCGTCTTCTCCGCGCAGTTCTTTGTCAAAGCGTTTCTCGAGACCCGAGTTACCTCCACCACCATCTCCGTAGATACTACCGATTGTACGGCTAGCAAGCACCCCGTAAGGCTTGATACGCCGGTGTTGGTCCTCAAAGAAAATACCGCTCTTGTATTTGCCTTTTTTGATGAGTTGGTTCTGCTCCAACGCCTGCCGCTGCAGGTAGTTGATCCGGTGGTCGCAAACACGGAACCGTTTCTCGTGATTGCGGTACGCCTGACAGATACGTGCTTTGTACTCCGCCTGCGAATGGTCTCCGACGACGGTTGCCAGATCCAATGCCAGCGTGTCGATATGACGGGCAAAGAGCGTACCTTCTTTCTCGCGCAACGCGGGCACGCGTGTATCCATATATATATAATACTGCGGCATACTGGACGCCAGCAGTTGCCCGTTGCAGTCGAGAATATTGCCACGCGTAGCATGGATAGGACGGTTGGTGGGCACCTGTTTCTCCGCCACCTTCAACCATTCGTCCCGTTCCACCGTCTGCACGTAGATGATCTTACCTAACACGGCCACGAACCCCGTCAAGATCACGATGAAGATCATCGCAAACCGCCATACAGTATTTCGTTGCTCGTCACTCATCGTTTGGTGATTTTAGTCGGTGGTACGTTATTTTCTTTGAGAGCACTGCCGTTCTCCTGAAGCGCCTCGATGATCTGACTCTGACGGGTGGTGTTGGTCAACTGGGCACTGATGGTCATGTACCGGAACTTGGCATCCAGCATCTCTTTCTTGGTGTCGGTCAGGCGATGTTGCTGCTTGGCCGCCTGGTAACCGGTCAGGATATACAAAAAGACCAGCCCGACAATCAATCCGATCAGGGGATACTGCTCTCTGATTTTTTGGCTTCGGAGCATGTCTCCGTTTAACCAGGATTGTATGTCGTGACTGTTGGCCATTGAACGATTAGCGATTAGTGATTAGCGTTTAGCGGCGACGCGTAGTTTGGCACTGCGTGCTCTTGGGTTTTGTTCCACTTCTTCGGGGGAAGCCTCACGTCCTTTCTCAATCAGAGTGAAAGGTGTCAATATGTTTCCGTAAAAGTCTTTTTCGATCGTTCCTTCCAGGTTTCCGCTGCGAAGGAAATTCTTCACGAGCCGGTCTTCTAACGAATGGTAGGTGAGGATGGCCATGCGTCCTCCGGGTTTGAGCAGGTCTCGTGCTGCCACCAGCATCTCCCGTAACGCTCCCATCTCATCGTTCACTTCAATCCGCAGAGCTTGGAACAAACGGGCTAATTCCTTACTCATCTCCGCAGGAATGCGCGATGCGGCTACTAAGTCTTCGGTACGCTCGATCCGTTTCTGGGCCCGTGCCCGGCAAATGTTCTTCGCGATACCGCGACTGTTCTTCATCTCCCCGTAGAGGTACAGCACCTTGGCTAACTCCTCCTCGCTATAACTGTTCACGATATCTGCCGCCGTGCGCTTGGCGGTTTGGTTCATCCGCATGTCAAGCGGTGCGCTGAAGCGGAAACTGAAACCGCGCTCCGGGCAGTCGAAGTGGTGAAAACTAACGCCCAGATCCGCTAACAGACCGTCGATTGCTTCGATGCCGTAGTAGTCCATCCAGTTGCGTAAGTATCGGAAATTACTATGAACAAAGGTCCAACGTCCTTCTTCTTTCGCCGTTTCCCATTCCCCGTTAGTCATGGCATTCTCGAATGCCTCGATATCCTGATCGAACGAGTAGAGCTTGCCGCCATCTTTTAGACCCTTCATAATAGCGCGGCTGTGCCCTCCTCCTCCGAAAGTGACATCCACATAGATCCCGTCTGGTCTGATATTCAGTCCCTCGATGGTCTCTTGTAGCATGGCCGGTATGTGGTAAACTTCGTTCATCCTTTCTTCGCCATTTTAGCCCGCAGACGTGCAGCGAGTTCGGTTTGACTCAGACGTTTGTTCGCGAAGTTCTCCGGTGTCCAGAGTGCAAAACGGTTCAACATGCCGACAAACAGTACATCTTGTTGTGCACCGATGGTCTCGAGGTTTTTCTTCTGCAGCAGAATACGTCCCTGTGCGTCCAGCTCCAGGTACTCGGCATCTGCCATAAACTGCATCAGGATCAGCTGATCTTCCGGATCCCACTCATCAAGCGTCAGACGCATCTGCTCCACTTTTTCGTTCCACACATGCTCCGGGTAGAACATCAGACACTCGTTATCCGTATCACGGCGCATGACCATGAACTTCGAGTTCTGCTCAGCCAGGATCTTACGGTACGCCGCCGGAACGAAAATACGTCCCTTCTCGTCCAACCGTGCTTCTATATTTCCTACAAATGTACCCATTTCACCACTTTGTTTTGAAATCGGGTGCAAATATACAAAAAATATTTGATATTCCCCACATTTACCCACAAAAAAATTTTTCAATTGTTTTATTAACAGGTTTTCGACAAGTGTAAATATATAATAACCCGCGTAAATTCAGAGACTTACGCGGGTTATTAACAATTTTACAAAAATGTGGGGTAAAATGGGGTATTCTTATTGGAACATGAATTTAACCCATTTTTGTTTGCGTTTGAGTTTACCGGCTACGGCATGTTGGATCATGTAGATCTCGCCTTTGCGATAGTTGTCTTTCTCCAGCGGGTACGAGTACGTATTTGCTTTGACGGAGGTACTTTGTACCAAATTACCGTTATAGTTATAGAAGTACAAATAATCTCCTTCTTGTGGATTGGTCAGATAAACCGTATACAGCGCGGGGTTATAGTTTATGCTGTCCAGAGCAAACGTCAACTGTTTGTCATCTGACGGTTTGCCACTCAAGGTGCGTATGCCGGAAGGATCGGATAACTCGGTAACATGTTCTTCACAACCCTTTCCTGAATCAGTAGTCTGAACTTGGTAGTAATAAACACTATCGGGTTGCAGACCACCAAAAGTATAGAACGCTTCTTCGCCATAACTATAGGACTGAATAGCAATTTCCTTACCCTTTTTGAGATACGTTATTTTTTCTGACAAGGTGGTTGTAAAGGCATCGAGGGCGATTCCTGCACCGCCATTATCTATCCAAGTCATACGGAATGCACGATAGTTTGATTCGGCCTCTATCGGATAGTTGGCAGTTACTCGCTTGGATTTATTGGTCATTAGCAAATTATCCATGACAATCCATTCTTTGCCGTCGTACGCCTCTATGGTCAGCACGCCTATGGTATCCAGTGAAGAAGTGAACGCGTTATACCAAAATGATAAGTTGGTTACGGCTGCCGGATAGGTCTCTGAGGTTACCTGGTCTCCGTGCGTTTTCAGGTACAGCGCACATGTGCCTTCTGACTTGGCAGAGGTAGTAATGAGGTTGGTGTTACTCTGCCATCCTTCTTCACGTATTTTTACAAAGTCACTGAAATTCTCAAATCCTTGTACAAAATCCGTTGTGCCTTCTTCTGCCTTATATAAGGTGAGGTAATATAATTCAGCATCTTCCTGGTTCTTCCAGTGTGCCGTGAAAGAGTAGGGAGTTATGTCGCTTGACGGCAAGGTTTCCGGCTGTGTTACGTATGTCGGACGCGGGGCATAACCTATTAAGGAAACCGCACTGCTTGCCATCTCCGAGGTAATAGAAATAACTCCTGTCGTCTCTTCGCAATCACGTTTGGTTGGACGGAAATTTACCCAAATCTTTTGTTCCAATGTAGAATCATTGGATGCTTTGAGAGAAACCGATCTGCTCCATTGTTTGTTAGTGCGATTCGGGGCTTCTTCTCCGGCGAACAGAGTGAATAAATTGTTATTGGAGGAAAGAACGATATTCTTTTCCGGATCAAGACCTGTACCTAGAATCGTAAATTCTTGAGGATCCCAGTCTTTGATTTTTTTATCATCGTCCACCGTGGTAACTAATTCAATAATATCTTTATCTGCACGCAATGAAGATACACCGTCTCCAATATAGGTGAAGGTGATTACGCTTCCGACCTCTTTAATGTTGAAGACAGGTTGGTTCAATTGGGTGTTATTGTGAAGAGCCGGAGAAAAAGATGTGACATTATTGGTTCCGGGATACGGGTCGGATGAGCGACCTTTCTCACGGTTGGCGCGTTTCTGCCACGTCACACCATTCGCTTCTTCCAAGTGCATACGCATCAGCGTTGGACCGTTGTTGGGGGTGTTACTCGTCCATGCAGATGCTGAATAGTCAATATGCCAAACTAACATTCCGTTTCCCGGAAGATATTTGTCCCAGCCGTTATCTCCACTGCGGTTGTCCAATAAGAAGAACTCACTTGGGTTCGGATTTGTGCCTGATAAATTATGCGTAGAAGCGGCAATAAGGTACGCCTCTTTATGGAACGGAATATCCGATAAAGAGTATTGTCCGGGCAACAGCAATTGCTTCGGAGTCAGCCAGCCTTCGTACATACGCTCATAGGCCGAGAAAGTAGGCGGGGTATTTCCGTCATTGTTGTAACTTCCGTCGCACATGACATCCCAGTTACCGACGGAGTAGTAATTGTAATCGGTATCGTAGAAGTCGGGTTGACCGATTACGTGACCGAACTCATGGCAGAACGTACCGATACCGCAGCGCACACTACCATTACTTCCTTTATATTCGGACGTACATGCGTAGGAGGCAACCAACACGCCGTCTAACCTAACACCCATGGACGAGATGTTACTCTGGTGCGGCCAGATAGAAGCGGCAGGACCACCTTCGGCTTCGTTATGACCGGCGTAGAAGATAAACACATTATCCAACAAACCGTCGTTGTTGGTGTCGTAGTTCTTGAAGTTCACGCCGGCATTGTGCGCCATCTGGCAGGCTTCAGCGACCATTTCGTGTGCGTTCTGACTGTTGGAATTACCTGAGTTGCCACCGTAGTATTCCATGCTTTTGGGCATTTTGTACGGACCAAAACAGTCGAACTCCGGCAAGAAAATACTATCCGACGAAGCAATATAGAAATCGCGGCATGAGCCGGTAGCTCCGTTATAGTTATAACCGGATTTGTTAAGCAAGTCTTTGAAATTCTGCAGACTCTCGCCCATGTCGAGATCGGAAAAACTGACGAGCAGTACCAAACTGTGAGGAGATCCCTTTGTGGGGAAAGACATATCTCCCGCTCCTTGGTGCGCACGGCGAATACGGCGTATTTGTGCCGCCTCTTCCAATGCCTCTTCATCGCGGCTTCCATACAGCAACTCGCCGTCCAAAGACTCGATGTAGGAATGGAATTCATCTCCATATACACGCGCCATTACGACCGTTCCGTCGGGTTTGGTGTACTCAAACGGAACGGGGGACGCAACGACTGCCCACGCACTTGCGCTACATACCAGCGCGGCTACTAAACAAAATAAGTATCGTCTCATAAGCGTATAATTTACCAATTTAGGCCGCAAAGTTACTACTTTTTTTTTGAATATGCAAATTTTGAAGAAAAAAAATCAGGCCTTCTTACAAAAGAGGCCTGATTCTCAAATTGTTGATGCTACTGATTACTTCTTCTCGTAGAAACGATTGGTCAGCATAGAGCTCTTGCTAATCTTGACGTCACCTTGAATGTGCTTCGGAGCAACTTTAAGCTCACGTACCTCTTCCTCCTCGTCAGAGCCAAGGAACTCGTAGTACTTTTCGATGATCTCGTCCCAAGCATAGGGTTCTGCCCAATCTCTTTTCTCCAGATCAGGAGCTAAGCCCGAGTAGCCGTAGTCTCCGTACTCAAACCAAGAAATATTGGTTTTGTATAAAGCTTCAAACTCATCACCGTCAAAGATGCTCTTGCCTATCATGCCGACAATGTGAGCTGCGTCTTGTGCATCATAATCAATGTATGCAACCATCGTTTCTAATGCATTGGTGATTGCCGGTTCTGCAGTACCAGTGGTGTCAGTTAACCAAGTATGATGTTGCTCTGCCGTACCAACAATTTTATTGATGCCTGCGCAGTATGCATAGGCCGTATCGTTCATACTATAGTTCGGATCATCGATGAACGACAACGAACCACCTAAGTAGTAGTAGTTAGGGCCTTTGCCATTAATGTCGTCAGTAATCAAATAAATTGGGGCCTCTGCGATGATAACGTGACCTGCACCGGATACCGTACCGCCTTCTGCTGTTTCGGTGAAGGTAATACCGTTATCCCAAGCATGGAACTCACCAGGAATAAGGACGCAATGTACTTGTTGACCTGATTTTAATGTGAAAATAGCTGTATCATTACTTAAGATAGTGGACTTATCCAGATTCCAAATTGTGAAACCAGACCATGTGAGAATATCTCTCCAATCTTTTACGACTACCTTACAAGTGTCAGCCTTTGCTCCTTCTGCGGAAACAATAATGTTTGCTTCACCGGAAGACAAACCGGTTACGATGCCGGCTTCAGATACAGATGCAACGTTAGAGTTGGAAGAAGTGTAAACCAACTTAAGTTTAGTACCAGAAGGTGTAATCTGGATGTTGAGTTTTTTCTCGTCACCTACTGCGAGTTCCATCGTTTTCGGGGTGACAATAATAGCTACTTCGCTGCCACCTCCATCTCCGGACGGCTCATTTTGTTGCTCTTTCTTGCAACTTGATAAAGCAATGATTGCTATGGCACTAATTGCCAAAAATGCATACTTTTTCATAATCTTCATTTTTTTTAAAGTTTAAATAAACTGTTTATTTATTGACTAATACGTCTTCTTATTGTTGGCGCATAATTTGCGTTTCTCCGGTTGCAGCTTCGCGGATGTACGGGTTGTATTCCAACTCGCTGGTCGGCAACTCGAAGGTAAATATACGAATGGTGGTCGGAGTAATGTTCTTCTCGCTGCGCAAGTGGTTGTTACCGAGTTTGACGCTTTCACCGTAACGGCGGAAGGTTTGCAAGCCATAACCCTCACCCCACATTTCCACGCGCCAATTGTGCTTGATGGCAGCCAATACTGTTGTCAAATCCGTCAGAGTGCTTTCCCATGCTGTGTATTCGGTGTCTTTACCATCCAATACGCGCAATTTTGTAATTTCTGTCAGATATTTTACTGCATCGGTCAGGTTGTTGTCCCGTGCAGCTGCTTCGGCTGCAATCAGATAGGCTAACTCCCAACGCATAAAGATATTGTCACTCAACCAGTCGCGGTCGCCTTGCAGCGTTTTGCTCTTAGCGGAGTAGAACTTGCCGTCCGGAGCGTACTCGTAGTTAGAGGCATTCTTCTTGGAGGACGAACCGTAGTTGTTCCACCAGTTTTTACGAATATCCCAGTCTTTGATTTCTTTGTAGAGGTTCTCGTCTATCGCCTTTACATCACCTGCAGACGCATAGCTGTATGAGTAGATGTCGCATTGACCAAAGAAAGATGCCAAAGCGGTAGTCGTTTCTACCGTTACGTCCTGGCCCCAGATCCAGTTCTGGTTTTCCACATTGTTGAAACCGGTTGTCAGCACTTCTGCCTTAGGCAGCAGGTGAGGTTTGCCGCTATCGATAGCCTGCGTAGCATATTTGAATGCGTTTGCATACTCGCCTTTATTCAAGTAGGAATAGGCCAGAATAATACGAGCCATATCGATGTTCGCCTCAATCTTGCTTGCGCGAGGAACTTTCTTGTATGCGTCAAAGAACTGAATGGCGGTTTGCAGATCCTCTTCGATACGCAGATAGACATCAGCCGAAGTAGCACGCGGACGTCCCAACAGGGTGTCAATAGCTGCATCTTCCTCGGTATAAATAGGTACTGCCAACTCGCTTCCTACTGCGCCTACTTCCATGAACGTGCGGCTTAAACCAGCGTATGCCCAACCACGCATAGTCAGCAACTGTGCATAGTAGTTTCCTCGCAACAATTCTTCGTCAGTAGCCTTGGCTTCATCAAAAGTGAGCGTCGGAAGTTTGGTCTTACTCAACGACAAAATACCGATATTGGCCGAGCGAATAAAGTCATAATAGTATGCCCAATAATATCCGCGGCGTCCGTACGTCTCCATCAACTCGTCCGTTGAGAACCAACCGTAGTTACGGGTCTTTAATGCCATATCTCCGCACAAAAGATCACCATACATATCGATGGAACGCTGACCGAATACATCGTGCTCTCCGCCGTACGGATAGAGCATGGTGTACATTCCCTTTACCGTTCCTTCAACGATGTTGTCCATGCGCAGATATTGCTCTTTGGTAATCGTACTACCTCCTGGCTCCTGCGTCAAATAACCTTCCGAGCAACTTGCTGCGAACAAGCCCACAAGTGCTAATACCAAAAGATATTGTATTTTTTTCATAATCGTTTTCCTTTCTATAGTTTTGGTTTAGAATGTGAACTTAACACCACCGGTGATTGTGGACAGAGGCGAATAAGCGTGCGTGTCGGACGAACCAATAAACGAAGTCATCGGATTGTAACCCTTACGTGCAGATGCAATCGCCAAGTTGCTGGCATTCACGTAGAGATTCAACTTCTGCAGTTTGATTTTCTCTATCAGTTTCTTGGGGAAACTATAACCCAGCTGAACGTTATTTAAGCTGAAGAACGAGTTACTCGTCAAGAAACGGGTTGAACCTGCTGTGGCATGGGTATCATACTTACCTGCACCGTTGGAGAAACGGGGAATATCCGTATTCTTGTTGTTCTCCGTCCAAGCATTACGCGCATCCACGTGCCAGTTGTGGCTACCTACCTGGTCGTTGGCCATTAACGAGATATATGTGTTGTCGTAGCCATAGCCGCCGAGTTGATAAGAACAAGTAACGGAAAGCGTAACACCATATACTTCCAAGTCAACCCCCAGGCCACCCGAGAGAGTTGGCAGATAGGACTTGCCTACATATTGGCTAGCTGCTACTGATGCATCGGGAACGATGGTGTCACTCAGGTACTGCTCCGGATTATCTACACCTTTGTCTTTCTGCTCAAGGATCCACTGGTGCAAGGAAGAAATGTAGTTGTACGAACCATCCCCCTTGTCAGCCATGAAACCGCCATCGATACGGTTATCGTAGTATGCCTGGAACAGCGACTGACCGTTCTCCGGATCAACGCCCATGTATTTAATTGTATAATGTTCGTACAGCGAGTGACCTTCAGCCATCGCGCCGTTCATCAACATACGATGTTCTTTGCCATTCTTGTCCACATAATCCACAGGCATCTGGGTCATATAGTTCTTATAGTGCGCACCGTTCAGCATAAAGTCTAATTTTACGTTACGCAGATCTACGGCATGTACCTTGAAACCGAACTCAATACCCTGGTTCACCATCTTGGCATCGTTCGTAGGAATCGAACTGTAACCGATGGACGGAGCCACCGCACGCGGGAAGATCATGTTGTCAGTCAACTTGTGGTAGAAGTCAAATTCAAAGTCCAGATATTTGTTCAGACTTAGCTCCAGACCTAAGTCGATCTGGTTAGAACGCTCCCAAGTGATAGCCGGGTTACCTTTGCTGGCTTCCAGATATACAATCTGGTCGTTCAGGTTTTCAATATAATAGGTGTCGGTATAGGAATAGAGCGAGTTAATCTGGTTACCCAGCACGCCCCAGCTCAAACGCAGTTTACCGTCTTTGAGCCAATCTTTAGCACCCGAATTGGCGATGAAGTCTTCGTTGGTGAAGGTCCATGCTGCACCTACGGAACCGAAGTGACCCCAGCGGTGTCCCTTGGCGTAACGCGAGCTACCGTCTGCACGATAGTTGGCTGAGATGGTATAACGCTCTTTGTAGGTGTACGTACCGTTAGCGAAATAAGCATCCATTGCGTAACGCGTGGTGTTACCGGCAACGCCGTCCATTTTTACACCGTCGCTGAGGTCCAAACTGTTACCACTAGCCAAATAGGATTTGGATCCTGTTAGGTATCTCGCCTGATACAAGTAGTTCTCGTGACCTGCCATGATACGCATAGTGTGGTCGCCGAACGTACCGTTGTACTCCAATATCTCTTGTGCCGAAACGGTAAACAAGTTATAAGACTGCTGGTTGATACGACCGATACCTTCTGCATCACCGTAATACTTGTTGGTGACATCCGTATAGAGGTTGTTGTAATAGTGCATGCCGGCATTGATGACAAATTTCAAACCTTTATAGAGTTTGAACTCCAACGAAGTTTTGGCATCCACCTCGTGTTGCACCTTGTTCTCCTTATCCAGTTTCAATGCACCGGCAGGGTTGATACCCATACCGAAGGAACGGCCTAAATCGTTACCGAAGTCGTACATCGGCAGACCGGTACGCGGATCGGTAGGAATGTTACCGTTCTCATCGCGCATGTAAACCGGATAGATCGGCGGAATGGCGTTAACATAATAGAAACCGTTGTTCATCGCGCCATCACCGTTCTGGTCCGGGCTGTTCATTACCGAATACGTATAGGCCAGATTGACATTACCTTTCAACCACTTCTTGGGCTCAAAGTCGATGTTCGAACGCATGGTGAAACGGTTGTAGTCCGAAGACTGATAGTAACCCTCGTCCATGAGGTAACCGAAAGAAGTAAAGTATTTGATCTTCTCCGATCCACCGTGAATCTTCACGTTGGCATCCACTTTCTGACCGACACGGAAAATGGCATCTTTCCAAGACTCCAAGTTCTCATAGCCTACTCTACGGGGAATGTCCATGTTGAAAGCTATATTTTCAACTCCTGTGAGGTTGCCGTTCTCGTCGAAGGTAAAATCGTATTTCATTAAGTTTTTACCTTTTGCTTGCCACAAGTTATAACCTACAGGGATACCTTTTCCACTAAAGAGGAT
Source organism: uncultured Bacteroidales bacterium (assembly GCA_902799875.1). The sequence goes on along the minus strand of CADCCH010000024.1, from coordinate 24,454 downwards.
ATTGTCTGCATTCTCGGCAGCTGTTTGCGGGTCGAGCTGTGTAGCGGCTGCATAACGGTTGGCGTTATAAATAGCTTGCCAAGACAAAGCAACATACTCTTCCGGGCTCGTGATAACATCGTATAACGGCAACAGACGCATGTTCGCTCCGTATTTGACATCCACATCGATATGGCCTTCGTCACCGGACGTACCTTTCTTGGTGGTGATCACGATTACACCGTTGGCACCGCGCGCACCGTACAGCGAAGTAGCGGTTGCGTCCTTCAGAATGGTCGTGCTGGCGATATCACCCGGGTCGATAGACGAGATGTCGCCGTCGTAGGTCACACCATCGACAACATAGAGCGGAGCAGAACTACCGTTCAGCGAGCCGACACCGCGGATGCGGATCGTTGCGTTTGTACCCGGCTGACCGCTACCGTTGATGACTTGTACACCGGCTACCTCACCGGCCAAAGCCTTCGATAACTCAGAGGGACTTTTCTTCTCAATGTCTTCGGCTTTTACTGCTTGCGCTGAACCGGTGTACGAACCCTTGCTGACGTTACCGAAACCGGTTACAACCACTTCTTGAATGACCTCGCTGTTTTCCATCATCGTGATCTTCAAGTTCTTGCCGGCCGCTACTTCCTGAGTCGCCATGCCGACGAAACTAACTACCAGAGTCTTCACAGATTCCGGTACCTCCATCTCGAACTTACCGTCGTAATCCGAGATCGTACCTTGTGTGGTCCCCTTCGCCTGGATACTTGCACCGATCACCGGCTCTCCCTTGGCGTCCACTACCACACCGCTTACTTGCTTCTCCGCAAAGAGACAGATGCTCCAAACGGCCAGAAACAAAAGTGTAAAAATCTTCTTCATTGTTTGTTATTATATATTTATTAATAATGATTATGCGTACGCGTAAATACGAAAAATCGCGCAAAGGTACGACTTTTTTTTGATATGACCAAATTTTTAGGGAGAAAAATGCAAAAAAAACACTTTTTGCATCAATTATATGTCAAAATGTAACTATTTTGGTCACAAAATAGTTCATTTGCTACGTCTTGAAGCGTTTGGGATGACGTTTGTGCAATTTTGGCAAACGTATCCTGCCACTCCGGTGCATAACCGTGATACAACATCGACTTGGCCATGGCTAAAGCGGAGTTCTCCTGATTCTGTGCCGAGATAGCTAACTGACCGCGTAACTGCTGGAGCGCATGCTTCAATCCGCTCTCGGTCAGAGGTGTTGTGCGTAGTTTCAGCAACTCTTGCCGTACTAATCCTAGACTATACCCGTAGTCTTCCGGGTCGCATGCCCAATACACACACCAATATCCGGTGTCGCTCAGTGGTGTATAGGTCGATTCAACGGTATAAACGAGACCTTTTGCTTCACGCAAACTCAAATTCAGACGGCTATTGAGACTACCACCACCCAGAATATTATTGAGCAAGAACATCGCCAATTGCTTCTCGTGGCCCAATTCGTAAGCCCTTCCGCCCAACATTGCATGGATTTGATGGGTATGCCGTTTGTAGGTCGCTTCCCGTACTGAGGGTATAGTGACCTTAGCGTTGACTGTCGGTTGACCGTCGGTTGACTGTCGGTTGACTGTCGGTTCGCTAAGGGAGCGGGTGGTTCGTGGGAGGGCTCCGAATTCTCGTTCGGCGAGGCGGAAGATTTTATCGGGTTTGACGTTGCCCTGACAGAAAACGACCATCCGGTCGGGGGTGTAGTGTGCGTGGAGCCAGTTTTTGGCGTAATCGGGTTTGGAAGAGAGGTGTTTGAGGGTCTTTTTTGTGCCCAAGATAGGGAGCGCGAGGCTGGATCCGGCAAAAACGAGGCTCTCGAAATCATCGTAGATGAGTTCGGACGGGCTGTCGTTATAGCTCTCTATCTCGTCCATGATTACCATGCGTTCTTTGTCGGTTTCCTCTTTTTTGAATGCCGGTTCCAAAATCATCTCTGCGATGAGATGAAGAGTTAGCTGCACGTGTTCGGCTAAAATAGCGGCATAGAAAGTGGTCTCCTCTTTGGTGGTGTAAGCGTTAATCTCACCGCCGATGCCTTCGATGGCATGGATGATCTGGCGCGCGGAGTGGTGGTTGGTTCCCTTGAAGAGGCAATGCTCGATATAGTGCGCCATTCCGTTTTCTTCGGGCAACTCATCTCGCGTACCGGCACCGACCATTACACCCACATACGCAACAGGCGAGGGTGTCCAACGATGGACAATTTTGACGCCATTTGGCAAAATATGGTAAAAAGTTTGCGAATTCTCTTGCATATTCCAAAAAAAAGCAGTAATTTTGCAGCCGAATTCCTCTCCGCGACAACGGAGGGAATTCTGAATCTCTGCGAGATTCTCGATTTCCGCGGCATTGGCGGAATTGGTAGACGCGCCAGACTTAGGATCTGGTTCCGAGAGGAGTGAAAGTTCGAGTCTTTTATGCCGCACGTTCGAGCGCTTTGGCTTCCTGCCAGAGCGCTTCCATTTCATCCAGACTCATATCTTTGAGATCTTTGCCTTGTTCTTTGGCGCGCTGCTCTACGTAGTTGAACCGGCGAATGAACTTGAGGTTCGTTTGCTCAAGGGCATTGTCCGGTTTGAGTTTATAGAGCCGTGCGGCATTGATGAGTGCAAAGAGAATGTCTCCCAATTCGGCTTCTGAAGGGTCGGCTTCAAACTCCGCAATCTCCTCCTTTACCTTTGCCCACACATCTTCGCGCTTCTCCCAATCGAAGCCTACATTCGCTACTTTGTCTTGGATGCGATATGCTTTGACAATTGAAGGCAGACTGTCAGGAATACCACCTAATACGGTCTTATTGCCACCTTTTTCTTTGAGTTTCACCTGTTCCCAGAGTTTGGAAACCTCTTCGGCGTTTGCAGCTGCCGCCTCACCATATACATGCGGGTGACGGAAGATAAGCTTGTCGCTTATCCGGTTACATACGTCCGCGATATCAAAGTCACCGGTTTCACTTCCCATTTTGGCATAGAAAACCACATGCAGCAGCACGTCTCCGAGCTCCTTGCTGATCTCGTTCATGTCGTGCCGCGAGATGGCAGTCGCTAACTCATACGTCTCCTCAATTGTGTTCTGGCGCAGACTGTCAAATGTTTGTTTTCGGTCCCACGGACATTTCTCGCGCAAGTCGTCCATGATATCCAACAAACGCTCAAACGCTTTCAGTTGTTCCGCTCTTTGGTTCATACGTATGCATGGTTAAACGACCGTGGTGGTCGAGTTTGGCATAAGTCCACTGCTGGAAGGTATCACCGAGAATGATGACGCGTGAACCGCCTTCCAGTTGCAGATCCAATTCGATATGGCGATGTCCGAAAATATAGTAATCGCGGTGGTTGTTCTGTTTTTCCTGATCCTTGGCAAAGAGCACCAGATGTTCCTTAT
>CADCCH010000024.1:0-21020 GCA_902799875.1 uncultured Bacteroidales bacterium | reverse complement strand
CGACTTTTCTTCGCCCAGTTGTAACCGAAATAGTTACCTACTTTAGGCGGTAAGCAACGATAGAGGAATTGCAGGAACGGATTTTGGAACACCTTCCGCAAGAATATGAAATGTTGGATTTTTTTGCGGACCCGACTCGGGTAGTGTTCCTGCCAGTTTCTGGGTAAGAGTCCGTCTCCGTGCGCCAAATAGAGCGATTTGCCGTATCGGGTGATGGTGCATGGATCGTAATGAATCTCCGCACCGGTCAGTTTCTGCAAACCGCCAAAAGTCCACAAGTCGTGGTTACCCGTGAAGAAATGAATATGTATTCCTCTCTTCGTCATCTTACGCAACTGTTTGCAGAACGGATGGTACTGACGTTTCGCTTTGTCGTGCACAAAATACTCCATCCAGAAATCAAACATGTCGCCCAGCATGTAAATCGAGACGGCATCTTTGCTCATCTCTTCTAACATGTCTATCAGTTTTTTCTGGTGCGCCCAGCCTTTTTCAATGGCCAGACTGCCCAGATGGGCATCGCTTAAAAAATATATCATAAGAATCCTAATTCCAGTTTTGCTTCTTCGCTCATCATATCTTTGCTCCACTCGGGTTCAAAGACAATGGTGACGTTCACGTCTTTAATACCATCGACAGATCCTACTTTCTGCCGGATATCTTCTACGATAAAATCGCCGGCGGGACACGAAGGCGCCGTCAGCGTCATCGTGATATCGCATACCCCGTCGTCTTTGATCTCTATACCGTAGATAAGGCCCAGATCGTACACGTTCACCGGAATCTCGGGGTCAAAAACGGTCTTGAGCATTTTCAATATCGCTTCTTCTTTTTCTAAAAACTCGTTCATATCGCCGTAAAAACGGCGACAAAGGTACTGCTTTTTTTTGATATATGCAAATATATTCTGCATTTTCTGCTCTTTTGGCATCAAAAATCAGAAATGCGCAGAAATGCCGAGGAGGGAATAGAAGCGATTGTCCGGAGTTAGGACATAGATTGTGCCTTCCCGCATAACAAGTCGACCGCGTGAGGTGGAATGAACAGGCGTTGTGGCAACCGTTGTGTGAGGAACCAGCCATAATCCTTCATGATACGTATAGGTGTCACCCGCCTCCGCATCGGAGGTATAGACGCAGGTGCTGTCCGCATTGCGTAAGGCGGCGGATATGGCAGTTTGAGGGGTGTACCAGTAGTCCTCGTAGAAGCCTTCCAATTGGTAAATGGTTTCCTCTTCGGACGCCCCGTTCACGAATGTAATCCGTCCCGCGACACTATCGCATCCTATGATGTCTGCCCCGCTTACGGTTGTGTACAAGGCCCCTTCGACCGTTATGTCTCCACCTGTTACGATGCGGGCGGAAACGAGATTGGTGTCTCTGGGACAGGTATTCCAACTCGGCGAATAGGTAACAGTGAGGTAGTCTTTATGGTTGAAAGAACCCCATTGTTCCCGGTCGTAAACATACAACTTAATGCCATCTGGAATACGGAGCTCTGCTTGGGGCAGCACTTCCATGATGCAACCCGGTAGCAGGGCCATGTCATGCGGTACGAGCAGTGTACCGGAAAGTGCCCGGATCGTCGTGTTGGTTCCGACGGGCAGCACGTAGTTGGTGGAGATCAGGCTGAAGTTGCTGACCAACGGATTGCTTATCCGGATACTCAGCTGGTCTATGGATACATCTCCGTACGCGGACCAGATAATCCGGTCGGTAAGCGGATCGTACTCTTTACGGACATACGTGTTCTCATTGGCTTCGTCCGCTATCACAAAGAGTGCTTCCCTGTTGTCAATAAGCCGGATGTCGTCGTGTGTGGCGGCAAGCGAGCTGATCATCATAAAACTGGAACCGTACGCCCTGCAACCTTTGTGGTAAACAATCGGACATTCGATATTTTGGTAGAAGAAATGGGTAATCGGGAAGACGTGTTGTGTGTTGTTGAGCATGTCATGCGTGATCGCTCCCCCTTTCCAGTCACCTATCTGTAAGAACTCGCGTATCTGTGAACCGGACAGCGCCTCGATCGTTCCCGTTCCGGTGATATATCCCCAGGCCTGTAGTTTCGCGCCGCTCTCCATAGTGATAGAAGCGGAGGGCGCCAGATGCAAATGTCCGTACCCCGTTGTTCCGGATACAGTGCCGACGGCATCATTCTCATCTTGCTGCATTGCGCTTACCTCCAGCACTCCTTCTACGATCAATGAGGCGTTATCCAACATTTCCACACGTGCATACTCTTTCCGATTGCGATCGGCGGTAGAGGAACGTGCAGCCGTTGTGCCGATAGCAGATGATTGCCCCTCCTGATGCGCGATTACCAAGGTGGCATAGTCGGGAATATAGTACGTACCCGCACCTAATTGGCAACTGCTTTCCACCACCGTCGTGTATGCCCCCTCATTGAACTGCATGTACTCCAAAGCATCCGACAGACGGTTGTACGTATTCACCAATTGACCGTTCAGGTACAACTTGGCTACCGGTACACCGGGATTGGCAATCGGACGAATGACGTAATTATATCCTGCTGCATACTCCGGTCCGGACGAGATTTTATAGACACATGACCCTTGCGGTAAGTACTTGGACAGGTACTCCCGTTCGGAGTAGTAACCGCCGTACAAAAACATCCTTCCATAAGCCTTGGTGTTATTATTGATCACAAAAGCTTTGTCCTGTGCCTGTGCTTTGAGATAACAATCGCGCACCCGAACGGTGTCGCTGTCTTCTTTGGGAGCCTGCGTGTTGATGCAGTACGCCGTGTTGCCGGCGGAACGCACGTCAATGTGACAACGCGTTACGTCCAATTGACAGCCGTTATTTATACCGTACGTGTTCTCCGCTCCATGTGCGGTAATGAAGCAGTCTTCTATTCTCAACCGGGCGGATGCATTGCCGGTGATGCCGTTAACACCCCGAGCCGCCGACGGGTTTGTGCCTTGCGCCTGAATCGTACAACGTCGAAGCGTTGCCATACCATTAGCGCTGATTGCAATGCCGCGCGCCGAACAATCCGTCATTTTGATTTGTGCTGTGTCTTGGCGTGCCTTACAAATGAATGAACAATCGTCCGCCTCCAGGTAACCTCGTGCCATATTGGCGCCGTAGGCGGAGATATAACCCGCTTCGGCACTAAACAGACAGTGCGTCGCATGTTGCCACGTCGTATCGCGGGCCGCATAGAAAGCAGTCGCCCGCTCTTGTTCCACCCGGCAGATCACCGTGTCGCGGATCAAGTCCACCGGTGCATTCGAAAAAACAGGATACGCACCGTTCCGGGCGGTGCATAAGACATACGTATCTTCTATCGTTGCGCGCGCATCCGCCTGAACGGTGGTGTCACGGTAGTTGTTGATGAAAATGCCGTATGTCGGACTTTCCTTGCAGTCCACTCGGATGCGGCAATTACGGATCTGCATCTGGCTACCGTTCGTGAGACCATATACATATTCCGCGCCTTCGGTGAACAACTCGCAATCTTCTACTTGTAGCACGGAAGAGGTGTTGCCGGAGATGGCATGGATACTCTTGGCCAGCAACGGACGAAGGCCCCTGGAGCTTAGTACACAACGCTGCAGAGAGGTCGTATATCCGGCGCCGGCACCGATCGCACGCGTACTGCTACCTGTCACAACTGTCGCCGTGTCCATGCGACAGGAGGCGTCAAATACACAGTCCTCCGCGTAGAGATCGCCTAACTGCGAGAAAGCACCACAGGCCGTGATGGAGCCTGCTTGGGCGGTAAATGAACAACGCGACATGTGGCAGTTGGCAGTCGCCCCGTAGGCGTGATAGCCGTAACAGGTATTGAACGTCGTCTGTACACTCACCGTGTCATCTTCCATTTCCAGAAGTCCTTTGTTCAATACACCGGTGACTTGCTGGCGGCCTGTGACCTGTATCCGCGTGCGTACGACCCTCGACAGAGGGAGCGTATCCGGAGCATTCATGCTTACCCCATAAGCCCCACCGCTACTCTGCACCCGAATTGCGCAGTCTTGCATCTGCAACGAAGCGAGAGTACCTATGTTCACGGCTGTCACAGCCGCACTCGGCATCATTGAATCGCATAGGTTCTCTGCCTCAATATAGATCGAATCAATCCTCACTTGCCCCCTGTTAGCCGACACCGCATAAATACGTCCGTTGTAGTTCGGGCGAGTAACCCAAAGGCGTCCTCCCGGACGAGAAGAAGTGATATGCAAGCCAAGCGTGTCAATACCCAAAGAGAGCAGGCTGGTGTTTAATAGGGTGTCACCGAACGAATAACCGTTCAGATCCAAAAACAGATTCGTCTTAAGCGTCTGCGTTTTGGCGCCTCCGGCAAAACGAACGTCACCCAATAAAACCATCTTCGCTTGCGGACTTTTGTTGGCTTTCGTCAATGCCGTCGGAAAATCCGTGTACTCCGTAGTGTCCGCAGGTGTGTACAAACGAATCAGCGAAAGCTCATCCGCAAAACACCATTGTGTAAAGAAATACAAAAGAAGGACTATGTGTAAATATGTGTTTCTCATTTTGCGGCAAAGGTACAACTTTTTTTTGAGATATGCAAAAAAATCTGCATTTTCTGCCAAAATGGCAGTATTTTGTACATGGCACATAAATTGTATTTGTCTTATCGGAATAATCCGATTAATTAGAATAATCAGAAAATTTAAATAGATATGAGTAAAGGTAATATTGGGGTAACATCAGATAATATCTTCCCCGTCATTAAGAAATTTTTATATTCGGACCATGAGATCTTCTTGCGTGAGTTGATCTCTAACGCCGTGGATGCTACGCAAAAACTGAAAACCCTCTCTTCCGTAGGTGAGGTCAAAGGTGATTTGGGCGATACGCGCGTACGCGTAAGTATAAATAAGGAAAAGAAGACGCTGACGGTGAGTGACCACGGAATCGGAATGACAGCCGAAGAAGTAGATAAGTACATCAACCAGATCGCGTTCTCCGGCGCCGAGGAGTTCTTGAATCAGTACAAAGATAAGGCTGAGGCTATTATCGGACATTTCGGCTTGGGCTTCTACTCTGCCTTTATGGTCAGCAAGAAAGTGGAGATTTTCAGCCAGAGTTATAAGGAAGATGCGAAGGCCGTTCACTGGAGCTGCGAAGGCAACCCGGAATACACGATGGAGGATACCATCAAAGCCGAACGCGGTACGGACATCGTGCTGCATATAGACGATGAGTTTAGTCAGTATCTGGAGGATGCGACCATCGAAGGTCTGCTCAAAAAATACTGCAAGTTCCTGCCGGTTGAGATCGCATTCGGTAAGAAGAAAGAATGGAAAGACGGCAAAGAAGTCGAACTCGACGAGGAGAATATCATCAATGATATCAACCCTGCCTGGACCCGCAAACCTGCGGACCTCAAAGATGAGGATTACGATAAGTTCTACCACGAGTTGTACCCCATGCAGATGGACGAGCCGCTTTTCCATATTCACCTCAACGTGGACTACCCGTTCAACCTCACGGGTATCCTCTACTTCCCGAAGATCAAGTCCAATCTCGATGTGCACCGTAACAAGATCCAACTCTATTGCAACCAGGTGTACGTCACGGACGAGGTGGAGAATATCGTGCCGGAATACCTGACGTTGCTGCACGGCGTGATCGACAGTCCAGATATTCCGCTGAACGTGAGTCGTTCGTATCTGCAGTCGGATAATAACGTCAAGAAAATCAGCGGTTACATCACTAAAAAGGTTGCTGACAAACTGGCTGAACTCTATAAGGCAGATAAAGACGAGTTCGCCAAGAAATGGGACGACATCAAGATGTTCATCCAGTTCGGTATGCTGACCGATGAGAAGTTCTACGAGAAAGCGAAAGATTTCGCGCTCTACAAGAACCTCGACGGTGAGTACGCGACCTTAGAGGAATACAAGGCGCAGGTGAAGGACGCGCAGACCGACAAGGACGGTAACCTCGTGCTGCTCTACACCAACGATCCGGACGCACACTATACCTATGTCGAACGCGCGAAAGCGAAGGGTTATGACGTGCTGTTGATGGACGGTGAGTTGGATGTACACTGTATGTCGCAGGCCGAGCAGAAACATGAGAAACTGCGTTTCGTGCGTATCGACTCCGACACCATCGAGAACCTCATCAAGAAGGAAGAAACCGCCAAAGATACCTATACCGACGAGCAGAAAGAAGGTTTGCGGAAGGCGTTTGAAGGATTGCTGCCGAGTGATGCCGACAAACTGCGTTACAATGTAACCTGCGAAGCAGCTGCAGCTGACGCATTGCCTGTCTTCCTGACGCAGAATGAGTTCATGCGCCGAATGAAAGAGATGGCGGCGCACCAGCAAGGAATGGCTTTCTATGGTCAGATGCCTGATAGCTACAACCTCGTTATCAACACCGCGCACCCGCTCATCCAGGAGCTCGTGGCAAAAGAGACGAGCGAGCAGGTAGAGGAAGAGGTCGAGAAGAAAGCAGAGAAAGACGGCGAGGAGCCTAAAAAAGAGACCGTCATCAAGACTGTCTGCAAGTTAGAGGGTGAGGATGAGCGCATCAAACAACTCATCGACATCGCGCTCCTTGCAAGTGGTCAGCTCAAAGGCGAAGCCCTTGCGAAATTCGTCAACCGATCGGTGGAACTGTTATAATGAAAAATGGCTGCTCAACGGCAGCCATTTTTTTTATGCTTTGCGTTCTACGACGCTGTCGAGGAAGCCGAGCTTGATCGCTTCGTCCGCTTTCATCCATTTATCGCGGTCGCAGAGCGCTTCAATCTGTTCCATGGACTGACCACTGTTCTCTGCCAGCACCTTGTACAAGTCCTGCTTCAGACTCTCCATCTCTTTGAGATGGATGGCCTGATCTTTGAAGGTCGAGTAACCAATACCTGAACTCGGTTGATGGATCATAAAGCGCGAGTAGGGAAGCGCTGCACGGTGACCTTTTTCACCACTCGAGGCAATCACCGCACCCATCGATGCCGCCAAACCCAGCACAGTCGTGTACACCGGAGACTTGATGAATTTCATCACCGAAATCAACTCAAGACCCGAATACACCTCACCGCCTTGCGAGTTGATGTACAGATGAATCGGATCGTGGTTGAGGGAGTCCAAGAACAGCAACTGCGCTACCAGCGTGTCCATGTTGTCACCTACCACCTCTCCGCTCAGGAAGAGGATGCGGTCCATCATCAAGCGGCTGAACACGTCTAATTGCGTAATGTTCAATTGCCGCTCTTCAATAATATACGGGTTAAACAACCGCCCGTCAATCTTTTCTTCTTTTTTCATATCAAATTTCAAATCTCAAATTTCAAATTTCCAATGATTGGCATTTATATGCCAAGTATTTCTTCTCCTCGTTATTAAGCAACGGCGACACCTCTTTATATACGCGCACGTGGTACGCATTGAGCCAATCGATCTCATCTTCTGTCATCAGGCTCATCTCAATCAGACTCGTGTCGTAGAAGCACAAGGTCAGCGTCTCGAATTGCAACCACTCGTCTTCGGTCGTCGTGGCCTTCGTTTGTTTCGCCGGAATGACGGTAATCAGGTTCTCCGTTCGGATTCCCCACATGTCAGTGCGGTAGATACCCGGTTCGTCGGAGATGATATGACCAACTTCCAGTGCTGTCGGGTTATTGTCCGTACGTACATTCTGCGGACCTTCGTGGCAGCCCAAGAAATGCCCCACACCGTGACCCGTTCCGTGACCAAACGTGATACCGGCTTCCCACATATATTGCTTAGCCAAAGCATCCAACTGATTACCTCTGGTGCCTCTCGGGAAACGTGCCCGTTGCAACGCGATATGTCCTTTTAGGACATACGTATAGTCTAACTTAGCCTGCTGCGGGATACGCCCTCCGAGCCAAACGGTTCTTGTAATATCTGTCGTACCGTCCAGATATTGACCACCGCTGTCCAACAGCAACATACCCTCCGGTTTGACCTCTGCACAGTTATCTTCGGTTGCCGCATAATGGACAATCGCACCATTACCTTTGTAACCCGCAATCGTACCGAAACTCTCTTCTACAAAGTTCTCACCCATCAGCCTAAACTCGTGCAGTTTTTCCATCAGCGACCATTCGGTCTGCGTCTGTCCGTTTGCAAAAGCCTCCTCGTTTAACCACTTGAAGAACCGCGTCAACGCCACGCAATCCTGCCGCATGGCGATCCGTTCGCCTTCCAGTTCAATGGCATTCTTCTTCGCTTTGTCAATGAGAATAGGTGACTTGGCGTTGATCTTTTTGCAGTTTTCCGGAATGGCTTCGAACAGCGCTTCGTTGACGCGTGCACCATCGTACAAAACGGTACCGCTGAGCCTGCGTATATAATCGAATACCGCCTCGTAAGGCTTGACATCTATGTTGTTGAAATCCAGGTAGTTCTGTGCCGGCGAATCAATCTTCGCAGCGTCCACAAACAGGGTACATTTTTCAGCCTCCAGTACTACGTACGATATCACGACCGGATTGTACTCCACGTCATTGCCGCGGATATTGAGCAACCATGCAATCTCATCCAACGCACTAATAATCATCGCGTCCGCTTTTTTCTTCGCGAGTTGTTCGCGCATACGGGCGAGTTTGCTCTCAACGCTTTCGCCTGCGAAATCTTCGCTATAGGAATAGAGCTTATCCTGCGGAATAGCCGGACGACCTTCGGTCCAAAGCGACTTGATGAGGTCGATGGACTTCAATTCAATTTGCTCGCTCCATTCTGCGAAATCATTGACGCTGAACATCTCGGGATTGACACCCACTAATCCATTCACCCCTTCATCCATTAATCCATTCAGCCATTCTACCACACTCGGACAATCGATATCCGATTCCCGCATCAACTCGATTGTTGAGTCCTTGAGTTCAATGCCTGCTTGCAGGTAATAGCGGCTGTCGGTCCAGAGAAGCGCTTGGTCCATGGTTACCACCATCGTACCGCTTTCGCCGTTGAAGCCACTCAACCACTGCATCTCGCACCAGTGAGACGCCATGTATTCACTCGCATGCGGGTCATTTCCCGGCACCACATATGCAGCTAATCCGTGCTCTTTCATCAATCCGCGTAACGCGGCTAAACGTTCACGTACATTCATATTTTTACGAAATTTGCCGCAAAATTACTAAATTATTTTGATATATCAAAATTTTTTTGTACCTTTGCACGATTTTTTGATACTATGGAGGAAAACGGGCTTATATTTCGGTGTTTTGCGAGCGGAAGTAGCGGAAACTGCTACTACCTCGGTACGCGTCGTCAGGGTATACTGATTGACGCCGGTATATCTGCCCGTCAGATTCAGAAATGCTTGCGTGAGATGAATCTGGATTTCCATAATATTATGGGCGTGCTGGTTACCCACGATCACGCCGATCATATCCGTGCGGTTGGTACACTTGGTGAACGCGTCAAACTGCCTATTTACACCACCGCAGAGATTCACGACGGTATTGACCGCAACTACGGTGTGCGCGAGAAACTGCGTACCAGTCGGCGATATTTTGAACGCGGTGTAGAGTGGGAACTGTTCGGTATGCGGATCAATACCTTCCATATCGAGCACGACTCGACCGATTGTTTGGGTTATTGCATTGATTACCTCGGTCAGCGTTTTGTGTTGATGACCGACTGCGGTTCGGTTAATCCGGAGATGGAGGAGTATATCCGTACAGCCAACCACCTCGTTATCGAAGCTAACCACGACGAGCACATGCTGCTCAACGGTCCGTATCCAACCTACCTCAAGGAGCGTATCCTCTCCCCGCGTGGACACCAGAGTAATGACACTTGCGGTGAGTTGCTGGAACGCAACTGGCATCCGGAATTGCGAAACGTATGGCTGTGTCACCTCTCGCAGGAGAACAACGACCCCGAAGTGGCATACGATACCGTCGCTTCCTATCTCGAAGAGATAGATATTATCCCCGGACAGGAGATTTTCCTCAAAGCCCTTGACCGAACCACACCGAGTCCGGTGTATGAATTGAATGATAAAATGATTACGGAGTAATATGGAAAGACTGGTTATCATCCCTACTTACAACGAAAAAGAAAATATTGAGGCGATCATCACCGCGGTGATGGAACTGCCTTTGGAGTTTCATGTGCTGATCATCGATGACGGTTCACCTGACGGAACAGCGGCTATCGTCAAGTCCCTCATGGCGGGCAAATACAAAGACCGTGTCTTCCTCGTGGAGCGTTCCGGCAAGCAAGGACTGGGTACCGCCTATATCTGTGGTTTCAAGTGGGCCATCGAGCACAAAGCCGACTATATCTTTGAGATGGATGCGGACTTTAGCCACAACCCGCAAGATCTGCTCAAGCTCTACGATGCGTGTGCTAACCAGGGTGCTGACCTGGCGATCGGTAGCCGTTACGTCACCGGAGTCAATGTCGTTAACTGGCCTATGGGACGTGTGCTGATGTCCTATTTTGCATCCAAATACGTGCGTACTGTGCTGGGCGTCAATATCCATGACACCACCGCCGGTTTCGTATGTTACAAACGTCACCTGCTTGAGACCATCGAACTGGACAAGATCCGTTTCAAAGGCTACGCCTTCCAGATTGAGATGAAGTTTACCGCTTCCAAGTGCGGTGCGAAAATCATCGAAGTGCCGATCATCTTTGTCAACCGTGTCCTCGGAACCTCCAAGATGTCTGGTGGTATCTTCTCCGAAGCACTCCTCGGTGTCATTCGTCTCAAAATAAGTAGCTGGTTCAGAAAATATCCGAAATTATGAGTTTAGAACAACATATACAGGTATTAGTCAAAGACGCCGTCAAGGCGCTCTATGGTGTCGATGCCGAAGATAGCCAGATTCAATTGCAAAAGACCCGTCCGGAGTTCGAAGGAAACATCACTCTCGTGGTTTTCCCCTTCGTCAAACTGGCCCGCAAAGCCCCGGCTCAAGTGGCGGCTGAGATAGGTGAGGAACTTGCCAAGAGTGAGCTCATCGCCAAGTACAACGCGGTACAGGGCTTTCTCAATCTTGTTATCGACGATGCCTTCTGGGTAAAACAACTTGAAGCCATCGATGCAGAGGCCAATTACGGTCAGCAGCCGAGTCGCAACCAATTGATGATGGTCGAATATAGTTCCCCGAATACCAACAAACCCCTTCACCTTGGTCACGTACGTAATAACCTGCTTGGCTATTCGATTGCCAAGATCCAAGAGGCGAACGGATGGAAGGTCGTCAAAACGAACATCGTCAACGACCGTGGTATTCATATCTGCAAATCCATGCTCGCATGGCTTAAGTTCGGTAACGGTGAGACACCGGAATCGTCCGGCAAGAAAGGTGACCACCTGATTGGTGACTACTACGTGCGTTTTGACAAAGAGTACAAGGCACAGATAGCCGAACTCATGGCCAAAGGCCTTGATGAAGAGACTGCCAAACGCGAAGCGCCCTTGATGCTCGAGGCACAAGAGATGCTCCGCAAATGGGAGGCCAACGACCCCGAAGTGCGTGGTCTCTGGGCTCGAATGAACGAATGGGTTTATGCCGGTTTTGACGAGACCTACAAACGTCTCGGTGTCTCCTTCGATAAGATCTACTACGAGTCCAATACCTACCTCGAGGGTAAGTCCGAAGTGGAGAAAGGTCTGGCTGCCGGTCAGTTCTACCGCCGCGAGGACGGTTCCGTTTGGGCAGATCTGACCAAGGACGGTCTGGATGAGAAACTGCTGCTGCGTTCCGATGGTACTTCGGTCTATATGACTCAGGATATTGGTACGGCGAAGCTGCGTTTCCAGGACTATCCGATTGACAAAATGGTCTACGTGGTAGGTAACGAACAGGAGTACCATTTCAAAGTGCTGTCTATTTTGTTAGACCGACTCGGTTTCCCCTTCGGTAAGGAACTCGTCCATTTCTCCTACGGCATGGTCGAGCTGCCGAACGGTAAGATGAAATCCCGCGAAGGCACCGTAGTGGATGCCGACGATCTGATGGATAAGATGATTGAGGATGCACGTGAGATGAACGAGGATCCCGAAGTAGCACGTATGGTGGGTCTCGGCGCACTCAAGTACTTCATCCTTAAGGTCGATCCGCGCAAGAACATGCTCTTTAACCCTGCTGAGTCCATCGACTTCAACGGCAACACGGGTCCCTTCATCCAATACACCTACGCGCGTATTCAGTCCGTGCTCCGCAAGGCGGAGAAACTAGACGACCTAGGAATCCTAGGCAACCTAGGCGGCCTAGATCCAAAAGAATTAGGATTGATCCAGCGTCTTACGGAGTTCCCGCAAACGGTACGTGTGGCCGGCGATAACTTCTCTCCGGCAGTCATCTGTAACTATGCGTATGACCTGGCGTGCGACTTCAACTCGTTCTACCATGATCTGAGCATCCTCAACGAAAAAGACGAAGCCAAACGTGTGCTCCGTCTCTTGCTCGCCAAGAATGTAGCGAAAGTGCTGAACTCCGCCATGTCGCTGCTCGGCATCGAGATGCCCGAGCGCATGTAATCAATGTATATTCAGAAATTCGAAGGGATGCAGAAATGCATCTCTTCTTTTGTTATCGGGTGCACAAACCCTATCTCCGCCGCATGCAGCATCAACCGTTCACCGGCTTTGCCATATAAACGATCACCTACAATCGGTGCATTAAGCCCTTCAGGGTGTGCCGCATGTACGCGCAATTGATGGGTACGACCCGTCTGCGGATAGAAATCCACCAATATAGTCCCGTCCTGACGTCTATCTCGTATCACGTACTTCGTGATCGCCACTTTCCCATGCTCCTTATCCACCATCTGCCGCGGCCGGTCATACGGATTCGGCAAAAGGGGTAGGGAGATTGTACCTTCATCCATTAATCCATTCACCCCTTCACCCATTATCAAGGCTTCGTACCGTTTCAGTATATCCCGTCTCTGAAAATACGCCTGCAACTCTTTATACACCTCTGCGGTCTTCGCTAACACCAGCAACCCACTTGTATCCTGATCCAATCGATGAACCGGCTTCGCGCCTAGCATACTTTCAACAGAAAGCTCCTCTCCCTTGCCTGGCACCGACAATAGTCCCGCCGGTTTATTCACCACCATCAAATAATCGTCTTCGAAGATCGTTTCTATCTGAAAACTGACATCTGAAGGCTGATTACTTATAACTTCCAATCCTTCCAACATGTGCCGTAGGATTGGCACACATTTCCCCGAACACGGAGCATAGAAAGCCCCTTCTTGCCGAATTACTGTCTTGGACGGTGCACCAACCCAAAACTCCGCCAGACTTACCGGATCCAGTCCATGCGTCAACGCATACTGCAGCAATTTCGGCGCACAACATTCGCCTGCACCAGCCGGAGGCATTCTTAATTCGTAATTTTTAATTTTTAATTCGGAAGAAAACCACTCCTCTGCAGGAATGATTGGTTTTTCTTCTTTAAAGATGTCGAGCAGATTTTTCGTTTCGCTTCGTCCGTTAACGAAGTTATAGTTTGCAAATAGCAGCCTTTGCAGTCTTCTCGATTCCTCTTTGTTGGTTCCAATCGGTTCTTCCATCATCTCATACACCGGTGGAACAAACCCTTCATGGTGATACGACCCATCCAGTTTGGCAGAGAACGCAGCCAGATAACCGCCTTCGTACAGCAGCACACCGAACATCTTCCCGCACTTATGCAACTCACTTTTAGGGTGAAGGCGCATATACGCATGCACCTTCTCGATCACCTCCTTAGCGGCCTCTTGCGCGGGTGCACTTGGTGGTATGACAAAAGGATTGACCATTAGAAGAGACGTAATTGGCGGTCCTGGAAGATTTGATAACCCACCTCGCAGTTGATACACTCGTGGTGCTGGCAGTAGTTCTGATATAGATGCAACAACGCTTGCGTGTCGGCGGCGTTCTTGATGCTTTGTCCAAGCACCCGCCATTGACGCACAATCGCATTATTCTCCGGCGCAATCTGCTCCATGAGGGCTGCGGCTTGTTCCGCCTTGCGTGGGTTGTTGTGCAGCATCGCGTACGCGTACTTATAAGGAATAACGGTGTTGATCAACAGAATATCAATGCTGCTCTTACCCACCGGTTTAGAACCGGAGCAAGCCATCCATTCGGGTGATACCTCAAACAGCGGTACCAGTTCTTTCAGATTGTCGGTATCCAGAATCTTACTGAGAAGCGATTCCGATTGATAGAGCAGTTGGGCAAACTGTCGAATTCGCAACTCCGGACTGTTCTGCGGTCGTAAGCGTGCATGCTTCCAGATACTTCCGTCCATAGGCGTGAGGCTGAACTTCGTCCGCAAGAACTCGTACTCCTTGGCGAGTGCCGCATCGTCGCCGATTAAGCCGGCCTGTCCAAGTAACAATGCTGTCAACTGAAACAGACTATTCCTGTGTTTCTGCAGATAGGATAGGGGCGTGTTGATCGCCAACTGCTCAAACGGCAGACTGTTCGTGTGAAAACCAAAGTTACGTGCGAGCGATATATACAACGCATGTTCCCAACTGCCCTTAGTGATCTCCAACAATCGCTCTATCGAAGCCCGTTTGCATTCCAAACGTTTGTGCAGCAAACTCTTACGCCAACCTTCCGTCAGCAACAGCGGATCGCGTACCAGTTGTTCCGCACAACCGATTCGGCTGATTGCACTATCCATCTGCTGCGCCGCTGCAAAAAGTTCCGTCAGATAGTCCTTGTCGCTCGGGTATTGCAACTCACATTGCGGTACCAACGCACCCTTCGAGTTATAAATCGGTTTGTCAGCCGTGCGCACGACGTGCAGAATGACATTGTCATACGCGCTGTCCATATGGTGACGATGGCGCAACCAATCGCTGGAGCACACATGGATCTCGATGTTACCCACCCATTCCTTACCGTCAATCTTCACCCGCGCATGGCTGTAATCGGGACCTGCATCGCGGTTATGCTCTCCCACGGAGAGAATCTCTACACTCCGTCCATCCGTTGTCTGTTGGTCAAATCCTGCCCACAGACAATGCTCCCAAATATAATGCAAAACAATCTCCGGCATAGCGATTCTTTTTTCGGCTGCAAAATTACAAAAAAAATCCCACATACACAAGATTTTTGCAAAAATAATCGTGCCCTTGCGGCTAAGAAGTATGCAGGACTTTTTTTACCAAAAGTAGGGTGGAGTCATCATTTCTTTATCTCTCCCATGAATACGTGTTATTGATAGAGCGAAAGGGGTTATTTTACCTCTTGACTATCGCGTTCGGCAAATGGATCTGGCCGTTATGGCTTATAACTGATTCATGCTTAGAAAATGACGCAAATGGATGTGTTTTATTCCTTCTACATCAGAGATAGAATTGAGCGGATTCATTGAAATGACCATCTTCGGATGGTTGTTTTTGATAGCTTGCAGATTTCCAAACTCTCGCTTCTCGGTCTCTTTGTCAGCTATCAAATAGGCTACTTGTATATAAAGGGTCTGCTCTCCTTTCTCTGCCACAAAATCAATCTCTGCATTTCGCAACTGCCCGACATGCACGGTATAACCCAACCTCAGCAGATGCAGATACACGGCATTCTCAATCCGCTTCTCAATATCATTCGTTTGGCGCGTACGGACAAGTTTGTTGCGTATTCCAAGGTCCTCGAAATAGTACTTGTCATTGCTCTCTAACAGTTGCTTGCCATGAATGTCATACCGCTGAACCCGATAGGTGAGATATGCATTGCAAAGATACAAATTTAATTTAATATATGCAAATTATTTTGCAAAAATCTAAAGTATATTTAGTATTTTATATATTTTTGTCAAAAATATTAAGTATATTTACTATTAATACAACACACGGGCGACTCAATGAGCCGCCCGTGAGATTTGTACTTGGTACTTAGTTACTTGGTCACTTTACTAACGCGCCTTGCGCATTATAGATCTTCTCACCGCGGAGGATGAAGATTTGACCGTTGCGAACAAACTTTTTACTTTGTACTTCGTTCCCTTGTACATCTTCGATGCCTTGTGACTCGCCGGTGGTGGTAAACGTACCGGATTCTGTTTTAAGCACGTTACCACTACTATTCTTAGCTACCATGGTGTAACTGTATGTCGTACCGCTATCCAGACTGGTCACGGTAAACGAGAATCCTGCGGCTTGTGCGCGCTGCGGAGCGTTATTGCGTGAAGGTGCATTGGAAGCAATGGAGATCAGCTGGCCTTGGGCATTGAAGGTAAGCGTACAGATTAACTCTCCGATTTTCTTAATCTCAATGGTGTATGTAGCGGCGCCTGTTACTTGCGGCCATGCGATATCAGCGGTAGTAGCAGAGGGTGTAACGGTGGTGGTTGTTACATCAGCCGGTTGCGCTCCTATCGGTAAAATATTCGTAAAATCTTTCCATTGGTAAGCGGATTGATAGGCACTGACGCTACCTGCCGGCACGTAAAGAGGAATCGATTTATCAACTCCATCAAACGCCCCATAATCATAATCCAATTGAGGGGGCGTTGTTGCGAAACATGTCACAGAGGTCAAACCGCTGCAATCTTCGAAAGCATTATATCCAATGCTGGTGACGCTATTGGGAATTGTCACAGAGGTCAAACCGGTGCATCTACAAAAAGCCGCATATCCAATGCTGGTGACGCTATTGGGAATCGTCACAGAGGTCAAACCGCTGCAAACCCAGAAAGCACCATCTCCAATGCTGGTGACGCTATTGGGAATCGTCACAGAGGTCAAACCGGTGCAATAACGGAAAGCATCATCTCCAATGCTGGTGACGCTATTGCCAATCGTCACAGAGGTCAAACCGCTGCAACCTGAGAAAGCTCCATCTCCAATGCTTGTAACGCTGTTGGGAATCGTCAGGGAGGTCAAACCGTAGCAATCTGAGAATGCAACTTCTCCAATGCTTGTGACGCTATTGGGAATCGTCACCGAGGTCAAACGGTAGCATTCATAGAAAGCCCCATCTCCAATGTTGGTGACTCTATTGGGAATCGTCACAGAGGTCAAACCGCTGCAATAACGGAAAGCAGAATTTCCAATGCTGGTGACGCTATACGATACGGAATTGTAGGTTACAGAGGAAGGGATAATAATGTCACCGGAGTACTTGTCACTAGATGATGTTACCTCTGCCGTATGATTGGTGGCATCGAGGTTGTAATACAAATCGCCGATTTGGACCTGGGCGAACAGGGTTCCTACGCTGGCTGCTACAGCGAGCAATAGGGTAAAGAGTTTTTTTGTCATGATTAATTCCCTAAATTTGTGTCGGGTGCAACTTTAAATGGTTGGTATTGTATTAACTGTATAAAGTCTTTAAGGTCTATAAAGTCCGTAAGGACAATAAGAGTATAAAATAAAAGCGCGAACATTATTCACGCTTATTCTCCAATTTGAGGTTCCGGAAATGACCCTACACACAAGAATAAACAATAACGCCCACGCCCGATATGTTTAACCCTCCCACCCATTATGGGCGAAGACTGAATATAACATATCCACGAGGACGCTTATTGCACTTCTTGTTTTGGGTGTGTGAATTTTCCGGATTCCAAATTGCCAAAACAAGCGTCAATAAACGCCTTTTATGTAATCGCTTTTTAGCGCTGCCGATCTCAGCGTTTTTCAATTTGGCGGTGCAAAATTACTATATTTTTTTGACTTATGCAAGTTTGTACACCATTTTTTCTTTATTTTGTCTTCAGTTTACGTTGTTTGTCTAACAGCTTTCTTCACTACAATTTATCAAAGCAGACCTTGTCTAATACGTTTTTGAAGTTATGACCTTATTTCTTTTCGCTAATATATTTTTCTATATCAAAGCAAATATTCTCAGCATAATCTATAAGTTCCTGCTGTATAGGCTCGTTATATGAACCATGTATTACTCGATTACGTATCATTCGCAATGAATTGATTTCCTCTGCAAGTTTTTTATCTTCTATCGAATATATGGCTTGAGACAAATTATACCTACCCACCGAATCTCTATGAATAAAGTTAGTTGTGAGCATTGATTCAATTTTCTGCCAAACTGTAATAAATTTAGTCAGGGCTATTGCTTGAATACTATCATAATCAGGAGCGTATGTCTGTTTATTCATTTCGTTTTTAACATCTTCACAGACCAGAGCTATTGGATCATTTAGTGGTAAGAGTTTATCTTCGGTTAATAAGAACCCATTATTGTCTAGGTGTTCAATACGGATTTTAAATTTATATATCAATCTTCTAGATAAATCTAGTTCATCTTTCGTTCCTCTAATAACCTCATCAAACTCATCTTCTCCGATTAGGAAACCTTCTTGAAGATAGGGACGTTTTGCATCTGGAGGAGCAATACTAAGAAGACGAATGTTTGTTAAGTATTCTTCTGAATTAACAGAAATTCTATTTGTATAATAAGGTAATCCTAGTATATAAATGTATGCGTAGCCACTAGTGTTACCAATTGCAGCAAACGAGCATGCGACACGCAATGATTGCGTAATATCAATCAAAGGAGTTTCCGTAACTTCATAATGTTGCAATATACTCCAAAGTATTATTTTCTTTCGAATAGCCAGTCGATATTTTTTGGGATCTTTTTGTTTTAGTTTTTCTAACAATATCCGTTCTGCTAAATGCAATTTCTCCCAACGTTTTGAAAGTTCGTCTGCTCTGACATAGTTTCTATAGATTGAGGGTAATATACTAGTCCGCTCGCTCTTCCCACTACCTATTTTATAATCTGCTTTTTGCCCACGATAAAAAAGCAACACGTTGGAGTTAGCAACTGCTAATTGGGCTATTTTATCAAAAAGTTCATCAAAAGAACTAACTTCTTCTGCTTCATTCCTTAAGACCTCGTCTTGTGTTTGATATGTAAATCCCATAGAAGGAATTTTAATCATACATTTCTTCATATCTACTCTTTTGGATTAGTCGTTTATCCTAATATTAATATTCCCTGCAAACTAAGAATTAATCTGTCTCGAATAGTTAGTTTCTTCTTTTGTTTCGGGACAAGAATCAAGACATGTCTCGGAAATGTCCCGAATATGTCTCAAATGCGTCTCGAATTACTCAGCGGACTTATACTGGGTATCTTTACCTTTTCCTATAGGTATAATATCTCCGGATTCTATCAATTTGTTAATTTGGCGAATAGCGGTTTTGGCCGTGAGTTCAAAGTGCTCCTGATAATTTTGTCGGGTTACTAATCCTCTTTCTTTAATAAATGCCAAACCATCTTTTATTGTAACTTTCCTAACGGGGCCATTACTTGTTAATGGAATAGTAATAACGATATTCGGAGCATCAAAAGTAACAACCGGCATTTGATTCTTGGGTAATTTTCTTATGGTATTAAAACCTAATCCTCGTTGTTCTGCCAAACCTAATTTATCGAATACAAACATAATTAACGGATTACGGCTTAATGAAGGTGCATTGAAATCTTTTATCTGTTGTATGGAAATGGGAGAAATCGGCTCTCCCGGAGATTTGAGTATGATTTTCTTCTCGTCGATTTCAAAATAAATATTAGCTCCCATGATAGAATAATCGCGGTGTGCAATAGCATTCTTAACCAACTCGTTTATAACATCTATAGGATAATCATAAATCCGTGTGCGCTCCGGTGTACTTCTATCAATATGAGAATGTAGTTTTTCTTTGTACCAATCAAATAACAATTTGGATTGACGGACTAAGGGGCCCTCAAATGTTGGCAAATCTATCTCTTCCCCATTGTGTCTGTATGTGGCTCTTATCACCGCATTAGGGAATATTAGTTGTGGTTGTTTTCCAAACAAAAGCAGCCCCAATCCAGTGAGACAGATTTTATCGCCCTGCTGACTAATGATATTTAATTTAAGCAAGGCATTTATTCCTTCCTCTGAAGGCAAATGGGTAGTGTTTATTTTGTCTAAGAATTCATCAATCAGAACTGAATCCAAATCCGATATTGTCATCTCGCGAATAGGTTGCAACAAAGGATTAGATGTCGGTGCAGTTATTGGCTTCTGTTTGCGACGATTAAATGCTCCTTCCAAAAACAGTTTGTTTTCTTCTTCAATTATTTTTTGAAGTTCAGGCGGATACATTTCAACTTCAATTCCATGTTCTTGTAATCGTCTAATGCCATTTCCGGAAACAGTAGGATCAGGGTCTTCTATACCAATATATACTTTTTTAACACGAGCCTCAATTAACCTCTGTGAGCAACTCACTTTCGGCAAATGTCTTTCGCAACAGGGCTCAAGAGTGGTATAAACCTCCAAGCCGGTTACATCTTCGGCGGTACACTTCCTTTCCAGCAACGTAAACTCAGCATGATCACCTTCTCGAATCTCTCCACGATGAGCAGAAACATAGGACTCATCTTTGCGAACGAGTACGGCTCCTACTTTGGGACTAACTTTATTGTCATCTCGCCCCTCTTGTCTGGATTTTTTCATCTCCTCTATGGACAGGAGCATATAATCATATTTTGACAAATGTTTCATACGTTTGTAATGACTTTGCACACAATTGTGCGCAAAGTTACAGCTTTTTTTCGAAATACGCAAATTTTAGAGCAAGAAAATGAAAATTGAAAGCCAAATAGGTCGGAATAGGGCGCAATAGGTAGTTATAGGAAAGAAAGTCGGTATCCAATACCGACGAAATAAACGGAGGAATCTCGCTCGTGGAAGTCGCGAGCACAGGACACTACTCTGCGGGACATTGCAGAGCACTATACCGGAGGGGGAAGCGGTATCACGGAATAGCGGTATACCGGAATCCCGAAGGGTAAGAATAAAGGCGAATGGAATAAAAAAGAGGAGCAGTTCCTAAGAACTACTCCTCCAATTTTAAATCCCAAAGGAATGATTATTCAGCATCCTCTTTCTTAGCGGCTTTTTTTGCCGGGGCTTTCTTAGCCGGCTTCTCTTCTGCGGCTTCCATAGAAGCTTTGAGGTCTGCGAGAGCGGAGAGATCACCGAGGGTGGTCTTCTCTACCTTCGGCAGGTCGAGAGCGGGTTCTTCAGCCTTAGCGGCTTTCTTAGCTGCCTTCGGAGCTGCCTCCTTGCGCTCCTCCCAT
>CADCCH010000023.1 GCA_902799875.1 uncultured Bacteroidales bacterium | reverse complement strand
GAATCCATAAATGTATTTACTATTTGGTCATTTACGATGTACTATTTATTGGGTCTTTTCGATCTCCTCTTTCACTTTCTCCATCAGCCATAAGGGAGTGCTCGTTGCGCCGCAGATACCGATTCTGAGACCGGCTTCGCTGTTAGACCACTTCGTTGTTAGATTATTCAGCTCGTCCGCTGATGAGACGAACAGCGTATTGGGGTTCGCCTCCAAGCAATGCTGATAGAGCACTTTCGCATTGGAGGACTTGGAGCCGCCAACGAAGATCACCAAGTCATTAGACCGTGCAAACGCCTGTAACTGCGCTACTCGATTAGCCACGTTCCTACAAATCGTGTCGTGATACTCGAAACTGACAGCTGACGGCTGATGACTGATGGCTAATTGAATTGCATTCACCAATTCCTGAAATCCCTCTATGCTCTTGGTGGTCTGCGAGAAGAGGTAGATGGGGCGGGTAAAATCAAGTCGGTCGAGTTGGTCAGCGGACTCAATGACGATTGCGGTGTTATTGGTCTGACCTTGGAGACCGATGACCTCGGCATGTCCGGGTTTGCCGTAGATAACAATCTGCGGTGGAACGGTTTCGTCATTGCGATGCTGCTCGTAGCAGGCACGAATACGGTCCTGCAGTTTTTTGACGACCGGACAAGTGGCATCGATGATCTCGATGCCGCGTTGCTGTGCAATCCAATAGGTGGAAGGCGGTTCCCCGTGTGCCCGAAGGAGCACGCGCGAATGAGAAGGAAGCGTGCGCAGGTCATCATAATCGATGGTGGCAAGTCCTTTGAGTTCGAGTCGTGCGACCTCTTGTCCGTTATGCACGATATCGCCCAAGCAATAAAGCGAACCCTTCTGAAGTTCGCTCTCTGCTGCTTGGATGGCACGTGTCACACCGAAGCAGAAACCGGAGTTTGTATCAATCGATACAACCATTTATGATTTAAGATTTTTGATTTAAGATTTTATCAAAGAGGCCATAAATGACTTCCATCTGTTCGTCCGGAGTCATGTGGCTGTTGTCCACAACGATTGCATCTTCTGCCTGGCGCAGCGGGCTCTCCGCACGGTTCGTATCGCGGTAATCGCGGTCGTTGACATCGGCAAGCACTTCATCGTAGTTCGGCTTCTCGCCTTTCTCTACCAACTCATCGTAACGGCGTTGTGCACGTACTTCGGGGCTGGCGGTAAGGAAGAGCTTGAGTTCGGCTTTCGGGAAAACGACCGTACCGATGTCGCGGCCGTCCATGACGATGCCTTTGTGGAGACCCATCTTCTGCTGCTGGTCCACGAGGAAAGCGCGAACCTCTTTGATTTGCGATATTTGGCTGGCACGATTGCCGACCTCGAGTGTGCGAATGTGAGATTCCACGTCTTCGCCGTTGAGCGTGACATGCTGGGCGTTGTTGACCAGCAGAAAGCCTACCTGAATCTGCGGAAGTGCCGCAATGATGTCGGCGGGTTCAGTGAGGTTGTGCCGCAAGGTGTAGAGTGCGATAGCACGATACATGGCACCGGTGTCCACGTAGGTATAGCCTGCGTATTTGGCGAGTGCTTTGGCGATGGTCGATTTGCCGCAAGACGAATAGCCGTCGATAGCTACGATTATTTTGTTCATCTCATTAATGAATTGATGTCTAATGTCAGTCCTACCTGGTAGGAGAAATTGGACTTGGTCATCTGGCTGATGGCAAAGTCGATATGTGCTTGTTTAATCCGGATACCGAGACCGAGTGCAAATCCCGCCAGTGAACGCTGGTCGATGAGGTTCAACTCCGCACGACGACGATGATTGTAACTAAGCGCGATATAGAAGCGTTCGCGCTTGTCCACTACCTCGATCGACCAGATCGTATGGCGGAAGAGCATGTCGTACCAGGGGATATCGTGGGACAGGATGTCACCGGTAGTGGGGCTTTTGTCCAGCGAGGTCCACTCGTAGTTTAGATACCAGGTCTGCATGTTATGGATCTGCAGGTGGAAGCGCAGCGGTGCCTTTTTTACCCGATAGGTGAGTCCGAGTTGGAGGTTAAGCGGCAAGATCTCGTGTCCCCGACCATCCTCGGAGGTGTAGAATCCTTTGAGTTGCCAACCTATATTTGCCAGTACGAGACCCATCTGGAAGGTGGAGTCTTTGGTCTGGAAATGCGCTCCGACATCGGCACCGAGCGCGAAGGAAGAGTACGCTTCGTAGATGGAGTAAACGGGCTTGAGGGTGACACCGACTTTGAACATCGGTCCCAGTTGGCGCGCATACATGACATCTATAAGGATATCACGTGCACCGAAAGATAGACCGGAAAGGTTACCTCGCTCGTCTGCATATTTCATTTTGCCGTAATCAAGGTAATGCAGTCCAACGGCGAAGTAATTGGGCTTATCCGGCTCACCGTCACCCGAGTACGGTTTTTCTATTTTGGATCGTCCGAAATTATGTCCGTAGAGGGCAGAACCGAACATCGTGCCAGGCAGGTAATAGGAGTAGTTAAGCTGAAGCATCATGTGGCTGTTGGCATGGAGCAGAGCCGGGTTGCACATACCCATGGAGATGTCTCCGTCGCTGAGGCTGACGTTGGATCCGCCCAGCGCATTGATACGCGAAGAGACCGGCAACCCCATGAAGGAGAACACCGATCGTCCCGCGTTCGACACCTGCGCTAAAACAGGCGTACAGAGTACGGAACACAGCAGACAGATTAGTATGTTTTTGCGTATAGCCACAATACCGCATTTTAAAATCGGGTACAAAAGTACTACTTTTTTTTGAATTGTGCAAATTTTATTTGTATATTCCGGATTTTTTTTGTACCTTTGCACCCGCAAAGGTTTTTGACAAACACAAAACAAACTTAAATAATATCAAAAACAAACAATTTTTATGTGGTTAAAAGATTCATCTATCGGCCGTAAGTTCGTTATGAGCTTGACAGGCCTTGCGTTGGTCTTGTTCCTGCTTTTCCACGGCTGTATGAACTTGGCTGTGGTTTTCTCGGAAGAGGCCTACAACATGATTTGTCATTTGCTGGGAGCTAACTGGTACGCATTGATCGGTACGCTGGGTTTGGCATTCCTGGTAGTAGTGCATTTCTGCTACGCGATCTATCTGACGATTCAGAACCGTGCGGCTCGTGGTAACGACCGTTACGCAGTGACGGGTAAGAAAGAAGGCGTAGAGTGGGAATCGGAGAACATGCTCGTGCTGGGCTTTTGTGTACTCGGTTTCCTGGTACTGCACCTGTACAATTTCTGGTTCCGCATGCAGCTGGCTGAGCTTACCGATGGTGCTACTGCCGGTGCATTCGACCCGCAGAACGGTGCGGCGTATGTGAAAGCATTGTTCACGGCTCCTGTTTGCGGTCAGATCTACTGCGTGCTGTATCTGATTTGGCTCTGCGCGCTGTGGTTCCACTTGAATCACGGTGTATGGTCGGCACTGCACACCTTAGGTTGGAACAACCTGGTATGGATGAAACGCATCAAAGTGATCGGTTGCATCGTAGCTACACTCGTTGTACTGCCGTTCGCGATCGTTGTATTGTATTACCTCGGCATGGGTATCGGGATGCTCTGTGCCGCATAACTGTAACATGCAATGAATAAACGGCTATTGATATTTGTTCTCTGTCTGGGTGCCAATCTCTTGGCTCTCGCCTACGACGTGGAAATCAATGGCATCTTTTATAACCTCAATAACTCTACCCGTACAGCGACTGTCACGCAGAAAAACTATACGAATACTTCCGCTTATGCCGGTCATGTCGTCATACCCGAACAAATAACACATAACGGCGTGCAATATACCGTTACAGGAATCGGAGAATGGGCATTGAGGTACAGTGATGTAGAATCGGTGGTTATCCCTACGACTATTACCAAAATAGGCGAACGGGCGTTCGAAGGCTGTCATAGCCTCACCAAGATGTACTACAATGCTGTAAAATGCACTGTCAATAGTTACTGGCTCAAACCGTTAAACTTGCGCGAAGTCATTTTTGGCGAAGATGTACAATCTGTGCCGAGCGGACTCTTTGCTAACGCCGGCAAACTGAAGATCGTACGTTTCAACGCCAAGAATTGCAGGGGTGGAAGTATGTCATCCGCATTGGGATATAATGGCAGTACAGGTCACTGGAGCACGCATATAGACAGCATGTTCATCGGCGACTCGGTGCTGTATATCCCTTCTAACCTGTGCTACGAAATGGATTCGCTCCACTATGTGCGTATGGGTCAATCCGTTCGTGTAATCGGCGAGTATGCCTTTCGTGCCTGCCCGCGTCTGACCGAACTGGAATTGCCGCCTATGCTGGACAGCATCATGACCGGTGGTCTGCAGGCTTTAAGAGGCATCAAGGAGTTGCATATCCCCCGTTCGCTCCGTTATGTAGGACTAATCGGTTTTTCCAGTACCGACAGCATACGGATATACGTGGAGGATCTTGCTGCGTATGCCGCCATCACTTGCGAGCATGATGAAGCAAGTCCGCTATACAATAATTATTTATATGTTGGCGGCCAACGTGTGACAGACCTCGTGTTGCCGGACACAGCCCGAACGGTCGGCAAATATGCCTTCTCCGGGTGTCTGGGACTTAATTCTGTCACGCTGTCCGACTCGCTCCGCACGATTGAAGAGGGCGGTTTCTACCACCTTCCCAATGTGCAGACGATACGACTGCCCGAAGCGTGCGAGAAAGTAGGAAAAATGGCATTTTATGACTGCGACTCCATGCGTACCATCATCTCCGATGCGGTCACTCCTCCGCAACTTGAAGCGCAATGCTTTTACAGATGGTTTAAGTATAACTATACCGGTTTATATTCCCGGTATAATGTGCTGATCGGCTGTTCGGTGGACTCGCTTGCCTATGCTGCTAACAGCAGTTGGGCGGGATATAAGTTCCGTAAGGAACGCCCGCAAGTAAGTGTGGCAACTGCTAAAGGAGGCATGGCAACAGGAGAAGGAAAGTATGCCTGTGACGAGTGGGTGACAATCACCGCCGTAGCGGATGAGGGATACACTTTTGTCGGATGGAGCGATGGAGACCAGACAAATCCACGAC
Organism: uncultured Bacteroidales bacterium; assembly: GCA_902799875.1. The sequence continues at coordinate 27,457 of CADCCH010000023.1, read as the reverse complement.
TTATTCAAGTGGATGGGGATGTCACGTATGAACCTCTATTCGCGGGAAGCAATCCCACAGATATTCATACGGAACCCTCGCAGGCAATAAAGAAAGCGGAAAAGCTGATGATTGATAATCATCTGTATATACGACGCCAGGACGGAGAAACTTATACTATAGACGGAATGCATGTTATCCGGTTATAAGAGTACGAGTACTTAACGTAGAAAATAGCAAACATATATAAATTCTACCTATTTATGGCAAAGAAAGAAGAAATATTAGACGCTGCGAAAAAAGTAGCAGTGAAGGCAGCAGAGGCAGCTCTGGACGTGGCAGAGAAAGTGCTGGACAAGGCGGCAGAAGTAACCGAGCAGGTTCAGGCTGCTGCCGCAGAGGCTGTCAAAGAGGCAACGACTCCGGTCATCACTCCGAAGGACGCGAAGATCCCGGAGGGACCGCTGGAGTTGAAATGGACCAATTACAAGAACCACCAGAAACTGGTGAACCCAGCTAACAAACGTCGTCTGGACATTATTGTTGTCGGAACGGGTCTTGCCGGAGCGTCGGCTGCTGCGTCCCTCGCAGAGATGGGATTCAACGTACTGAACTTCTGTATTCAGGACAGCCCGCGCCGTGCACACTCGATTGCTGCGCAGGGTGGTATTAACGCGGCGAAGAACTATCAGAACGACGGTGACTCTGTCTATCGTCTCTATTACGACACCATCAAAGGTGGCGACTACCGTGCACGCGAGGCGAACGTATATCGTTTGGCGGAGGTCAGCAATAACATCATCGACCAGTGTGTGGCACAGGGTGTTCCTTTCGCACGTGAATACGGCGGCTTGCTCGACAACCGTTCTTTCGGTGGTGCACAGGTTAGTCGTACCTTCTATGCAAAAGGTCAGACCGGTCAGCAGTTGTTGCTCGGTGCGTACAGTGCTTTGAGCCGCCAGATCGGTAAAGGCAAAGTGAAGATGTACACGCGTTATGAGATGCTGGATATCGTGCTCATTCCTGACGAGAACGGCGAGAAACGTGCGCGTGGTATCATCGCCCGTAACCTCGTTACCGGTCGCATTGAGCGTTTCTTCGCACATGCAGTCGTTGTAGGTTCCGGTGGATACGGCAACACTTTCTTCCTGAGTACTAACGCCATGGCTTCCAACGGTTCGGCTGCTATGCAGATGTACCGTCACGGTGCCCTCTTTGCTAACCCCTGCTACGCACAGATCCACCCGACCTGTATCCCGAAGCATGGTGACTTCCAATCCAAACTGACCCTCATGTCGGAGTCCCTCCGTAACGACGGTCGTATCTGGGTGCCGAAGAAACTCGAAGACGCAAAGCGTCTCCAGGCTGGTGAGATCAAGGGTCGTGACATCCCCGAAGAGGATCGTGACTACTATCTCGAGCGTCGTTATCCGGCATTCGGTAACCTCGTTCCGCGTGACGTAGCTTCGCGTGCTGCCAAAGAGCGTTGCGACAAAGGCTACGGCGTGAGCACAGAAATACGGTAACCTCTTCCAGATGTACGAGAAGATCGTGGACGAGAACCCGTACGAGAACCCGATGATGATCTTCCCGGCTATCCACTACACGATGGGTGGTATCTGGGTGGACTACGAGCTCCAGACGACTGTCAAAGGTCTGTTCTGTATCGGTGAGGCGAACTTCTCCGACCACGGTGCAAACCGTCTCGGTGCATCCGCGTTGATGCAAGGTCTGGCTGACGGTTACTTCGTACTTCCTTATACAATCCAGAACTACCTGAGCGACCAGATCGGCGTTCCGCGTATGTCCACCGACCTGCCTGAGTTCGCTGAGGCAGAGAAAGCCGTTCAAGACAAGATCGACCGTCTCATGGCGATCCAAGGTAAGCGTTCGGTTGACTCGATCCACAAAGAGCTCGGTCTCATCATGTGGGACTTCGTAGGTATGGGTCGTACAGCAGAAGGCCTTAAAGAAGGTATCAAGAAGATCGACGCTATCAAGAAAGAGTTCTGGACCAACGTCTATATCCCGGGTGAGGCGAACAGCCTGAACAACGAGCTCGAGAAAGCCCTCCGTTTGGCTGACTTCATCGAGATCGGTCGTCTGATGGCAGTGGACGCCCTCCATCGTGAGGAGTCTTGCGGTGGTCACTTCCGCGAGGAATACCAGACACCGGAAGGTGAGGCACTTCGTCAGGATGACAAGTTCGCGTATGTCGGCTGCTGGAAATATATGGGCGACGACAAGGAGCCGCAACTCATCAAAGAGCCGCTTGACTACGAGTTCACGGAACGTAAAACACGTAACTACAAAAACTAAGCATTATGGATCAATACATTGATATTAAGGTTCGCGTTTGGAGACAGGCGGGACCTAAAGCACAAGGTCATTTTGAGACGTATGACCTGAAGCACGTCTTCCAAGGTGCTTCGTTCTTGGAGATGATCGATATTCTCAACGAGCAACTCGTTGCAGAGCACAAAGACCCCGTTACCTACGATCACGATTGCCGTGAGGGTATCTGCGGTATGTGCTCCATGTACGTCAACGGTCACCCGCACGGACCTGACAGCGCCATCACGACCTGCCAGCTCCACATGCGTAAGTTCAAAGACGGAGAGACCATTACCGTAGAGCCTTGGCGTAGCCGTGCCTTCCCTGTAATCAAAGACTTGATGGTGGACCGCGGCGCGTACGACAAGATCATGCAAGCCGGCGGATTCGTTTCTGTCAACACCGGCGGTGTACCCGATGCCAACGCAATTCCTATTCCGAAGCCCGTTGCTGACGAGGCGATGGATGCTGCGTCCTGTATCGGTTGCGGTGCCTGCGCTGCAGCATGTAAGAACGGTTCGGCGATGTTGTTCGTTGCAGCCAAAGTAAGCCAGTTGGCTCTCCTGCCGCAAGGAAAGATCGAGGCTGCGGCTCGCGCTAAAGCAATGGTCGCTAAGATGGACGAACTCGGATTCGGTAACTGTACCAACACCGGTGCTTGTGCCGCTGAGTGCCCGAAATCCGTTAGCCTCGCGAACATCGCTCGACTCAACCGCGAGTTCTTGTGTGCTAAATTTAAAGACTAATGAGATATAGTTTTATGATGCTCTTTGTGGCGGCTGCACTCAGCGTGCAAGCCGCCACATCGGTACCTTATTTAGGTAACGGTCGTTTGCGCGTGTTGGGTAATAACTTGCTGAATTATTACTACAACTATGCTGAATCGAGTCGTCCTTCGTATAATGACGAGGAAGGCCTACAGGAAAAGACTCGTAAGATAGCCGATATGGTGATTGCTTCCGACGCTGATGTTTTTGCGTTTTGCGAGGTAGAAGCCAAGCCGGCTCCCCTGGACTATCTTGTGGCTACGCTCAATGCGCGTGTGGGAGAAGGTGCTTATGCCGTAGTGACTGATGGTATCTATGTGGTGACCGACTCCTACGACAATGCCCTCAAATCCGGTTTTATTTACCGCACGGATAAAGTGCGTCCTTATGGTTCGAACTATCCGGCTACGAATGTGACCTATTATTGCAATGTGATGCGAATTCAGGCGTGGGAGGAGATTGCAACAGGGGAACGTTTTACACTCTCGATGAACCACTTCAAGGCGAAAGCGGATGGTGCTTCGCAACGTGTGAATAATGCCAATTGGTTGGTGAGCGCACTCAATACTTCCTATAAGGTGCAGGATCCAGATATCTTGGTGATGGGAGACTTGAACTGTCAAATGGACGAGGATGCCATTACCGTTCTTCTTAATGATGGTCTGACAGAGCAGTTGTTGGCTTTTGATCAGAATGCATACTCCTATTGTTATCAAGGGAGTGCCAATTTGATAGACCATGTGTTTGCGAACAGTTCCATGGCTGGTCAGATTACCGGTGCGGCTGTTTGGCATTACAACACGTCGTGTGGCGGATATGTCGATTATAATGAAAGCTATTCGGATCACGATCCTTATTTGGTGGCGCTTAATTTAGGAGGTGAACTGCCGGAATGCTCATCTATTCGTTTCTCGGAGAGTTTTGCAGAGGGATTAGGTGAGTTCGAGTCGGTAGACCAGGGGGGTGTTGCCAATTGGTATTGGAACTCCAATTATACATGTGCGAATGCAAATGCGTATAACAAAGGTGCAAATGAGGATTATTTAATTTCGCCTGCCTTTGATTTTACGAATCAGGTTAGCGGTGAAATACGTTTTGATCATGCTGTCGGGTACGGAACATCTACCGATTGGCCTAGCCAGTGTAAGTTGCTGATTAGCGATGACTACGTGAACGACGTGACGGCTGCTACATGGACGCAACTGAATATACCCATATGGGGTACCTCTAAGAACTTCGATTGGCAGTCGAATACCATCTCGATTCCTTCTTCCTATATGCATAAGGACAATGTACATTTGGCATTCTATTATAGCGTAGGAGAATCGAATGTGCCATCTTGGGAAATCAAGAACTTTGAACTGAATACGGTTTGTGAGAACAGCGAACATACCGCAATCGAAAAAGTGGAGAACCGTGCTCCTAATGCACAAAAAATAATCCGCCAGGGACAAATCATTATTATCCGAGGCGGAGTAGAATATACGATCACAGGTCAGAGACTTTGACCGAGCAGATTGTAAAGCTTGCCATCCCGAAGGATGAGCACTTGACCATGGCGCAGTACTTTACGTGCTGCGCTTTGGCTTTCTATAAAATCCATACCCGTCGAACCCGGATAAATCAAATTAATACCGTATAGGTTGATACCACTATTGGCGCTACCCATGTAAATGGTTGTCGCACCGCCTGTATAGTTGTACGATTGTTTAACGGGAGTAGTCTGTGGCGCTGTCATGGTATGTATAGGAGTGCCACCGTAAGCTCCACTATATATATTAAGCGTTCGATCTGCAGAACCGGCACTTACAAGATATACTTCTATTGTACATGGTCCGGTAACGTCAAACTTTAAGTAGCGTTTGCTGCTCGATCCGGTACCTCCTGTTTTTAAACGATGGGTGAATGTAAGTCCGGAGATGGTTTTGGAATTCTGATCTAAAACCATATTTTTTCCTATAGTTAAACCATTAATGGTAATACCAGCATCAATCGTCAAACTGTCTTTGGACGTGAAATCACTTGTAGAGAAATTCCATGTGAGGTCATCGCCCGGCGTCGGAGGATCTACGGGCTCCGGATCGTCACCGTCACAACCGGAACTAATCGCACCTGCGTTCGTTACCGTTAATGTGGCACCCGCGCCACAAGAAGCGTTGGTGACGTAGTTCTTGGCATCAGCAGCACTCAACTGATCATAGGAATAAGTCGGAGTGAGTACTGTGCGGTCCGTTACATTGGATGGAACGCCCTTGGTTGCATAGCAGTTGACAAACATAGAGCCGTTTGTACCGCCGTAGTTCTGATAGAAGATTTTATTCTTAGCCGGGGATCCTTCAAATGTGCAGCCCTCAAAATAGCAAGCAGCATTCTCCGGTCCTACATAATAATTGGCAACGGAACTATTCCAGTAACAGTTCAAGAAATGCAGGTTACAATTGCGACAGCGCGTCATACGTTCTTTACATCCTTCATCCCACCAGCAGAATCCGTACGTGATATTATAGGTTCCATCCTGCGGTTTGTCATTCGATCCTCCACCCACAAGATTGGAGAAACGATGGTCATCTGCACCACCCGAACCACCTGCTTTAGGCGCTTTTAGATAGCGGAAACGACACCAAGTAACAGTGATGTTGTCTGATTTTTCATTGATGTCAAAATTCCCATCCATACCATCTTGAAAGTCACAATGATCCACCCATACATTTGTTGCATTACTGAGTGTGAGGTTGTCTTTTCCATCTACATCATAAGCTCCCGGGCCGATAAACGTGATATTACGCAAGATAATATTCGTACCGCTAAACGCTAAAATACCCGATTGGGCTGCCGTTTGATTGTTGGAAATGAGTTTTTTGCCGGGTAAGGCCATGATGGTCAAGTTGTTCTTGCTGCAACTAATCTGGTTGCCGCTAATGGTGATGTCGTTCGTGATAATAATGACTTTATTATCGCTCTTGAGCGCGTTCTTTAGGCCCGTTTCATTCGATACCAATGTAGGGGTGGCGTTTCCTCCACCGGTTGCACTTGCGCCGTAGCCCCATGAGGCGGAAGCGCAGTAGTTTACAGCCTTGCAGGGAACAAGGAACAAAGAACAAAGAGCAAGGACAAGTATCTTTTTCATATCAGTGTAATTTGGCTAAAGCGATTTCTTCTTTCTCGGTCATCTGGACCTTCGTCTCGGGGGTCTTGTCTCCTTGACCGGTCAGATGTAGTACCCCGTGTATGAGGATACGATGTAACTCGTGCTCAAAGGTCGTGCCGACCATTTCAGCATTGGATCGAACGGTGTCCAGCGAGATGAAGATATCACCGTTGAGAGTCGATGCCGTCGAGTAGTCGAACGTAATAACATCAGTGTAGTAGTCATGCCCGAGAAACTCCCGGTTCACCGCTAACTCCCGCTCGTCGGAACAAAAGATATAATGGATGTTACCCACCGAGAACCCGTAATCCGCGGCTACGGCACGAATCCATCTGCTTACCCTGCGCTCATCCAACGCCGGCATCTCTATACTATCTGTTGTAAAATGTATCATCCGAAAAATATGGGCGCGATGGCGAATGCTGCGATGGCACCGGCCAGGTCAGCCAGCAGGCAGCATGCTACCGCGTGACGCGTATCTTTGATATTAACCGAGCCGAAATAGACGGCCAGGACGTAGAAGGTGGTGTCAGTGGTGCCCTGCAGAATACAGCACAGTCGTCCTACCAAACTATCCGCTCCATGAGTCGTCATCGCCTCTAACATCAATCCCCTCGCACCACTACCACTTAGCGGCTTCATCAAAGCCGTCGGTACTGCACCCGCCAAATCCGGGTTGATGCCGCAGGCACTAAAGCACCAGGCAATGCCCTGTTCCAACATTCCCATCGCTCCGGATGCGCGGAACATGCCGACTGCGACCATGATCGCAATGAGGTAAGGGATAATTCCGATCGCCGTTTGAAAACCACCTTTTGCCCCATCAATAAAGGCATCATAGACGTTGACCTTCTTGTACATCGCTTGTATCACAAACCAGCAGATGACGCCTAAGAGCAGGATGGCTGCAATCGCAGCTGAAACAACCGATAAGGTGTGAGGCTCCAGGCAAGTTGCTCCCCAAACAAGCAGACCCACCAAGGCTGTTAGACCGATGATTGTACCTAAAACGACCGGATCTTTCATCTTGATGCGCTGTGCGACACATACGCAAATGAGTCCGACGAGGGTAGCTACATAAGTAGCAATTAGGATAGGGAGGAAGACGTCTGCGGGATTCGCTGCACCTAACTGGGCGCGGTACGCCATGATAGTAGTCGGGATAAGCGTCAGACCGGAAGCTCCGAGCACGACAAACATGATCATGGCATTGGAAGCCTTGGTTTTATCGGTGTTGAGTTCCTGCAGTTCCCCCATGGCCTTCAGTCCCATCGGGGTAGCAGCATTATCGAGCCCCAGCATGTTGGCTGCGATATTCATGAGCATGGAACCGAAAACAGGATGCCCTTTGGGTATCTCCGGGAAGATTCGGCTAAAGAAAGGATTGATTGCTTTGCCCAACGTATTGACTGCACCGGCTTTCTCTCCAATCTTCATGATACCCATCCAGAGAGAGAGGACGCCGGTAAGACCGAGGGATAGTTCAAAGCCCGTCTTGGCATTGTCGAATGTGGCATTGAGAATCGCAGTGAAGATATCTACGTTTCCATAGCAAATCGCTTGCACCAATCCCATCAAAACGGCCAGCAATATGAGCGAAATCCAAATATAATTCAAAATCATGCGACAAAAGTACACTTTTTTTTGCATATATGCAAATTTTTTAGTAATTTTGCACGATAAATGGCAAAAAGTAGTAGTTTACATAGAATTTTAGCGTTTCAGAAGCATTTCTTTACGTCCTGGAATACGACCGGAGAAGGCATTCACTCACCGTACTTGTTTGAGTTAGTGCGGTTTGTGTTGCGTGACCAAAACAGTTACTATTGTTTTGCCGATATAGAACGAAGAAGGGAAATGCTGCTGGCTTGTGAAGATGCGCTGGATGTAGTGGATTTCGGGTCGCAGGGTGCTCCGGAAGGAAAACATATACAGCGCCGTGTGTGCGATATCGCCAAAAATCATTTGGAGAGCGCGCAGGTGGGGCAGGCTTTGTTTCGATTGGTGAACTGGATAGGAGAGCACGAGAAACGTCCGTTGGAGATATTGGAGTTAGGTACATCGCTGGGTGTGACAACGGCCTATTTGGCTGCGGCAAACAGCCGGAATCGCGTGATGACGATGGAGGGAAGTTCAGAAGTGTTGAAGGTTGCACAAGGAGTGTGGCGAGCATTGAAACTCGAGAATATCGAATGGGTGGAGGGTAATATAGACGACACCTTATTTATACACGCGCGCGAGAAGTTGGACGTGGCCTATGTTGATGCTAACCATACCTATGAAGCTACGATGCGGTATGTGCACTATTTGTTGCCGAGGATGAGCGAGAAAGGTTTGATTGTGCTGGATGACAACCATTATTCGGAGGAAATGGAAAGGGCTTGGCAGGAACTGAAGAAAGACGATCGCGTGACGACCAGTATGGATTTGTATCACGTGGGGTTGCTGTTTGTGGATCCGCATTATTTGAAACGACATTATATTATACGATTATGATTTATACAAAAACTGGAGACAAAGGTCAGACATCTTTAGCTAACGGTCAACGCGTGGCTAAAACGGATGCGCGGATAGAAGCATACGGTACGGTAGATGAATTGAATAGTTGGATCGGGGCTTTACGCGTGGTAGCAGATGACTCGCAACTGGAGTGGATACAGAACAAACTCTTCAATTTGGGTGCGGAATTGAGTGATGCTCCGGGTGAATGGATCGTGGAGAAGGATGTGAAACAGTTAGAGGAATGGATCGATGCCATACAAGCTAAACTTCCGGCTCTACGTGCGTTTCTTCTGCCTTGTGGCAGTGAAGCTGTATCCCGCTGTCATATCTGCCGAACGGTTTGTAGAAGGGCAGAACGCAAAATGTTAGAGGCGAATGCCAATCCGGTGGCATTGTGTTTTATAAACCGCCTGAGTGACTATCTTTTTGTTAGGTCTCGCTCTATTTGTCTTGACAACGGAGAGACAGAGAAAGCGTGGAAAAAAGACTAACTATGTGTAAAATTTGACGTATTTATGCCGAAAAGTGCAAAAAATGACGAAAATTGATAAATAATGCATGAATTATTTGCATAAATCGAAGATTTTTACTAATTTTGCACGCTTTTTTGTTTAAACGCGTATGTATTGGACATTAGAATTAGCTTCAAGATTGGACGACGCGCCGTGGCCGGCGACGAAGGATGAGTTATTGGATTATGCCAACCGAGAGGGCTTGCCCCTGGAAGTAATAGAGAATTTGCAAGAATTGGAGGGAGACGATGAGGAACAGTACGAAAGTATATTGGATATCTGGCCGGATTTCCCTACCAACGATGATGATTTCCTCTATAATGAAGAGGAGTATTAGTCTTCTGCTGGTCTTAATGGCCGTTCTCACTGCGAGTGCGCAGTTTGATCCGCAGATGGGACAATATATGTATTTGCCGACAGCGTATAACCCGGCGGCAGTTGGAGAAGGAGATTTGATGAAAGTAGCGGGAATGCACCGCATGCAATATGTGGATATCTCCAATGCCCCGATGAGTACATGGTTCAGTTTTAGTTCGCCTTTCGTAATTAAGAAGACGAGGCATGGTGCGGGAGTGCGATTCTTGAACGACCGGTACGGATTGTTTACCAATCAAGCATTGTATGCACAGTACGCTTATCGGCAGAAGTTAGGAAAAGGGTATTTGAGTGCCGGAGTGGACTTGGGGTTTGTGAATGTGGGGTTTAAAGGTGATTCGGTGAATTTAAGTAAGATGGGGGATGATTACCACGATTCCAATGATCCGGCGGTGCCGACGGGCAGTAAGTCGGGAATGAAATTTGACATGAGTGTGGGATTGTATTACAGCACTTCGGTATGGTGGGTAGGAGCGAGTTACAGTCATCTGACGCGTCCGGCGATTGATTGGAGTGACGGAACGAGTGGTGTAGAGCAAGTGGTGACATTGGCAGGAACGATGTATGTGACAGGAGGTTACCATTGGCGATTGAAGAATTACAAGGAATGGGTGTTGACGCCGAGTGCGATGGTGATGAGTGATTTTGTGAGTTGGGATGTAAACTTGACCATGATGTGCGATTATAAAGACCGGTACCGGTGGGGATTAGGTTATCGCATCATGGGAAGTGTGAATATACTATTAGGAATAGACATTATTTCCGGGCTGCAGTTGGGCTATAGTTGTGAACTGCCTACCAACAAGCTTATGCTTGAGAGCTACGGAAGTCACGAGATATACTTGGCATACGGATTTGATATCCTGAAGCCTAAAAGGACGAATAAATATAAATCAATTAGATACTTGTAAGGTATGAAAATGAGTAAAATGTTGCCATTGATCGCGTTAGCGTTTGTAGTGGCTAGTTGCAACAAACCGGCAGGAGAACTGGTAGGAGTACGTTCGGCTACGAACTTTAAGGAAGCCAATCCGTATGGAATGTTGTTTATCAAGAAAGGTAGTTTTATGATGGGCGCTAACACGCAGTCGGCTGTTTTTGAGCAGCCGGACAATATCGTGATGGTGACTGTTGATGCGTTCTGGATGGACGAAACAGAGATTACGAACAATGAATATCATCAGTTTGTAAACTGGGTACGTGACTCTATCGCATTGACGAATCTGATTGCAGCCGGTTTAACGGATTATGCTATTCAGCCGAAGGATGAAGACTTCGATGAGGAGAATTTCCGTATCAACTGGAGCAAGAAGATTCCTTGGAAGAGCAAGGAAGAGGACGTAGTGGATGCATTGGCATCGATGTTCTATTCGGATGGTTCTTTCAACACGAACAACCTGCATTACCGTTATACCTGGGTGAATATGGATGAGGCACTGCCGCAACGTAATAAGTTCGATGTGGCTACTAGTACCTATCCGCAGGGTGCAACGGCTCGTGTAGATACGTTCTGGGTTAATGAGAACGGAGAGATCAAGGATTCTACGATTATTCGTCCGTTGAAGGAGCCGAAGGATCTGTTGACCGGTCGTATCATCAGTATCTATCCGGATACGTTGGTATGGGCTCGTGACTTCCAGTTCTCGTACAACGATCCGTTGCTGCATATGTATTTCAAACACCCGGGTTATTCGGAGTATCCGGTAGTCGGTGTGACTTGGGAGCAGGCGCATGCGTTCTGCGATTGGCGTACAAAATTCTTCAATTCGAACTCCTCTATGGAGGCGAACGAATATCGTTTGCCGACGGAGGCACAATGGGAGTATGCTGCACGTGGCGGTCGTAAGATGGCAATGTATCCGTGGGGTAGTAATTATGCGCGTGATGCGAAGGGTTGCTTCTTTGCAAACTTCAAGCCGTATCGTGGTGCTTATACCGATGATACGGGATCCACGACGATGAAGGTAGCTCAGTTCCGTCCGAATGACTTCGGTTTGTTCGATATGGGTGGAAACGTAGCAGAGTGGACTAACTCGGCATACCAGAGCGCCATGAATACGCACATGCACGATTTGAATCCGGACTATGCATATATGGCTCGTAAAGCCGATCCGGATATCCTGAAACGCAAGGTAGTCAAGGGTGGTAGCTGGAAGGATATCAGTTACTTCATGCAGTGCGGTGTTCGTACGTATGAGTATCAATATGAGAGTCGTCCGTACATCGGATTCCGTTGCGTCCGCGCGTATATAGGCGATTAATAAATAAGGTGTTTAATTCGAAATATTTAAAATTTACTATACATTATGGCTACAGAAAAGCAAGGTTTTGGTGCAAAGTTCTTCCATTGGTATGAGTCTTATCAGGGCAAGAGCATTGTTAACATCGTTTATTCGGCTGGTGCATCGGTCGTAATTGTCGGTGCGTTGTTTAAGATTCTTCACTGGCCGGGTGCAAGTCAAGTGCTGATGATTGGTATGTTTACCGAGGCATTCTTGTTCTTGATCGGTACGTTGGATCATCCGCATCCGGAGTTCCACTGGGAGAATGTGTTCCCGCAATTGTTGGAGTACGGAACGAAACCGGAATTGTTGGAAGAAAAATCGAAGCAAGCCCGTCCGACCTTGTTGGGCGCAGGTGTTGCCGGTGCTCCCGCTAATGGCGGTGCTATGGGCGGTGCTATGGGCGGTGCGGCTGCTGCGGATCCCGCTTCTGCAAAAGCACCGGGCCTGAAGGATGAGGATTTCAAAGCATTGAAAGAGGGTATCGGCGAGTTGGCTAAGACGGCTACACAGTTTGCAGAGTTGGGTAAAGTGGCTCAGAGTGGTGTTAAACTGAATGAGAAGCTGGTTGCTGCTGAGGCTGCTACAAGTGAGTATGCTGCAAAATTGGCTAATGTAGGTATTGCTACCGATAACCTGTCGCAAGCAGCAACCGGTCTGTCGGGGGCTTACACCCAGATTGGTGCTGATATGAAGAGCGTAGCTGAAGAGACGAAGGCATATAAGGCAGGTGTTGAGCAGGTAGGTAAGAGTATTGCTGCATTGAACTCAGTATATGAGTTGCAACTCCAGGCTGTTAATGCTCAGACGGCAGCTCAGAAAGAAGCCGTGGCTGCTGCGAAGGAAGCTGCAGAGGCTCAGGTTGCGTTTGCACAGAGCACCAAGCAGTTGCACAAGCAGGTAGCTGACCTGAACGGTATCTATGGTAATATGCTGAACGCATTGGCATAAGCAATTGAATAACAGATAATTATAACAATAAAACACTTCAGTAATGGGTGGAGCAAAAAACTGTCCGGAAACCCCGAGACAAAAGATGATTGGTATGATGTACTTGGTGCTCACCGCCATGTTGGCGTTGAACGTCAGTACAGATATCTTGAAGGCCTTCAAACTGGTGGACGATAGTTTGCATTCGACTCTCGAAACGACGGATAGTCGTAACCAACAGATGATGAGTCAGTTCCTTGCTTCGCGTAACGACAACCCCGAGAAAAACGGTCCGTGGTACGACAAAGCAGCAGAATTGACGCAGCGTTCAGACAGTTTATATAATTATATTCAGAACTTCAAATACCAGATTGCAGTTGCAACCGATGGTCCGAAGAAGGCAGATCCGGAGGCTCGTGTGATTCAAGGTAATGATAACCGTGATGCCACGACGCACTATGCATTGCCGGATAAAGCAGAAAAACCGGGTGTGGAACTGAAAAAGATGATCGAAGAGTATCGTGAATATTTGATCAGTTTGGATCCGAATAAGGCCGATGAGTTTAATACGATTTTTGATACGAGCGATAAGCAAGAGTCCGGAGACAAGATGATTTCATGGGAATATCAGATGTTCCATGATATGCCTTCGGGTGCGTCGGTGGTATTGTTGACGAAATTACAGAACGATGTCCGCAATGCGCAGAATACGACGATTCAGTATCTGCGTAACCAGACGGATGCGGGTGACCTGCGTGTAAACAAGTTAAGCGCATACGTTATTCCTAATTCCAATTACGTTATTCGTGGAGGTAAATATTCTGCAAAGATTATTTTGGCTGCCATTGACTCAACGCAGACCCCGGAGTACTTTGTGGAAGGACAGCGTATCAATGAGCAAGGTATTTACGAAGTAGCTGCATCGGGTGTAGGTCTGAAGAAATACTCCGGTTGGATAGCTTTCGATAATCCTGCTACCGGCGCGAAAGAGCAGTTGCCGTTCTCGAGTGAGTATAGTGTGGGAGAGCCTGCCGTGACGATTTCGAATACAGACCTCAATATTATGTATCGTAAATATGAGAACAAGTTCTCTATTTCGGTACCGGGTGTGTCGAATGACAAGGTAAAAGTATCTGTCAGCGGAGCACAAGTTCGTCAGCAAGGTGGTCTGTGGGTTATTATCCCGGGCGACGGAGCCAAGAGCGTAACGATTTCTGTTTCTGCTGAATTGGATGGCAAGATGCAACCGATGGGTAGCAGAGAGTATCGCGTTAAACAATTGCCGCCTCCGAATGCGTATTTCAGCGCACGTGAGAAGGAATATTCTACCGGTCCGATTGCGCTCAGTACGTTGACGAATGCTTCCGGTACGATTATCGCATCGTACGGATCGGAAGGATTGTTGGACTTGCCGTTCAAAGTAACGAGATTTATTGCGATTATCAATGGTAGATCCAGTGAATCCAAGAGTAACAAATTTACGGCTGATCAGTTGAATCAAATCAGTAAACTGAAAAAAGGTAGTATGGTTGTTATTCAGGACGCACGTGCGATAGGCCCCGGTGGACAAGAGTTACCTCTTAGCCCGATTGTATTTACACTGAATTAATACTTGAAACTATGATAAAGAAAGTTAGTGTTATGTTGTGTTTGTTGCTTGGCGTTCTGACCGCTCAAGCACAGCATCAAGTGATCTCGTTCTTTGATGAGGTTGGTAGTGCTCGTATCCGCACGGAGGAGTTCTCGAAGGCACACGATACGGTTGTGCTGGTTGATCACCGCTTGGATGATATTATATGGGCACGTTATGTGTATCGTATCATCGATATGCGCTACAAACAGAACTATCAGCTCTATTTCCCGACGAGAGTGGATGACCCGGATTACCGTAACTTGTTTAAAGTGATTGTGGATGCCATTGTGGATGGTCTGCCTATTTATCGTGTGAATCCGTATAGTATCAAGCCGGAGTTCAATGACTCGACGTTGATGACCAAGCGAGAGATTCCGCGTGATGCGCTTATGATCGTTGATCAGACGGAAGACCATACGGACGATGATACGTATTGGGACATTTCGCAGTCTACGGCGATGTTGGTGAACTACGATAGTATTGCAGATAAGTTGATACCACAGCCCTATTCGTTTGAGTCGGTAGTGAAGAATCAGTTGAAGTACATGATTCAGGAAGTGGTGTTCTTTGACAAGCACACGAGTCGTTTGCATACCAAAATTATGGGTATCGCTCCGTTGCATCCGATTAAGATTACGGCTGATAGTACGGAAGTGATGGCCGCATTGCGTCAATCGACTCTGTTCTGGATTCCGTTCGACAAACTGCGTCCGTATCTGGCAATGCAGTATGCTATTCCTAACCGCAATGAGGTGAAACGTGTAACATACGATGAGTTCTTCCAGAAACGTCTGTTTACCTCCTATATTGTAGGTGAGGGTAACATGTATAACCGCTGGATTCCGGATTATACCTTCTCGGATGTAGAGGCCATCAAGAAAGAACAGGACCGTATCGCTACGGAGTTGCTTAACTTCGAGCAAGATCTCTGGGAATATTAATGCGAAAACATCGATTTCGTAATTCATATCTGATTTCCGCCGTCAGCGTATCGCTGGTGTTGTGTCTGATCGGATTGGAATGTGTGCTCCTGCTGTCGGCAGGGGCACTTGTTACACGCATGCGCGAGAACATCACGCTTACGGCGGTGTTGTCTTCGGATATAGATAGTACGCAATGCGCGCGTTTGGAGACGATCTTGGAGTCCGGTCATCATTGCCGTTCATACACGTTTGTATCGGCAGAGCAGGCGTTAGAGGAACATATTCGTTCATTAGGAGAAGACCCGAGTGCTTTCTTGGGTTACAATCCGCTCTGTGCGAGTTATGAGATTCATCCGACCGATGCCTGCAGTGCTCCGGACAGTCTGGCGATGATCGCGGAACAATTGGAGGTACTGCCGTATGTGACGGAGGTGCTTTATCCGCGTGACCTGGCAGATCTGATGAGCAGTAACGTGCAGGATTTCTCCTGGATACTGATGGGCGTGGCTTTGGCCTTGTTGTTGGTATCGCTGGTATTGATTGTGAATACGATTCGGTTGCAGATTTATGCCAAACGTTTCTTGATTAACACAATGACGTTAGTGGGTGCTACCTCCTGGGTGACCCGCAGACCGTTTGTGCTGCGGAATATGTTGCTGGGCTTCATGGCCGCTATCGTAGCATTGGGTATTATAGGCAGCGTGGTGTATTATGTGCAGTTCCGGTTAGGATTGGTGCTCTTCCCGATGACCTGGCAGAATATCGCCTTTGTTTCGGCAGTTGTGCTCTGCAGCGGATTGTTGATCACGTTATTGGCTTCGCTGATTGCTACCGGAAAATATATCCGCATGGATAATAACTCGTTGTACGAGATTTGATAGTTAATTTTGATAGTTGAGATTCTATGAAACATACATTACCCAAACTCAACCTCATTTTGATGGCCGTTTCGGTGGTGATCATTGTGATTGGTTTTGCGTTGATGACCGGTGAACCTTCGGGTGAGGTGTATAATCCGGATATTTTCTCGTTCCGCCGTATCACGGTGGGTCCGATGATTTCCTTGTTCGGATTTGTGTTTATGCTTTTTGCAATCTTATTCCGCGGTAAGAAGAAATGAGTTGGTTAGAAGCATTGTTATTAGGTATCGTGCAGGGACTGACGGAGTTTCTGCCGGTTTCCTCATCGGGTCATCTGGAGATAGGTCAGGCGTTGTTGGGAACATCCGGAGAGGACAATCTGACCTTTGCTATTATCGTGCATGCAGCGACGGTTTTGTCCACGCTTGTCATCCTATGGCGAGAGGTGGCGCAACTGTTTAAGGGCACGTTTACGACCTTGCAATGGAACGCAGAGAAGGATTACGTTGCGAAGATACTGGTGTCGATGATACCGGTGTTTGTGGTAGGTATGTTCTTTAAGGACCAAGTGGAGTCTTTCTTCGGAAACGGTCTGCTGCTGGTCGGTATTTGTCTGCTGATAACCGCTTGTCTGCTGGCTTTGAGTGAGTGGTTGCAGAAGAAACGTCAGAGTGCGGGGCATGAAGTGACCTATAAGGATGCATTTATCATCGGTTTGGCACAGGCTTGTGCCGTATTGCCGGGGCTAAGCCGTTCGGGTACGACGATTGCGACAGGACTGCTGTGTGGCGTGAAGAAAGAGAGCGTAGCGCAGTTCAGTTTCCTGATGGTTTTGATTCCGATTATGGGTGAAACGTTCCTGGATTTGCTGGACCTGCTGAAAGGTGAGATGACGAGTAATCTGGGTATCGTTCCGGCCGTAGTTGGCTTCGTGGCTGCTTTTGTAACCGGTTGCTTCGCATGCCGTTTTATGATTGAGATCGTGCGTCGTCAACGCCTGGTATGGTTCGCGCTGTATTGCGCAATAGTCGGATCTGTGGCTATTATTGCTGCCGTTTGCTGATATGTGGGATTTTGAACAAGGGGAGATATTGGCGTTTGACAAACCGCTTCACTGGACCTCGTTTGATTTGGTGGCGAAAGTGCGGTGGAACTTATGTCAGAAGATAGGGAAGAAGAAACTGAAAGTCGGTCATTCGGGTACATTAGATCCTTTGGCGACCGGAGTGGTGATCGTTTGTACGGGTAAGAAAACGAAGTTCATAGACCAATTGCAGTACGATGTGAAGGAGTATATCGCTACCTTGCAATTGGGTGCTACAACCCCGAGTTTTGATCTGGAGAAAGCGATTGATGCTACCTATCCGACCGAACATATAACTCGCGAGTTGATAGACCAAACGATACCGCTTTTCTTGGGAGAACAATGGCAAGTGCCGCCTGTTTTCTCTGCGGTACAGATCAACGGTAAGCGAGCATATGAGTTTGCACGCAAGGGTGAAGAAGTGGAGTTGAAACCCAAGTTGCTGGTGATCGATGAGATTGAAGTGCTGGCTTTTGATGAAGAGAAAATGCAATTGACCATCCGCGTGGTGTGTTCGAAGGGGACCTATATCCGGGCATTGGCACGCGATATCGGTCAGAAACTGAACTCCGGTGCACATTTGATAGCTTTACGCCGTACCAGAGTAGGGAATACACGTGTAGAAGACTGCTATACAATAGAACAATTTTTGGACGAACTCAAAAAATACGACTATGTACAAATCCAATGATATGAGACTGTGTCAGTTTAAGTTTAGACTGCCAGAAGAATTGATTGCGCAATATCCTGCGCCGTACCGCGATGAGGCCCGTTTGATGGTGTTGCATCGTAAGTCCGGTGAGATAGAGCATAAGATCATGCCGGAGTTGGTGAACTATTTCGACGAAGGCGACTTGTTTGTGTTCAATGATACGAAGGTGTTCCCGGCTCGTTTGTGGGGACATAAGGAGAAGACGAATGCTTTGATCGAGGTGTTCCTGTTGCGCGAGTTGAACCATCGTACGCGTTATTGGGACGTGTTGGTGGAGCCGGCACGCAAGATCCGTATCGGAAACAAGATTACGTTTGAGGACGATCCCTCTATTGTAGCAGAAGTGATTGATAATACGACGAGTCGTGGTCGTACGTTCCGTTTCCTGACGGATTATGACAACGAGGAGTTCGTACCGCGTTTGTACGCGTTGGGAAGTGCTCCGCTGCCGAAATATATCAAACGTCCGATGGATCCGGAGACCTTGGAAAAGTACACCGAGATTTTCCATGACCAGCCGGTACGTGAGATGGATTTTGAGCGTTACCAGACTATTTTTGCCGATAAGATCGGTGCGGTTGCTGCACCGGCAGCCGGCTTGCATTTCTCCAAGCAGTTGCTTAAGCGCATGGAGATTCACGGCATCGAGACAACGTTTATGACGAGTCATATCTCGCTCGGAGTCTTCAAGGATATCGATGTGGAGGACTTGACGAAGAACAAGATGGAGTCGGAGCAGATTAATTTGCCGGAGTCCATGGTCAATGCCGTTAATAAGGCGCATGAGGAGCAGAAACGTGTCTGCGCCGTAGGTACGGAGATTATGCGTGCCATGGAGCATGTAGCCGGTACGAACGGCTTGCTCAAGGTGTATGACGGTTGGACGAACAAGTTCATCTTCCCGCCGTATAAGTTCTCGGTAGCGAATAGTTTCTTCGTGAACTTCTACATGCCGCAGTCGAGTCAGATGTTGATGGTGGCTGCTTTTGCCGGTTTTGAGAACACGATGCACGCGTACGAAGTAGCGGTAGAAGAAGGATATCATTTCGGTGACTACGGAGATGCAATGTTAATAGTCGATTGATGCAAGTCAGAATAGATTCATCTTGGCAGCGAGTATTGCAGACGGAGTTTGACAAACCGTATTTCGAACTCCTCACTCAATATGTGCGCCAACAATATCAGACCCGTCGGTGCTTTCCTCCGGCAGGTCTGATTTTTAATGCCTTTGATTCTTGTCCGTTCGACAAAGTACGTGTGGTCATTATCGGTCAGGATCCCTATCATGAGGATGGTCAGGCGATGGGATTGAGTTTTTCTGTGCCGGAAGGAGTGCAGATTCCGCCTTCGCTGGTCAATATCTACAAGGAGATTCACCGTGATCTCGGTACACCTATCCCTCAGAGCGGTGATCTGCGTCGTTGGGCGGCACAAGGTGTGTTGTTGCTCAACGCAACACTTACTGTGGAAGCGCATAAGGCCGGCAGTCATCAGGGCAAAGGATGGGAAGAGTTGACGGACGCTGCGATAGCGGCGCTGAATAAAGAACGGGAACATCTGGTGTTTATGCTGTGGGGCTCGTACGCGCAACGCAAAGGGCAGTTTATAGACCGGCGCAAACACCTCGTACTCCAGACTTCGCACCCTTCACCTCTGTCCGTTTATCGTGGCTTTGACGGCTGCGGACATTTTAGTGCTGCGAATAACTATTTGATTAAAAACGGCTTGGAGCCTATTCAATGGTAATATGAAAAAGTTATTGCTCATAGACGCGTACGCGATGATTTTTCGTGCGTACTACGCTTTTATCCGTGTGCCACGTATGAACAGCAAGGGGGAGAACACCTCGGCTATCTTTGGTTTCTGCGTGACCTTGGAGGATTTGATTCGTAAGATCAACCCGACCCATCTGGGAGTGGCTTTCGATCCTGCGGGTGGTACATTCCGCCATGAGGCATATGAGCAGTATAAGGCACAACGACCGGAGACACCAGAAGATATCCGGAAAGCCGTGCCGGTAATTAAGCAGATTCTGGAAGCAATGAATATTCCGGTGCTGGAAGTGCCGGGTTTTGAGGCGGACGATGTCATCGGTACGCTGTCCAAACAAGGTGAGACGGCCGGTTTTGAGGTCTATATGGCAACACCGGATAAGGATTATGCGCAGTTGGTGACCGATCATGTGTTTATGTACCGACCGCGTCATACAGGAGGTTTTGAACTGATGGGGCCGAAGGAGGTTTGTGAGAAATACGGGTTAGAGAAACAGGCACAAGTGATCGATCTGTTGGGATTGATGGGTGATGCCAGTGATAATATCCCGGGTTGCAAAGGAGTAGGAGAGAAGACGGCAGTGTCTTTGTTGCAACAGTTTGGATCGATCGATAACATGCTCGCGCACACGGATGAGATCAAAGGCGCCTTGCGGCAGAAAGTGGAGAGTCAGGTGGAAGATATCCGGTTCTCGCGATTCTTGGCCACTATCCGCACAGATGTACCTATCGCATTGGATGAGGCGTTGTTAGCCAAGAAAGAACCAAATATAGAAGCACTTAGTGCGCTATACCGCGACCTTGAGTTTAATTCTCTATTACGCAAACTTCCTCAGAATACTCCGAATAATCCGATTACTCCTAGTGCTCCGAAGAAATCCAAACCCGCCGATTCTGCCCAGTTGGATCTCTTCGGTTTTGGAGAAGAGGATCCGAATAATCATAGTACGCCGAGTACCCCGACGTTCGATACCATCGAAAACCGTCTATGTCAATATCTCCTCAATCCGGAAGTGGCTTTTAATCCGTATAAAGAGCCGGATTGGAGTGCTCTCAAAGCGGATGCGGATTTGTGGAATCTGTATAACGAGGTAGAGTTGCCGTTGGTAGAAGTGTTGCGGGAGATGGAGGCGGCAGGCGTACGGATTGACGTAGAGAAACTGAAGAAGGCAGAGACGGTGTTGACGGAAGAGCTCAATGCCCTGGAACAGCGTATTTATGCGCTTTCCGATGAACCGTTTAATATCAATAGTCCGCGCCAAGTAGGAGAACTGCTGTTCGATAAACTAAAGTTGGACGCGAAAGCCAAGAAGTCCAAAAACGGACAGTATTCGACCTCCGAAGAGGTGCTTATGGGTCTCAAAGAGAAGCATGAGATCGTGGGGTTGATTCTGGACTATCGTGAACTGAAGAAATTGATCTCAACCTATATCGCCACGTTACCGAGTTATATTGCCGCAGACGGTAAGATCCATACGACCTATAACCAGACAGTGACGGCTACGGGACGCTTGAGTAGCAGTAACCCGAACTTGCAGAACTTACCGATTCGTTCGGAGCGCGGACGATTTATTCGTGAGGCGGTGATCCCGGACGAAGGCTGTGCATTCTTGAGTGCGGATTACAGTCAGATCGAGTTACGTCTCATGGCGCATTTCTCGCAAGACGAACATATGCTGGCGGCTTTCCGGAGCGGACAGGATATCCACGCAGCCACAGCTGCACGTATCTACGGCAAACCGATAGAAGAAATCAGCAAAGACCAGCGTCGCAAGGCCAAGACGGCCAATTTCGGTATTATCTACGGTATCTCAGCCTTCGGTCTGGCGCAACAGTTGGATTGCAGTCGCTCGGAGGCTAAGCAGTTGATCGATGATTATTTTGCAGCGTTCCCGCGTGTGATCGGTTATATAGAGAATCAAAAAGAGTTGGCGCGTCAGCGCGGCTACGCAGAGACACTCTTCGGTCGCAAACGCTACTTGCCGGATATCCACTCGCAGAATGCTACCGTGCGTTCGTTTGCCGAACGAAATGCCGTCAACGCGCCCATTCAGGGAACGGCAGCCGATATCATCAAGATGGCGATGGTCAGTATTCATAGAAGACTCAAAGAGGAAGGACTCAAAGCCCAGATGATCATGCAGGTACACGATGAGTTGAATTTCAATGTGCCGATGAGCGAAGTGGAGCGCGTACGCGAGATTGTCGTCAACGAGATGCAGAACGCCGTTCATTTATCGGTTCCGTTAATTGCCGAATGCGGCGTAGGAGAAAACTGGCTTGAAGCTCATTAGTATCATATTAGTTATACGTGTCCTGTGTATCGGGAACTCTTTCTCATGGGATGCGGTGGAACAGGAACTCGTGCCTTTGTGCGACGCGAAAGGTGTGCAGGTGGAGGTGCATAACTTGTACTACGGAGGTTGCTCGTTGGAGCAGCACGCGCGTTTTTTATTAAAGGACACGTGCGCGTACTCGCATCGCGTGTGTACCAACGCGTGCCCGCGTATAATAAAGGATACGATTTCCTTAAGACAAGCCTTGCGAGACGGTGAGTACGGCGTGATCTCACTGCAACAGGCGAGTCATGACAGCGGAATCCGCAGTTCTTACGAGCCTTGGCTATCTATGCTCATCGACACCGTACGTGCTTATCAACCGAAGGCGAAGTTGTATTGGATGCAAACTTGGGCCTATAGTAAAGACGCCAAACATCCTGCCTATCCGCGTTATCATAGCGATCAACAACAGATGTGGGATAGTATTGTGGCTTGTACACCGAAAAATCTACCGGTTATTCCGTGTGGTCAGGCTATCCAGAATGCACGTCAAACGAAATTAGGGGATACCTTGTGCCGGGACGGCTATCATCTGAATTATGTCTATGGACGTTATACGGCTGCGTGTGTGTGGTATGAAATTTTGAGCGGAAAAGACGTGAGACGAAATCCCTATAAGAATGACCAAATGACCAAAAAACAACGTCGTTTGACCCAAAAATCAGCCCATAAAGCGGTAAAAATGGCAGAAAATGCATTTTTTTGAAAAAAAAGTGTAAAAAAATTTGGTCAATTCAAAAAAAAGCAGTACCTTTGCACCCGCTTTTGAATCGAAGGCACGATGGTGCCGAGAAAAATCGCTTCTTAAGCGCTTTTGAAAAAGAAGACTACTGGTGCGGTAGTTCAGTTGGTTAGAATACCGGCCTGTCACGCCGTAGGTCGCGAGTTCGAGTCTCGTCCGCACCGCCAGGAGGCGCAAGCCTCTCTTCTTTTCAAAAAGCAGCGGTCCATTAGCTCAACTGAATAGAGTACCACACTACGGATGTGGGGGTTGCAGGTTTGAATCCTGCATGGATCACAAAACGAAAATTAAAACCTCATCTGAGAGCTCGTTCTCAAGTGAGGTTTTTATTTTTGGTTTGTAGCAATCGCCCGCCTTTTTTAACAATTTTGCATAAATTTTGTATTTTTTTCTAAAAAAATTTGTGTATGTCAAAAAAAAGCAGTACCTTTGCGCGATTTTTCGTGTAAATATGCGAAGAATCCCCGAAATTGAGAAGAATATAAAATATATACTACAATGTCAAAAATTTGTCAAATTACAGGCAAGAAAGCCATGGGCGGCTGCAACGTTTCGCACTCGAAGCGTCACACCAAGCGCACGTTTGATGTGAACCTATTCCGCCGCAAGTTCTACTGGGTAGAACAAGATGTATGGATCGAGCTGAACGTGAGTGCAGCTGGTCTGAGAACTATTAACAAGATCGGTCTCGACAACGCGCTGAAACAAGCTGCGGAGAAGGGCTATCTCTATTAAACGAAAGGAGCTGAACAATGGCAAAGAAACAAAAAGAGGCACGCGTTCAAGTTATCCTTGAGTGCACAGAGCAGAAGAACAGCGGTGTTCCCGGAATGAGCCGTTACATCACGACCAAGAACCGCAAGAACACCCCGGATCGTCTCGAGTTAATGAAGTACAATCCCTATTTGAAGAAATACACGCTTCACAAGGAGATTAAGTAATGAACCCCTAATTAGAAAGGCTTAGAACTATGGCAAAGAAAGCGGTTGCAACCCTTCAAACCGGTAACTCCGGTCGCGCGCACTCTAAGTGCATTAAGATGGTTAAGTCGCCTAAAACGGGTGCTTACGTCTTCCAGGAAGAGATTGTTCTGAACGAGAAAGTGAACGAGTTCTTCAAGTAAAAAACCTACAAATTGGCGCACTACGTACTTCGTGGTGCGCTAATTGCGTTTTTAATACCATGTTAGGAATCATCATTAATCCGAAGTCGGGGAAAAAAGCGTTTCGGGCTCAGCGTATATACCTTTGGAAACTGCTGCGTAAGCGTCATCAGCCTTTTGCCTACCGTGTGACCAAGTTTGCCGGTCACGCGATTGAGTTAGCGCGTGAGTTGGTGGAGAAAGGGTATGACGAGATTTTGATTCTGGGTGGAGATGGCACGTTGTCGGAGGCGATCAACGGTATTATGCGTGCCGACTTGAAACCCGAACAGCGTGCGAAAATCCAGGTGGGTCTGATGCCGCGTGGTACGGGTAACGATTGGGGAAGATACTGGAATCTGACCAAGAACCATAAGGAGAGTCTGCTGCGTTTCTTTGAGGGCGAAGGACATCCGATTGACATAGGCTGCGTCACCTATTGGCGCAATAACATCAAGCACCACCGTTATTTCATCAACTCGGTGGGCTTTGGCGTCGATCCCTTGTGCTGCCAGAAAGCAGAGCATCTCAAATACTATATCGGCTCCCACCACGTCAATTATCTGTTTGGACTCATTGCGGCTATAGTGCAGCATAAAGCGCAACACATGATCCTGACGGTAGACGGCAAAGAAGCTGTCAACGACTTGCTCTTTACGATGAACATCGGTAACGGACCTTTCTCCGGCGGTGGTATCAAACAGAACCCCGAAGCCGATCCGCAAGACGGCGTCTTCCACACGATGTTCATCAAAAAACCGACGTTTAAGCAAGTCATCGCTGCGCTGCCGAAATTGTATAACGGTAAGTTGACCGAGTTGCCCTTTGTGTATCCGATTTGCGGGGAGGAGATCGAAATCAACTACCGCAAACATATCCTCTTTGAGGCCGACGGCATCCTGGAGAATATTATCGGCCCCTGCAAAGTGACTTGTCTTCATAACGCATTGCAATTCAGATGCTAAAACAGCAAGGCTCCAATAGAGTGTATACCCGAGAAACGGACGCGAACGGCAGAAGTATCATTCGCGTAGTGGGTACCAACCGCGATGAGAACCGTGCGTTCATTTACATGGCGCGTCATTTTCGTGCGCTTGGCTTACCCGTGCCGGAAGTGTACTGGGTGAGCGAAGATGAGATGAGTTATACCCAGGAGGACTTAGGCGATACGCTGCTTTTCAATTGCTTAGAGCCGGAGTTGTTGGAGAAAGCCATTCGTGCCCTGGCGCATATACAGGTGGAGGGTGCAAAGGACTTCGATTGGTCCGTTTGTTTTCCGGTACCGGCCATGGACGAACGATCCATTCGCTGGGACCTGAACTATTTCAAATACTGCTTCCTCAAAGGCACAAAGATCGAGTTCTCCGAGCCGAAACTCGAGGATGATTTCGACAAGATCGTGCAGGTGATATTGGCACAACCGGCCAACACATTCCTCTACCGCGATTTCCAGAGTCGGAACGTCATGATCAAAGACGACAAACCCTATTTCATTGATTTTCAGGGTGGTCGTCGTGGCCCGACTCAATACGATGTGGCTTCTTTCCTCTGGCAGGCCAAGGCCAACATGTCTCCCGATTTGCGTGAGAAGTTAATTGAGGCCTATTTGGATGAATTGGAAAAAATCTCCAATCTTCAATCTTCAATCTTCAATAAGGACGCTTGGCGTGCCGCTCTTCCGCATTTCGTCTTGTTCCGCACCTTACAGGTACTCGGAGCCTATGGCTACCGCGGTTATTTTGAGCGAAAACCGCATTTCCTGGAGTCGATACCCTTGGCCATCAAGAATCTGAAAGAATTGTTTGAGGCGAACGCCGAATTACAAAACAAATACCCCTATTTGTATGCTATCAGTAACGATTTACTCCTTCTCGTTTAAGCGTGGTTTGCCGGTCGATGAGTCCGGTAACGGCGGTGGCTATATTTTCGATTGCCGCTCAACCCACAACCCCGGGAAATACGATGAATATAAAACACTAACCGGTCTGGACCAACCGGTTATTGATTTCCTCGAGAAAGATGGTGAGATCCTGATCTTCCTGGAGTCGGTAGATAAACTGGTAGATCATCATGTAGAACGGTTCATAGAGCGCGATTTTACCAATCTGCAAGTGGCTTTCGGTTGCACGGGTGGCCAACATCGCTCTGTGTATTGTGCGGAGCATCTGGCAAAACACTTGCGCGAGAAATACAACGTTCGTATTCACATTATCCACCGTGAACAAAACCAAACTAGGATCCTAGAACCCTAGTTTCCTAGCATCATAGTTATTATGAAAGCGATGATTTTTGCAGCCGGTTTGGGCACGCGCCTTAAACCGCTCACCGATACGATGCCCAAAGCACTGGTGCCCTTGGCAGGCAAGCCGCTCCTCCAATGGCAGGTGGAAAAACTGCGTGACGCCGGAATAACCGATCTCATCGTCAATGTGCACCATTTCCCCGATATGATTATTGACACCATCCGCCAAAACAACGGATGGGGCTGTACTATCACTATCTCCGACGAACGCGACATGCTTCTCGATACCGGTGGAGGACTAAAAAAAGCCCTTCAGCATTCATCCATTCATCCTTTCATCCATTCACCATTATTAGCCTGCAACGTAGATATATTATCCAATATGGATTTGCGTGCGCTCGTACGTGCGTATGAGAAAAATGGCGTGAGTCAGTTAGTCGTGAGTGAACGCAAAACCCAGCGCTATCTCTGTTTCGATGAGCAGGATCAACTGTGCGGTTGGACCAATATCGCTACCGGTGAATTAAAAGGTCAGGACGGCCGGCATCTGGCATTCAGCGGCTGTCAGATCCTAAATCCCGAAGTCCTTTCGCTCTTATCACAGATGCCCGGCGATAAGTTCTCCTTAATCGATTTCTATCTGAAGGTCATGAATGAGGTTCCGTTGCAAGCCTATGTCCCTTCTGACTATCGCATGATGGATGTCGGCAAAATCGACCAAATCGACGAGGCCGAAAGGTTTGCAGAGAGTCTGTAAGGGGTAAAAATGACCGAAAATGCACTTTTTGATAAAAAAAATGCAAAAATATTTGGTCAATTCAAAAAAAAGCAGTACCTTTGCACCCGCTTTCCAAAAATGAAGGTTTGACGGAGCCAATTGGGGCCCCCGAAAATTTTTAATTTTTGGGGAGAGCGGAGGGCCCGAGAGACTTACCATAACAAAGCATTTGTTATGCAGTCCGAGGGTACCGAACGCGAAGTCTCCCTAGCTCAGTTGGTAGAGCAACTGACTCTTAATCAGTGGGTCGAGGGTTCGAGTCCCTCGGGGGACACAAAAAAGGACATTCGAATACGGATGTCCTTGTCTTATACTGAAAAAAGTTGTCACATAAAACTGGAGAAAAATGTACTATTATTAAGATTTTAGTTTTATGTCAAGAACGAAAAACAGTTATTCCGA
>CADCCH010000022.1 GCA_902799875.1 uncultured Bacteroidales bacterium | reverse complement strand
GTGTTCTGGAACAGTGCCGTCTTCTGCTGGTCTTCTATCTGGCCACGCTGTTCAGGGACATTATCATTGAGAGCACGCGATCCTTCCCACTTCTCAATATCTATGGCAAGAAAGGTACAGGCAAGACCGAGTTTGCGATTACGATACTCAGCATGTTCCAACGCAATCCGGAAATCAGCAATCTCGAAAGCACGACCTATTACGCCATGGGCGAGAAATGTGCTGAGGTCAGTGACATGATGGTGCATTTCGATGAATATAAGAATACGCTCAGCCTTAAGCATCTTGATTTCCTCAAGGGTATATACGACAATGCCGGTCGCAGCAAACGCAGTGCCGACGGGGAACGAAGGGAATCCACCAGTGTTGATTGCGGTGTAGTAATTACAGGACAGGAAATGCCCACTGCCGATGTGGCACTTTTCTCTCGTGTCATCTTCCTTGAGTCACAGAAGAGCGAACGCACCAAGGAGGAGACCGACAGGTTCCATCATCTGCTTGGTCTTCGCAGTCAAAGTCCGACGAACATCACCGTCGAGCTGGTGAAACATCGCGAAGCCTTCAGATCAAGGTGGCGTGCCTCCTGGGAGCGTGCCATCAGCGAGTACAAGCGCAATGTGGAGTATAACGTTGTCGGCGAACGCTTCATCAACAACTGGGCCATGATGCTTGCGGTCTTCTATGCCCTTGAGAAAGTTGTCGGCGACAGTCTGCCGTTTGATGCAAAACGTGTACGGGAGCTTTGCTTCAAGGGAATCGCACATCAGTTCTCATTGTGCAACAGCACAGATGAGATATCGATGTTTTGGTCCATGTTCTCCAAAGGCATCGAGACATAGGCGTACTTGGTTCCTCCCTTATTGAGCGCCTCTAATAACATCTCCGGTGCTTTGTTGCCCACCTGCATCTCGCAGCACGCTACGATATCCGCGTTCATCGCCCGTAGGGCTTTGACTAATTTCTGCGTCTTGACAGCCTGCTGCGCAGGAGTCGTGCGTTTGGTGGCATACCCGCCTAAGTCCGCAAAATAATTCTCAATATTCGCTCCTACTACACGCAACTCGCCTTTATGAGGTTTCGCTAACTTATCCTGCGCCGTGTGCTTGGTCTTAATCGGTTTACCCGTTACCAGATGCCGCTCCTTGGTCACCCGCGCCGTGAAACTCTTCACGATGTCACCGCAACGGACGTTGTAGTAGTTGTTCTTGCAGTTAACCACAATACTCGCTTCTTGGTTCTGCGCTTTAAGTGCAAAATACATCGTACTGTCCCCGTCGGCCAAACCAATTGCCCGCTCTTCGGGGCAGAACAGACGCTCCTCAGCAAGAATCAACGAGTCATAGAAACTACCGCAGACCACGAGTGGGGTAGTCAGCTCAACAATCTGGTTTTGGTATTTCGACCAATCGGCCTTTAACTGCTCAAAAGAAACACGCTCCACCGCAGAAACGGAGAGCGTGCTAAGCAGAAAAAAAATCAAAACTGCTTTCTTCATAGTGTATTCACTTTTGTTGCGGAGGATGGGATCGAACCACCGACCTTCAGGTTATGAGCCTGACGAGCTACCACTGCTCTACTCCGCGATCAGACACCGTTTTTATCAAACGGGACTGCAAAAGTACTGCTTTTTTTTGAGATACGCAAATATTTTTGCATTTTTTTTGCATATTTCATTTATTTTTTGTAATTTTGCACCCAAATTAAGAGTTTTTATGGCAAAATATATCATCATGGCGGAGGAAGGCGAGCTGACCCTACTCGAGAAAGCCAAAGAAGAACTGGGGCTTGATCTCCAGAACACAGAGATCCTCTTCACCGGTGTCGGAGCGATCAATATCATCCGTTCCCTGCAGCATCTGGATCGCGAAGCAGAACTGATCAATATCGGTTATGCCGGTAGTGCCAATTTCGATCTCGGTACCTGGGTGGAAGTAACCGAAGTACGCCTCAACCATCCGAATGTGACGTACAAAGAGCCGGAGTTGACCCTTTCACCATTCACCCATTCACCCATTCATCCATTGCAAAGAGCAATTTGTTATTCCAATTGCGATTTCGTCCTTGCTTCCGACTACAAAGACTGTGTCTTTGATATGGAACTGGCCTTCATTGCTGCCTTGGGCTTTAAGCACTTGCGCAGTCTCAAGTATGTGAGCGACAATCTTTCCCTTCATTCCTATCACGAATTAACCCACGGCGTAGAATGACGACGGTTTATCTGAAATCCAAGAAAGAGGAGTCCCTCAAACGGTTTCACCCTTGGGTCTTCTCCGGTGCCATAGGACGGGTGATCCTTGATGCCAAACACAAAGAAGACGCGCCTTTTGAGGGCGAGTTGGTCGCCGTGCGTTCGGCGGCGGACGAACCGCTCGGTGTCGGTCATTGGCAGGTGGGCTCGATCGCTGTGCGTATTCTGGCATTTGGTGTCGAGAAACTACCGGAGAACTTCTGGAACGACCGTATCCGTGCTGCCTATCAGGTGCGGCAGTCCATCGGTCTCATTCGACCGGATAACAATACTTTCCGTCTCATTCATGGAGAAGGAGATTTTCTGCCGGGACTTATCGTCGATGTTTATGCGGACACGGCGGTCATCCAGGCGCACTCGATCGGTATGCACCTTTGTCGCAATTACGTCGCGCGTGCGCTGGTGACAGAAATACCCCAAGTGGAGCATGTGTACTATAAATCCGACGATACGCTGCCTTTCAAAGCCCAAATCGAAGGAGAGCGAGTAGGCTATCTGCTTCAGGATGCCGATAAAACGGAGTCTCGGGATAACGAAGAATTCTGGTCCATCGAGAACGGCCTCCAGTTCCGCATCGATTGGCTGCGCGGTCAGAAGACTGGATTTTTTATCGATCAGCGCGAGAACCGTGCGCTCGTAGAGCGTTACGCAAAAGGCAAGGATGTACTCAATATGTTTTGCTACACCGGTGGATTCTCCCTCTACGCCTTGCGCGGCGGTGCAAAGACCGTAGATTCGGTCGATGTAAGCCAGAAAGCCATCGACCTCGTCAATGTCAACGTGGCGCGTAACTTCCCAAAAGCCAAGAACCATACTGCCGTTACGGCCGATGCGTTTGAGTACCTGACGAAACAGAAAGAAGAGGGCAAGACCTACGATCTCATTATCCTCGACCCGCCGGCATTTGCCAAGCACCGCGATGCGATCCGGAATGCCCTGCGTGGTTACCAGCGGATCAATGCCAAAGCCATCGAGATGATTCGTCCGGGTGGTATCCTCTTTACTTTCTCCTGCTCGCAGGCGGTGGACAAGGAGGCATTCCGGCTGGCTGTTTTCTCGGCCGCGGCACAGGTAGGACGCAAAGTGCGCATCCTTCACCAGCTCCACCAACCCCAAGATCACCCCATAAATATTTACCACCCCGAAGGCGAGTACCTCAAGGGTTTAGTGCTATACGTAGAATGATCTTAGTATGTTTTGATACCGAGACCACAGGTCTCGACGTGCAAAAAGAGCATATCATCCAACTCTCGTTGGTCAAGTTCGACACCGATAACTGGTCCATTCTCGACCAGCGCGATTGGTATATCCTCCCCGAAGGCGATTTTACCATTCCTGCCGAAGCCGAGGCGGTGCATCATATATCCAAAGATTTCCTTTTGGAACACGGTGTGTCGCTGCGTAGCATCTATGATGAGTTCGTGACATTTGTCGGATCGCACGACATGCTCTCCTACAACGGCAACGGCTACGATGCGCCGCTCTTGCATTATAACCTCCAACGCGCCGGACTGTCCTTCGATTTTAATAATCGCACCTGGTACGATGCGCTGTTGCTCGAGCGTATCCACACCGCCGGACAACTCGATGAGAACGGAGAGAAACTGCATAACAACCTTACCTCCGCCTACACGCGTTACTACGGTCATCCTTTCGAGGGCGCACATAACTCGCTGGACGATGTGATGGCAACCATCGAGGTCTTCAAGGCACAGATCGCCAACCACGGCTGGGAGTGGGCACAGCGCGATGAGTTCGGATTTATCAGTTTTGATCGCTGGCTCTGCAAGAAAGGCGGCTATTACTACCTCACCCAGGGAGCGCACAAGAATGAGTCCATCGACTCCATGCTTCGTATTGATCGTTCGTACCTCGAGTGGATTGTGGACAAATGCCAATGGACCGATGACCAGACCCGTGAGATCATTAACCCGTATATCGGACGCTATACCTCACCATTCGCATCTACGTCCGCTAATATTTTGAACCCTTCCCGAGGCAAAAAACGCAGCAAAGGTACGATCACAGACGCCGATTTATGCCTTTTTTAGGCAAAAAGTGCATTTTTTTGCAAAAATATTTGCGTATCTCAAAAAAAAGCAGTACTTTTGCACCCGCTAAAAAAAACGGCCGGTTGGATGAGCGACTTAGTCAGCGGTCTGCAAAACCGTTTAGAGCGGTTTGACTCCGCTACCGGCCTCCAAGCCGCCCGAAAAAGGGGCGGCTATTTTTATGGAAGAGATCATCAAAGACATAACTTCGCAGGAGTATAAATACGGCTTCACAACGGACGTGGAGACCGATATCGTTCCGGCAGGACTGAACGAGGATATCGTTCGGTTGATTTCTGCCAAGAAACATGAACCCGAGTGGCTCCTGGAGTTCCGTCTCAAAGCGTTCCGCAAATGGCAGACCATGGTTCCTCCCACTTGGGCGCACCTCACCATTCCGGAGATCGACTTCCAAGCTATCTCTTATTATGCCGCTCCAAAGGCCAAGAAAGAGCAAGGGCAGAAAGACGAGATCGACGAAGAGATCATGAAGACCTTTGACAAACTCGGTATCCCGTTGGAAGAGCGTGCGGCGCTTGCAGGAAACATGGCCGTCGATGCCGTCATGGACTCTGTCTCGGTCAAGACCACGTTCCGGGAGACCCTGGCCGAAAAAGGTATCATCTTCTGCTCTATCTCTGAGGCGGTACGTGAGTACCCCGAACTGGTCCAGAAATATCTCGGCTCGGTCGTGCCCTCTTCCGATAATTTCTATGCCGCTTTGAACTCGGCGGTGTTTAGTGATGGTTCGTTCGTTTATGTGCCCAAAGGGGTACGCTGTCCGATGGAATTGAGCACCTATTTCCGTATCAATGCCGGAAACACAGGTCAGTTTGAGCGAACCTTACTCATCGCAGACGAGGGAGCCTATTTGTCCTATTTGGAGGGTTGTACCGCACCGATGCGCGATGAGAACCAATTGCACGCAGCTATCGTCGAAATCGTCGTTCATAAGGACGCGGAAGTCAAATACTCTACCGTTCAGAACTGGTATCCGGGAGACAAAAACGGTAAGGGTGGAATTTATAATTTCGTCACCAAACGTGGTATCACGCACGAGAACGCACGGCTCTCTTGGACCCAAGTCGAGACGGGTTCTGCCATCACTTGGAAATATCCGTCTTGTATCCTCAAAGGCGACAACTCGAGTGCGGAGTTTTACTCGGTAGCCGTCACGAACAACTACCAGCAAGCCGATACCGGCACGAAGATGATTCATATCGGCCGCAACACGCGCTCGCGTATTATCTCCAAAGGTATATCTGCCGGACACAGTCAGAATGCCTACCGCGGACTCGTCAAGATGGGCGTCCATGCCGAGAATGCCCGTAACTACAGCCAGTGCGACAGCCTCTTATTGGGCGATAAATGCGGGGCACATACCTTCCCCGATATGATCATCTCCAACCCAACAGCGACGGTTGAACATGAGGCTACCACCTCCAAAATCAACGAGGACCAGCTTTTCTACTGCCAGCAACGCGGTATCGGTCTCGAAGATGCTGTAGGACTCATCGTCAACGGCTACGCTAAAGAGGTCATGGACAAACTGCCGATGGAGTTTGCCGTCGAAGCACAAAAACTGCTACAAGTATCCTTAGAGGGTTCTGTGGGATAAATATTCTCTCGAGTTATCGTAAAATCTCAAAAAAATGGCATACCTCTTGCGTATGTCATTTTTTTTGTGTACCTTTGCAGCCGCAAAGGTTTAGATAGCGATATGACCACTTTAACACATAGCGAAAAAGAAGCCATTATGAAGGATATGAAGTCCTTCGATGAACCCATGCCGGCGGTGGGGATCTTCTGGTACGACCCCGAGGAGCACGATTTCTTCGGCGTATATAAAAAAGAACTCACGCCAAAGATGGTAGAGGATGCAGCAGAAAAGGGACTCCCGTATATCAACTACCAGACTTTGCACAGGCAGGTTTGGCAAAAACAGTATTTTAAGGCTTTGGCAAAGCACGAGCCTACGAAGTTTAGCGGCGATTATACCCAAGTCCCGCGTGGCCGTGTGGCATGGGCTGTGGATCATTTTGTGGTTTTTGTGGGTCAATGGGCTAAGGATATAGAGGAAGAACTGACCGCATTATTGGAGAAATACTTTGCTCTGCCGTATTTTGAATTCAAGTACGACGAACACTGGGATTTAGGTCACGGCTGGTCTGGAGACCTATAAAATATAGACATACAAAGCGCAAAGCGTTGCGCCATCATAAAGCGTAATAAGCCAAAGCTTGATTTTCTGGAAACTCGACACTTTTGGAAATCATTACAACTCAAGTACGGTTTATGCACGCTCACGTATTAGCGTGAGTTTTCCGTGCATTTATTTGAGTTGTAAAGGTAGTCGAGAACCTCAGAAAATCAAATGAAGCGAACGAAAACGCACGCTTTTTGTGTATTTATGGTAAAAAAATATTATAAACTATTGCATATGTCAATAAAAAGCTGTAATTTTGCAGCGAATTGTTAATAAAACGTTCAAATTTATGAAAAAAAGATTTCTTCTTGTTCTGGCAGCAGTCTTTGCCAGCGTAGCGCTTCACGCGCAGTTTATTGCACAAATGACTTTGCTTACGCCTCATTATTACCCGGGTGAAGTGTATTTCGTGGACGGACATTCCGAAGAATACGCGGAGGTGGAGTTACCGCGAGTCGGCAAAGGCAAGCTGGGGGTCAAGAAGAATGCGGGTGACAAAGGTCATACGGATATAGATGCGGCGAATATCGTTGGTATCAAGATCTGGCATAAGGATTTCCCGGATAAGAAGCACGTGTTGTACTACGTCCACGCCCGCAAATCGATGATGCAGAATGAGCATCAATGGGGTAATCCGGTGATGGGAAGTGCATGGGGTGTGATTTTCCAATGCGAGATGTACTACCAGATAGACAAGAAGACAGGCGACCTGTATTTCGTGAAGTTTAAAGGTGGAAACGGACCGGACACGCCTACGCTCTATTATCTGGTTCGCCCGGAGTTGGAACTGGCTGAACTGGCGATGGCGAACGGCAGTTTTATGGCGATGAAGAATGCGGCAGCGAAACTGTTTGCTGAGAATGAAGAGATCGCTACGGCTATCAAGAAAGGTAAACTCAAAGGCTCCGATATGCAGTATATATTGGACGAAATGGCGGGGGACAAGAAAGCAGAAAAGCCGCTAAAAGTGATTCCTGAAGACAACACCATGCCGGAAGAAAAAGCTGTTCCGGAGACGAAGACGGACTCAGTTTCGAATGGTGTAGTGGGTGACGACGAATAATTTTTTCTGATATGAAACGTATTTTCTATTTGGCAGCTATGCTGCTGTGTGTGCTGCTGCCGGCTTCTGCGCAAGGTTTGCGGCATAGTGTTTGTGTCGTTGAACCGGAGTATTCCGATGCGGACAAATCGCTCATGGGCGACTACGCCCTCTATACGGCGAGAGCCGGAATGAGAAGTGCTTCGCGGGCGTTAACCGCCTATAAAAACGAAGGCACTTTCGGTTCGGGTGTCGTGATAGAGCAGGGCGGCAAGAAATATGTGCTCACCAACCTCCATGTCATCGGCTATGCCGGGAAAGCAACCCTCACCTTCCAGCTCCACGAGAAAACGCTCCGTTACGAGCATTGCGAAGTGACGAATATCGGCGAAGCGGACTTGGCGGCAATCGCCCTTCCTGCGGAATGTGAGATGATAGCCCTGCCGCTTTATGCCGGTGAGATAGAGGAAGATCTCTCTATTGTGGCAGCAGGTTTTCCCGAGTTGGCAAATAAACCGTCCTGGCAACTCACGCGCGGAAGCATCTCCAACGCACGCGTGGATGTCGATAGTCACGAGCGCGCTTCGCGCATCATCCAGCATACCGCCTCTATCGATCCCGGTAGTAGCGGCGGACCGCTCTTGCTCAAAAACGCGGCAGGCAAGTACGAGATCTTGGGCATCAACACCTGGAAGGCTTTCTACCGAGAAGGAGTGGGATTGGCAATCGGGAAAGAAGATGTGCAAGCGTTTATCGCCACATTAGGAGCATCTAAAACAGATGCAAGCAATGAGATGGAGCCTCTACGTGCTCTCTCCGGCGAAGATTGGTTGTATGTGTTCCGCCAGTTGCCGGATTCGGTTCAAAAAGATTTAAGGGAGACGGATTGGCATTTGCCGCTTGATCCCGCGCTGCGCACACTTGCTGTCCGTGATAGTCTGATTGCGCAAAAGGGGAAGGCTGCCAAGAAATTCGAGCGCTCTGCAACGCATATCGTAACGGATATGGATAATATGAACCATGTGCGGTTGGTCTATGACAATTATCTGGGAATGAACCAGCAGGTGGGGCTGCAAGTAGGGCATGATTGGTTGGGTTATATAGCTACCGGCGTGCAGATAACTGCGCTTATCGAAGAAGCCATGACCGAGGACGAGATTTTCGCTACCAAGTTAGGTTATAAAACCCGCGCGGGGGCCATGTTCGGCATTTATGTCGGAGGTCAGCTGCCCATTCAGGTGGGAAAATACATGCTTGTTCCGCGTATTACCCAGAGTGCCGGAGCCGGACCGATGAAAACGGGAAATATCTATGGCGGCTTTGCTATTCTCACGGATACGCGTATAGGGCTCGATTGGCGTATCCCGTTCAACTCCGTGGACTTGGTCCTGGGACTTCATTACGCGATGGATTGGCAGTGGACTAAGAATGACCTGAAGATCCCGGCGTTCAAGCCCAAAACAAATTACGACACTTTCAATCAATACCTCCAGCACGGCCTCGGCCTCACCCTCGGCGTCGCATGGTAACCCCAAATATAATCCGGAAAAAAATGAGTAACATGAATAAGTATTTACTATCTTTACTATCTATGTTGATGGTTTGTTTTAATGTTAGTGCTACGGAAGAAGGTGCATTGAACGGCACATTTACCATAAATGGTAGCGGCGACAAAGTACAATTTTCGCAAGGCAATTTACAGTACCAAGCCTCTACCGGTACATGGCGTTTTGCGGAAAACCAGTGGGATGTAATAGGTGCTCAGAACACCAATATTTCCCCCACGTATGCAGGTTGGATAGATTTATTTGGCTGGGCAACGAGCGGTTGGGAAAGTGGCTGCGGCAATAGCGCCTATCAGCCTTATTCTACTTCAACTAATCCGAGTGACTATAGTTTGCATGATCTTTGGTTTGTATATAACATGACGGGAGATTATGCAAACGCAGATTGGGGCGTATATAATGCGATTTCAAACGGGGGGAATGCGGCAGGACTATGGCGTACACTGAATTTCAATGAATTGAATTATCTTTTCAATACGCGCAAAAATGCCACAAATCTTCGCTCACAGGTCGCTGTGAATGGGGTGCACGGATATGCCATTTTGCCCGATGAATTCATACTACCTGAGGGGATTTCATTCATTGCCATGGCTGAAGATTGGACGACTAATGTGTATGATACTACTGCATGGCGGCAAATGGAGGCTGCAGGCGCAGTCTTTCTGCCGGCAGCCGGCTGTAGAGTCAATGAGAACAAAATCAACTTTATAAATGAACGTGGCTACTATTGGACATCTTCTGTGCAGAATGGAGTTCTTAAACGTATCTTATTTATACACAGTGCTAACTCTACGCTTCTGTACCATATGGAAGCCGACATAGGCCTGTCTGTTCGTCTTGTACAAACTCACATACCTGACGCCAATCCCACTGCCATAGAAAATATGCTTGCAGGACAAACACAACCTGCCACGCAAAAGATCCTCCGTGACGGTCAGATTCTCATCCTCCGTGGAGAGAAGGAATATACCCTCACGGGACAGGAAGTGAGGTAAAGTTAAAAGACGGGAGAGTCAGTTCAAATCAATGTGTTCCGCCTGGATAGGCGCATTGAGAAATATGGATGCGGATTGCGAAAAGCGGTCCGCATTTTCGGTCGTCAGATAAGTACAACTGCCACCGGTACTCAACTGCTCCCGATACTCCGGATGACGTTTCAGATAATCCGTCAGACTCTTCGCCTCCAATTCCCCCTGTGCAATCGTCTGAATACCCGGATTATTCCGATTATTCCGAATCCATCCATCGATCTTCTCTTTGAGAAGAGGGTAGTGCGTACAACCCAACACCAGCGTATCGATTTGCGGGTCTTTGCTTAAAATCTCCTGCAGGTATTTCTCAACAAAATAGTCGGCACCCTCTTTAACGTGTTCCCCAGCCTCGATCAGCGGCACCCACATCGGACATGCTTGTTGCGTAATGGTCAGATCCGGAGCGATCTTCTGTAATTCCAGTACGTAGGATTCCGAACTAACCGTTGCCGGAGTTGCCAAAATCCCCACATGTCCGCTTTTCGTGATTGCCGGTACGGCTTCTACGGTCGGCCTTATCACTCCGAGTACATTCACTCTTCGGGATTCCGGGATACCGATATTCCGGGATACCAAATAAGTCTGCTGAATCGTTCGTAGCGCCTTCGCACTTGCTGTGTTGCAGGCCAGAATAACCAGTGCGCAGTCCTGCTCCAATAGGTACTGAACCGCTTGCAGCGTGTACCGGTATATCACATCGAAAGAGTGCGTACCGTACGGCGCACGTGCGTTATCCCCCAAGTACAAAAAATCGTACTGTGGGATCGCCTTTCGGATGGCTTCCAATATCGTCAGCCCCCCGTACCCACTGTCAAAAACACCTATCTTTGCCATAATCGAGCGCAAAATTACTACAAAAAAATCAAATATACAAATATTTGTCGAAAAAAATCGGCTTAGTCAGGTTTTGCGTACAATAAATCTGCCGCAGCGGGCGCCATACGACTGTTGGAATGTGCCGCGCCGGACAAGGTGCGGAGTTGCCAAAGGAAAGCTCTCTTTTTCTTTGTGGCATAATCCTCTGCCGACCGGAAGAAATTATTGCCCCGTTCAAACCGGGTAGTCCCTTGCCGGTCCGCTTCACTCGACACATTCAGGTGGGGATCCCGTATCGTATCTCCTTCTGCTAAAAAGACAATAAGTTGTTTCTGGAAAACCTTTTTGGAAATAGAAGAGGGACCTCCTATGTTTCTAAGCCCGTACGGATAATCCTGCCTGCTCGAAACAAACGTATAGGTGCCGGCATTGGCGGCTACGGCTTTGTCCAGATACGGACTATCATAAAACAAGACCAATCGATGGACAAACTGAGCACCGGCAGAGTGACCGTATATATTGTACGTTTTGTCAGCTATGTCATATTTCTGCATAAAAGCCTTGAAAATGGCATCTATCTGGCTATATGTCAGCTCGTCATCGTAGTTTAGTGTGCCATTGGAACAGACATTGCCTTGCTGATACATTTCCGTAGGAAAATTCTTTTTGTCAAACATCGGCGCCAAAATGATCAAGCCGTATTGTTCCGCTTTCGACTGCCATGATTCGCAATAACTGTCGGCATTCCGGTTTACTCCGTGCATGACAAATTGCACTTTCATGTTCCGGACATCTCCCTCCATAGGTATATAATAATACACTTTGATTTTGGTGCCTTCGAATTTCCCGTTACATTGGAAATAAAAAAACGAAGCGCCCCTGTACAGGTCGGGTATCGTATTTTCGGCAGCCACCAGCATGGCTACCATCATCCCCAATGAAAACAGTATATATCGCAACGATGTTCTCATATACAAACCGCCAACTTTTATAAAAATAGATTATTCTGTCACAAAAGTACTGCTTTTTTTTGAATTGTGCAAATTTTTCTTGCATATTTCATAAAAAAGTAGTAACTTTGCAGCCGAAAAATGTAAACAAGAACCACCATGCCAGAGATCAGTCGCTTTTTTTGAAAAACAATTGGCTGCGCATGGAGAAAGGTGAAGAAATTATTGAAATTAAACCGCTTGACTAATATGGAATTGATTTGGATTAACAACGCCAAGTATTTAGGCGATTATTGTTTGGCTCTTACTTTTTCGAATGGCAAAGAGCGCATTTTTGATGCGAAAGAATACATCGCTTCGCATCCATTATTCCGTGACCTGAAAGACAAACAGTTATTCAGCCGGTTTCAACTGGACGGATGGACTGTTTCATGGCAAAACGGTAAATTGGACATTGCCCCGGAATACCTCTATGAGGCAGGAACCGCTGCATAAAAATACCGCTGGCACCGACAGCGTAAAAAAGCGGTGACGTACTATTATAAAATAAGCGTTTGCTTTTATATTAGAAACAGATGAGGCAGTGGGATATAACCGCTAACAAAAGAAATGAAACGCATTTTTATCGCTTTTCCCCTATTATTGATCGCAGTTTCTTCATTTTCTCAATTGTTCTCGACTCTCTATCGGCTATCTGCCGACTTATTGCCCACTTAGTCCAATGGATGCTCAATGGATGCTGAAAGGGTGCTCAATGGTTGCTTAAACCATCCTGAGCACCCTCTCACTATTCTCTTAACTTATTGTCTACTCAATCTCTCTTCCCTCTTTTAAATACTGAACTTTCAGTTGCGTCTCAAATTTTCTGCAAAGATACTACTTTTTTCGCATATATCCAAATTTTCAGACACAAAAATTGCATTTTTCTGCAAAAAATGGCATACACTCTTGTGTATGTCAATTTTTTTTTGTAATTTTGCAGCCGATTTGTATGCGCTTGTGTAAACGCGCGTGTATATGCGAAGAAAAATGCGTGTGCATATATAAAGTAAAAAAAGGACAAAAATAACTAAAAACATACGAATATGAAATTTACTATTTCGAGTTCTAAACTCTTTTCGCAATTGCAGGCTGTAAGCCGTGTTATTAACAGTAAGAACGCGTTGCCGATTCTGGACGACGTGCTCTTTGATTTGCAAGGTAATGAACTGAAACTGACCGCTTCGGACGGTGAGACCACGATCCGTACGAGTGTGGAGGTAGAGGCAGTAGAAGGTGCCGGCAAAGTAGCTTCAGCGGCTAAGTTGTTGCTGGAGACCCTCAAGGAGTTCTCGGAGCAACCGCTCTCTTTCACGATCGACGAGAATAACTTTGCGGTTAGCATGGTTAGCCAGAACGGTACCTATTCGTTCGTTGGCGTGAACGGCAACGAGTATCCGGAGATGCCGGGTGCGGAAGCTGAGGCACAGACGATCGTTATGCCGGCTAATGTACTGCAAGCGGCTATCGAGAAGACGATCTTCTGCACCGCGGACGACGAGTTGCGTCCGGTGATGAACGGTATCTTCTTTGATATTGCTCCGGAGAAAGTGACGATGGTAGCTACCGATGCGCACCGTTTGGTTCGTTACATCAACAACGGTGTACAGGCCGGTGCTACGGCTAACTTCATCCTGCCGAAGAAACCGGCAAGTCTGCTGAAGAACCTCTTGGCTAAAGAGGAGAGCGAAGTGAAGGTGACGTTCGGTGCTAAGAACGCTCGTTTTGAGTTTGGCGCTACCATCGTAGTTTGCCGTCAGATCGAGGGTCGTTTCCCGAACTACAATGCCGTTATCCCGCAGGCTAACCAGAACATCGTGACCGCAGACCGTCAGACGCTCATCAATGCCTGCAAGCGTGTGGCTGTGTTCGCTAACAACGGTACGGCGCAACTGCGTCTGGCTCTGAGTGAGAACCAGATTAAGATTTCTGCACAGGATATCGATTTCTCGACGAGTGCTGAGGAAACGATTGCTTGCAGTTATAACGGCACACCGATGGCGATCGGTTTCAAGGCTCCGTTCCTGATTGATCTGCTGAGCTCGATCGCTTCGACCGATGTACAACTCAAACTGGCTGATCCGGCTCGTGCAGGTCTGATTCTGCCGGCAGAGAACGAAGAGAACGAGGACGTGCTGATGCTCCTCATGCCGATGCTCTTAAACGACTAATCTATGTTCCGTAAACTAACCGCGCAAGAAATTGCGCAACTGGAAGCGACGGGTTGCTCGGCGACGAACTGGGCGGACGTGGAGGTGGCTCAAGATTTTGAGGCGCAGTACGTGCATCATACCCGTTTCTCCGGACATAACAAGATCGGAGCTTTTCACCGTGAGATCGAGTTGCCGGGTGGATTGAAGATTCACTCGGGTATCTACAACGCGACCTTGCATAACGTGGAGGTGGGGGATGATTGTCATTTGTACAATATCCACAACTATATCGCTAACTACCGTATCGGTCGTAACACCTGTATCGAGAACGTCAACGCCATCCTCGTGGACGGCAAGACCACGTTTGGTAACGGCGTACGGGTAC
The DNA here is from genome assembly GCA_902799875.1 of uncultured Bacteroidales bacterium. Next base: position 24,210 of record CADCCH010000022.1, on the reverse strand, counting down.
CGGTGATGAACGAAGGCGGTGGTCGCGAGATTCCTATCTTCAATGAGTTGAGTGCGAGTCTGGCGTATATCCTGACGCTCTATCGTCACCGTCCGAAGATGATCCATGCTTTGGAGCGGATGATCGATGCGTATGCAGAAGAGCGGGCTTCGGAGGTAGGTTTCATCGGTGAACACGTACGGATCCTGAATTGCGGTTCGATCAAGAACGTTTGGGTCGGTGACTATGCCGAACTGACCGGTGTGAGTCGTCTCAAGAACGGAACAGTCAACTCCAACGAGTCCGCTCCGGTACGTTTGGGCAGCGGTGTCAAGTGCACAGATTTCATCATCGCTTCGGGTGTGGAAATCGGTGACTCAACGCTGGTGGACAAGTGTTTTGTCGGCCAGGGTTGTATCTTTGATAAGCACTATTCGGCGGGAGAGAGTCTGTTCTTCTCCAACTGCCAGGGTATGCACGGAGAGGCCTGTGCGATCTTCGCCGGTCCGTATACCGTGACCCACCATAAGAGTACGTTGCTCATCGCCGGTATGTTCTCGTTTATGAACGCCGGTTCGGGTAGTAACCAATCGAACCACATGTACAAACTTGGTCCGATCCATCAGGGTCTGGCGGAGCGCGGTTCGAAGACGACGAGTGACAGTTATCTGCTCTGGCCGTCGAAGATCGGTGCTTTCTCGCTCGTGATGGGTCGTCATACCCACCATGCGGACACATCCGATCTGCCGTTCTCGTACCTGATAGAGAACCAATCGGAGAGTTATCTCGTGCCGGGTGCAAACCTGCGTACCGTAGGTACGATCCGTGACGCACAGAAATGGCCGAAACGTGACAACCGCAAGGATCCGCATAAGATTGACTTGATCAATTTCAACCTCTTGAGCCCGTACACGGTGCAGAAAATGTGGCGTGGACGCGAGGTGCTCAATGAGTTGGTGGCACTGAGCGGAGAGAACACCGAAGTATATGGCTACCGCAACTGCAAGATCCGCAACAGCTCCCTCAAGCACGGTTGCGAACTCTATACGATTGGTATTCAGAAGTTCTTGGGCAACAGTCTCATCAGCCGTCTGGAGCAAACCGAGTGGCATTCGTTGGACGAGTTGCGCAAGGCACTGCAACCGGATACTGAGATCGGTTCCGGTCTCTGGGTGGACCTCGCCGGTCTGATTGCTCCCCGTAGCGCCGTGAGTCGTCTGCTGGACGATATCGAAGCCGGTGCGTTGAGTCTGGAAGCTATCCAGGCACGCATGGAAGAGATGCACGCCAACTACTACTCGTACGAGTGGACCTGGGCACTGGAGCACCTGGAGCAAGTATGGGGTTGCAAGGTGGCAGATGTGACGCTAGAGCAGATTAAGCGTACGGTAACCGATTGGCAGACAGCCGTAGTGAACCTCGATAAGATGGTTTATAACGATGCCCGCAAGGAGTTCGATCTCAACAGCCAGACCGGTTTCGGTGTGGACGGTGATCGCTCGCAGGCACAGGCGGACTTTGAGGAAGTACGCGGTTCGTTTGAGTCCAACTCCTTCGTTAAGGCGGTACTCGAACATATAGAGAAAAAGACTCAATTAGGCGATAAAGTACTCGCCCAATTGAGTCAAGTTTAAAGTTTAAAGTTTAGAGTTTAAAGGTGAGCGAAGCTAAGGTAACCATATTAGGGTGCGGAAGTGCCAAGCCGACGAAGACCACGTCTCCCTCGGCGCAGTTAGTGGATATAGGCGACAAGCGGTTCCTGGTGGACTGCGGGGAGGGCGTGATCCTGACCATGCAGAAACTGGGTATCCGTACGGCGCGTCTGTATAACATTTTTATTTCGCACCTGCATGGGGACCATTGTTTCGGTCTGATTGGTCTGCTGACGACGCTGGGTATGCTCAAGCGTACGCAACCGATGCATATATACGCCCAACCGGATTTGGAGAAGTTGCTCCAACCGCTCTTGGACTACCATGCCAACGACCGTGAGTATGACATCATCTTCCATCCCATCAACCCGCGTAAGCACGAAGTGATCTACGAGGATCGGACAGTGAGTGTGGAGACGATTCCGTTGAAACACGGTGTGCCGACCTGCGGGTTCCTTTTCAAGGAGACGCGTCGGGTGAAGAAAGAGGACGGTTCGTTCGAGTACGTGACCACCAAGCGCTACGCCTATTGTTCGGACACCCAGTATTCGGAGAAGATCGTGCCGATCATCGAAGGCGTGGAGGCCCTCTATCATGAGTCCACGTTTTTGAAAGCACACGGCACACGCAGCAAAGAGGTTAAGCACTCGACAGCTGCGGAAGCGGCTACGATTGCCAAGATGGCGAATGTGGGCAAACTGATTTTGGGTCACTACAGTGCACGGGTCGAAGACCATTCGCTCTTCCTCAATGAAGCCAAACCGATATTTGATAACACCATCCTCGCAGAGGAAAACAACGTAATAGAAATCTGATGGCAAAAGCAACGATACAATATGTCTGTTCGTCCTGTGGGGCCAAAGCCCCGCAGATGCTCGGTCGTTGTCCGGTCTGCGGTGAGTGGGGAACGTATGAAGAGGAGATCGTGGAGAGTGGAAAGACGAAAGTGGAAAGTCGAAAGTTCCGCGACACCCGTCCTCAACGTCTTCAGGACGTACAAGCAACGCACGAGATCCGGATCGATATGCACAACGGCGAGTTCAACCGTGTGTTAGGTGGTGGTCTCGTACCGGGGAGTCTGGTGTTGCTGGGCGGTGAACCGGGTATCGGTAAATCGACACTGGCGTTGCAGGTATTGATGCAGCAGGGCGAACGCAAGACTTTCTACGCTTCGGGTGAGGAGTCGGCGCAGCAACTTAAGTTACGTGCCGAACGGCTTGCCGGTAACGCGGAGAACCTCTATATATCTGCCGAGACATCCCTCGAACGTATCCTGGAACAGGTGAAGGATCTGGAGCCGGAGATTGTGGTGATAGACTCGATTCAGACCATCGGTACAGATGCCATCGATGCGACCATCGGTTCGTTGAGTCAGGTGCGCGAGTGTGCGGCACGGATTTTAGAGTTCGCCAAGACACGCAATATTCCTTTCATCATCATCGGTCATATCAATAAGGAAGGTTCGCTGGCAGGCCCCAAAGTACTGGAGCATATCGTGGACACGGTGCTGCAGTTTGAGGGAGACCAACATAACATGTACCGTATCCTACGGGCGCAGAAGAACCGTTTCGGTTCAACCTCCGAGTTAGGTATCTACGAGATGCGGCAGGATGGGTTGCGCGAAGTAACAAACCCCTCGGAACTGCTGCTCTCTACCTCACGAGAAGGACTGTCCGGTATCGCGATAGCTGCGGCTGTGGAAGGTGTAAGACCGTTCTTGATTGAAGTGCAGGCACTGGTTTCCACCGCAGCGTACGGTACACCGCAACGTTCCTCGACCGGTTTTGACGGCAGACGACTCAATATGTTGCTGGCAGTGCTGGAGAAGCGGGTAGGGTTTAAGTTGCTGCAGAAAGATGTGTTCCTCAATATAGCCGGCGGACTGCGTGTGCAGGATCCGGCAATTGACCTGGCGGTACTGGCAGCGGTGTTGAGTAGTAACATGGATATCGCACTCGATGCATCGACTTGTTTGTGTGGTGAAGTGGGACTTGCCGGTGAGATACGTCCGGTCAACCGCATTGAGCAGCGGATCGCGGAGGCAGAGAAATTAGGATTCAAACGAATTCTTATTCCTGCGGAACAAAAGGTGGATAGTAAACGATTCCGCATTGAAGTGGTGGGCGTCAAACGCGTCACGGACGCATTTAGATTGTTGATTAAGAGTTGAAACGAGTTATATACATAGTGTTATTATCCGTACTGAGTACGACGGTTTTCAGTCAAGGTCAGCCTTTCCTGTGTGAGTTTGGTCTGCAGGGCGGTTGTGGATATTATGTGGGAGATGCGACACCGCATATCTTCATGAACCCGCGTGAGGCGTACGGTGCACATTTTCGGTATAAGTTCACCAAACGCTGGGCGATTCAGGCGAAGTTCAGCGGTCAGCGTATCATCGGGGACAAGTACACGATGAACAGCGAACGGCTCAATGAAAAGTGGTCCAATCGTTTGTACAACGTGGACGTAATGGCAGAGTTTAATTTTCTGCCGTTCGGGGAAGCCGATAAGAACAACCGCCGCATCAAACCCTATACGCCGTATATCTTTGCCGGACTCGGAGCGGGTGTGTATAACGGGGTGAATGAAGGAACAATGACTGCCTCCGGGTATGTACCTCTTGGTATCGGATTCAAGTGGAAGTTTCATGAGCGCGTGGGTCTGAACATCGCCTGGCAGCATAATATCTATTTCGCGGATGATTTGGAGGGACAGAGTTCTTTGAATGATACGCATCATCTGAACGGATCAAACTGGATGAACTGCGATGTGACCGGTATGTTGACTGCCGGCATCGTATTTGAATTTGCAAGGGCAAAGAAAGCTTGCAAGATTTGTAATTGGTAAGAACATGGATTATAAAACACAAATAGACAAAGAACGTCTGCCGCGCCATGTGGCGATTATCATGGACGGTAACGGACGTTGGGCCAAGAAACAAGGTCTGGCACGAATGTACGGACATAAACAAGGTGTCCAAACGGTACATAACATCACTGTAGCTGCTACGGAACTGGGTATCGAGTACCTGACGTTGTACACCTTCAGTACGGAGAACTGGAACCGCCCCAAAGAGGAGGTGGATGCACTGATGACCTTGCTCGTGGATACGATCGTGAAGGAGACACCGACGCTGATGAACAACAACGTACGCTTGCAGACCATCGGTGACATCGAGCGTCTTCCGGAAGGAACAAAACAGAAATTCCTCGGTTGTATTGAGCAGACCAGTAAGAACACCGGTCTGACGATGGTCATTGCCCTCAGTTATTCGGCTCGTTGGGAGATCACCGAAGCGATGCGTGAAGCAGTACATCGTGCGCAGAAAGGTGCGCTGCGTGCCGAAGAGGTGAACGAGCAGTTAGTCAGTTCGCTCATGACCACCTGCAACATGCCTGATCCGGACCTGCTGATCCGTACCAGCGGTGAGTACCGCATCAGCAATTTCCTCTTGTGGCAACTGGCGTACAGTGAGTTGTACTTCACCGATTGTCTCTGGCCGGAGTTTACGGAAGAGGAGTTTTATAAGGCCATTGTTGATTATCAGAAACGTGAACGTAGATTTGGGAAAACGAGTGAACAGATTCATTAATATACTATTGTTTGTGCTATTCAGTGTCGGGGTCTTTGCCCAGGATATTGAATACGGTATGTCGCGGAAAACCTACGAGATAGCCGGTATCGAGGTGGAAGGCGCGGACAGCTATGAGGACTTTGTACTCATCGGCTTCTCCGGTCTGGCGGTGGGAGATAAGATTGAAGTGCCCGGAGACCAGATTACCAAAGCCATCAAACGGTTCTGGAAACAGGGACTGTTCTCGAATGTCAAGATCAAAGCCTCCAAGATAGAAGGTAATCAGATCTGGCTCACGATCGAGTTAGAGCAACGTCCGCGTATCAGTGAAGTCAAGTACGAAGGACTCAAGAAGTCCGAACGGGAGGATGTGGAAGTGAAAGCCGGTATCCGGCAAGGAAGTCAGATGACGCCTAACGTGGAGGACCATGCCAAGACGGTGATTAAGAAATATCTGGCGGAGAAAGGTTTCCATAACGCCGAAGTGTATGTCATCCAGCAGGCAGATCAGGATCATCCGGGTTACGTCAAGGTGCTGGTCGGCATCGATAAGAAAGTGAAGACCAAGGTAGGGAAAATTTACATCACCGGTAACGAGCACCTGACGCATCGTCAGATCAACAAGGCGATGAAGAAGACGAATGATAATGATATTATCAACCTCTTCCGCACTAAGAAATTTGTCACTGACCTGTATGAGAAAGACAAACAGGCCGTCATCGAGAAATACAACGAGTACGGTTACCGCGACGCGTATATCGTAGCCGATAGCGTGGTACCGAATCCCGAAGATCCGACGCGCGTCGATGTCTATATGACCATCAGCGAAGGTGATAAGTACTACGTTCGTTCGGTTAAGTGGGTGGGCAACACCGTTTATCCGTACGAGTTGTTGGATATGACGCTGGGTGTCAAACCGGGTGATGTGTATAACCTCAAGACCCTTAATGACCGATTGACGGGTGACGACGATGCGGTGAGCAAACTGTACACCGATCGGGGATACCTATTCTTCAATGTGGAACCGGTGGAGGTGAACGTATCCAATGACTCGATTGATTTCGAGATGCGTATGTACGAAGGAAAACCGGCGACGATCAATGAGGTGAAGATCGTGGGTAACACGCGTGTGTATGAGCATGTCGTTCGCCGCGAACTCTATACCAAGCCCGGACAACTCTATTCGCAGTCGGATATCATGCGTTCGTTGCGTGAGTTGGCGCAGATGGGTCACTTTGATCAGGAGAAACTGGTGCCGGATATCCAACCGAATCCGGAAGAGGGAACGGTGGATATAACCTATCAACTGGAGACTAAGTCCTCGGACCAGATTGAGTTCTCGTTAGGTTGGGGTGCCACGGGTCTTGTGGGTTCATTGGGCCTCAAGTTCACCAACTTCGCCATCCAGAACCTCTTTAACAAAAAAGCCTATCGTATTGTGCCGCAAGGTGAGGGTCAGACCTTCTCCATCAACGCGCGCACGAACGGTATCTATTATACGCAGGCTTCGCTCTCCTTCTTGGAGCCTTGGCTCGGTGGTAAGCGACCGAACAGTCTGAGTGCATCCATCTATTTTGCCAACCAGACCGGTTACTCGTCGCGTTACCAGAAGGCTTACCAGAACCTCTATAACACCTATTCGAGTTATTACTACTACTCCGGTAACAGCAATTACTACCAGCAGTTGGCGGAGTCAGAAGCCGACAGGGACAAGTACCTCCGTACCCTCGGTGTGTCGCTCGGTTACGGTAAACGTCTGCGTTGGCCGGACGACTATTTTGCGTTCTACGGTGAGCTCAGTTACCAGATGTATATGATGAAAGACTGGCCGTACCTGCTGATCTCAGACGGAACGAGTCATAACCTGGCACTCAACCTCCAACTCAGCCGTTCGTCCATCGATAACCCCATCTATACCCGTCGTGGTAGTCAGTTTACCTTGGGTGTTAAGTTGACACCACCTTGGTCGCTCTTCTTCCCTGCGGACTATTCGCAGATGACGAACAATGAGAAATACCACCTCATTGAATACCATAAATGGAAATTTACCGGTAAGGTCTTCACCCCGCTTACCAAGGATAGCAAACTGGTACTTATGACCCGTGCCGAGTTCGGTTATCTCGGTCATTACAACCAGTACCTCAAGTCGCCGTTTGAGACTTTCTATATGGGTGGTGACGGTATGTCGTCTTACACCAGTTACGCCACCGAGTACGTCTCTATGCGTGGTTACTCATCGGGTTCGTTGACGCCGTATGACGTCACTACGGGACGTAACATGGGTTATCTGTACAATAAGTTCACCATGGAGCTTCGTTACCCGATTACCCTCGAGCAGAGTGCGACCATCTGGGCGCATGTCTTTGTGGAGGCCGGTAACTGTTTCTCCAATATAGAGGAGTATAACCCCTTCAACCTCAAGCGTTCTGCCGGTCTGGGTGTGCGTATCTTCCTGCCGATGTTCGGTCTGCTGGGTATCGACTGGGGCTGGGGCTTCGATAAAATCAACGGTTCCGACCAATACAGCGGAAGTCAGTTCCACTTCGTGCTCGGACAAGAACTATAATAACGTGATCACGAGATCACGAAAAAGAATTATGAAAAGATTATTTAATATATTATTATTAGCCGTGATGGCTTTTGGCACGGCTTTTGCTAAAGATCAGTCGATAGCGTATATCGACATGAGTTATATCCTCAAAAACCTGCCGCAGTACGAGCAGGCGAATGAGCAGTTGACGATGCTCTCCAAGCGTTGGCAGAAAGAGATCGATGCCGCGGCACAGGACGCACGCGTCATGGCAACCAACTACCAGACGGAACAGATCTTCCTCTCGGAGACCATGCGCGCTCAACGTGAGAAAGAGATCGTGGACAAGGAACAGGAGGTACTGGAACTCAAACGCAAGTATTTCGGTCAGGAAGGGGAACTGTATAAGAAGCGCGAAGCGCTGATCAAACCCATTCAGGATGAGATCTACAATGCGATCCAGGACCTGGCTAACGAGAAACGGATCGAGATTGTCAAAGACCGTTCTGCCGATCCCGCCCTTATCTATATGTCCTCCAAACTGGACATCTCCGATCAGGTGCTGCAGAAATTAGGAGCAAAATAACAAAAAACTATATAAAAATGAAAAAGATTATTATTTCCCTTATGCTGATCTTGCCTTTGGCAGTCAGCGCACAGAAATTCGGTCACATCAACACGCAAGAGCTCTTTGCGCAGATGCCGGAAGTGAATCAGGTAAAACTGAAAATGGACACCATCAACTCGCAGTATGAGAACCAGTTGGCATCTATGAACGAGGAGATTCAGAAGAAGTACCAGGACTATCAGGCACAAGAGGCTACGATGGCTGACGCCATCAAGCAGATCCGTCAGCAGGAGTTGCAGGAGATGCAGCAACGTATCCAACTCTTCTACCAGACCGCAGAACAGGATATCCAGAAAAAACAACAGGAACTGTTGGCGCCCGTTCACGAGAAACTGGCAAAGGCTATCAAAGCTGTCGGTGAGCGCGAGCACTATACCTATATCTTTGACTCGGCAGCCATGGTGCATATCGGTGATGATGCCATTGATGCAACGGCAGCTGTGAAGAAAGAACTGGGTATTAAGTAATATGGCTGACGGTTATTTAGAGAGTCACTACGCCGAATACGAGAAGAAAAAGGCGGAATGGCTCAAGAAAAAAAACTCATATTCCTACAATTATGGTAGAAAAACTTCAAAAGACGCTGCGCGATAGCGCAGTCGCACGATGGACGGTGTTGGTGCTGGTAGCATCGATGATGTTCTTCGCGTACATGTTCGTTGATATCCTCTCTCCGTTAGCATCCCTGCTGGAGGAGACACTCGATTGGGACCGTGGCGACTTCGGTACCTATGCGGCCGGTGAGTACCTGCTCAATGTGTTTGGTTTCCTGATCATCGCCGGAATCATCCTCGATAAGATGGGCGTCCGTTTCACCGGTTTGCTCTCCGCATCGTTGATGGTCATCGGTGCCGGAATCAAATACTGGGGTATCTCGTGGGCCGATGCCAACACGGTAGAATGGCTCAATGCCTGGTGGCCGTCGATGCCGGGTAGCGCCAAATTGGCGATGTTCGGTTTTATGATCTTCGGTTGCGGCTGTGAGATGGCCGGTACTACGGTTAGTAAGATCCTCGCTAAGTGGTTCAAAGGCAAAGAGATGGCCTTGGCTATGGGTCTCGAGATGGCGATTGCCCGTCTGGGTGTATTCGCTGCCATGTGGTTAGCTCCTATGTTCAGCTCCCATTATGCAGTAAACGGAACGAACTCCGTGACTGCACCGCTGCTCTTTGCGACCCTGCTGCTCATCATCGGCCTGATCAATTTCTTTGTCTTCACCATCATGGACAAAACCTTCGACAACCAACTCGTGGCAATCGGTGAGGCAACAGCAGAGAAAGATCCGGAGGATGAGTTCCATGTATCGGACCTCAAGCAGATCCTGACCTCAAAGATGTTCTGGATCGTGGCGCTCCTCTGCGTGCTCTATTATTCGGCTATCTTCCCCTTCCAGCGTTTTGCGACGAACTTCTTGGAAGAGACGCTTGCTATCTCCAATGCGGAAGCAGCAGGACTGTTCAAGTGGTTCCCGATATTGGCCATGGTGCTGACCCCGTTCCTCGGTGCGTTCATTGATTATAAAGGTAAAGGTGCATCGATGATGCTGCTGGGTGCGATCATCATGATTGCATGTCACAGTGTGTTCGCTTTCGTGCTGCCGGCATACCCGAGTAAGACTTTGGCCTTGGCTACTATCCTGGTGCTCGGCGTCAGCTTCTCGCTGGTTCCGGCATCGATGTGGCCGTCTGTACCGAAGATCATCGATGAGAAAGTGCTGGGTTCGGCTTACTGCCTCATCTTCTGGGTACAGAATATCGGTCTGTGTCTTGTACCGCTGTTGATCGGTAAACTGCGTGTGGCTACGGATGGTTACCTTGTACCGATGATCGTGTTTGCTTCGTTCGGTGTACTGGCCTTCTTGCTGAGCCTTGCACTCAAAGTGGAAGACAAAAAGAAGAACTATGGATTGGAGCTTCCTAATAAGAAATAAAGAATCTCTTTTCGTCACAACAGACAGCCGGAAGGTCACTTCCGGCGCTGTTTTTGTGGCGCTGAAGGGAGAACATTTTGACGGTAACGACTTCGTGGACCAGGCGAAAGCACAGGGCGCGGAGTATGTGATCTGTGGGGAGAACGCTTTGGCGGAACTGCAGGATCTGGCCCGTACTTGGCGTCGGGAGTTGGGGTTGCCTATTTTAGGTATCACCGGTACGAATGGGAAAACTACGACCAAAGAACTCTGTGCTGCGGTGCTTAAGACCCGATATAACTTGTACTACACCCAGGGTAACCTTAATAACCAGATCGGTGTGCCCCTCACCTTATTATCTATAACGCGCGCGCACGAGATGGCGATTGTTGAGATGGGGGCTTCCCATCCGGGCGATATCAAAGAACTGGTAGAGATAGCGGAGCCGAATTTTGGTCTGATCACCAATGTCGGCAAAGCCCATCTGCAGGGTTTTGGTTCCTTCGAAGGGGTACAACGCACCAAAGCGGAGTTGTATGAGTGGATCGTGAACCACGGAGGAACCATCTTCCGGAATGCGGATAATCCGTATCTGCGAACGATGCTAGGCAACCTAGGTAACCTAGGACACCTAGGAAACCTAGTCGAATACCACACCGGTGTGATGCCGGAAGGTACGCATCTCGTGGGTGGTTACAATGCGGAGAATGTATCGGCAGCTATTTGCGTGGGTAAACACTTCGGTATCTCCGAAGAGGATGCATTGGCAGCGATCCGTGCGTATGTTCCCTCCAATAACCGTTCGCAGTTCATGCAGACCGAGCGCAATACGGTGGTGGTCGATGCGTATAACGCCAATCCTACCTCCATGACCGCAGCTATCAATGCGTTCAAAGGCAACTGTTATATTTTGGGTGCGATGAGGGAATTAGGTGAGTATTCGCACCTCGAGCACCAGAATATCGTGAATATGTTGCTCGAGCGCAAGGCAGAAAAAGTGTTGTTGGTAGGCGAGGAATACAAAGAAACCACCGCCCCGTATCCGATCTACGAAAACGTCGAGGCCTTGTGTGAAGCCTTGCGAAAAGAGCCGCTCTGCGGTTACAATATCCTGCTCAAAGGCAGTAGAAGCAATCAATTAGAGAAAGTGATACCTTTATTATGAATAAGAAATTAGTTTGGATCCTGTTCGGTGTGCTTGCCCTCATCATCGGTGTGCTTGTTTACTGGAATTTCCGCCAGCATCAGGAGATGACCGAGATGGTGGAGCAGATGACGATAGAGAAAGAAGAACTGGAGGAAGAGTACGAAGATCTGGCGATTCAGTTTGACGGTTACCAGCAGATGGATATCCGCAATGACTCGCTGCAGGACTTGCTGAGTCGTGAACAACAGCGCGTGCAGGACTTGTTGGAGGAGTTACGTCAGACCAAGGCTTCCAATGCCCGCAAGATAGCAGAACTGAAGAAAGAACTGGCAACTGTGCGTGCGGTGATGGTTAGTTACGTGCATCAGATCGATTCGCTTAATGCGACCAATGCCCGTTTGACCGAAGAGAATATGCTGGTCAAGGAGGAAAACCAACAGGTTAAGGAGCGCAATACGCATTTGTCCAATGTCAATGCCCAATTGACCGAGACGGTCGAGCGTGCATCGATGCTGGAGGTGTCCTCCTGTACGCTCACGATGCTCAATAAGAACGATAAGAAAACGCGTATGGTGAGCCATATGGCGAAGTTGCAGTTTGATTACACGATTGCCAAGAATATCACCTGTACACCGGGTCTCAAGGACCTCTACGCACGTATCATTACGCCTGAAGGCAACTTGCTTGGCGAACAAGAGGCAAAGACATTCCCGTTTGAGAATCTCAATATCCCCTATACTCTGACCCAACAACTGGAGTATACCGGTGAGACGTATAACGGCACTTGTTACTGCACGGTGGACGAAGGTTTTGAGGTAGAAGACGGTTTCTATTCGATCGATTTCTTCTGCGACGGTAATCTGATCGGTTCCTTCCCCTTCCAGTTGAAAAAATAATGATAGAGGGATTCGAAAATTGCGGAGCAATAATCGACAGAGCGAAGCGGCGGAGACCCCCCGACCGTTGTGGTGAGAAGGCCCTGTCAACCCCCGGTACCTTTCAGTACTTCGGTTTTCAAGACCGACGCAATAGACCACTCTGCCATCTTTCCTCGAAAGCGGGTGCAAAGGTACTACAAAAAAATGAATTGACCAAATATTTTTGAAAAAAAATGAAACAGCAGGCTACTTTTTTGATGTTAGCAAAGACCTTTAAGGGTCTGGAGGAGGTGTTGGCGCTGGAGTTGATCGAGTTGGGTGCCAATGATGTACAGCTGGAACGCCGTGCTGTTTCTTTCCGTGGTGACAAAGCGTTGCTTTATCGTGCGAACTTCTGCTTGCGTACCGCTATTCGTATTTTGGTACCTGTTAAGAGCGACCGGCTCAAAGTGAAAGGCGAACGGCTCAAACCCGAAGATCAGATTTATGAAATGGCCAAATCGGTGGATTGGTCCCATTTTATGACGGTGGATAACACTTTTGTTATTGATGCTACGGTTTATAGCGAGTTCTTCCACAACAGCCTCTTCGTTACCTACCGCGTGAAAGACGCCATAGTCGATTACTGGAATGAAAAAACCGGTAAACGACCGAGCGTGCATGCCGAGAACCCCGATGTCCGCATTAATCTGCATATCGGGAACGACCATGTCACCCTCTCGTTGGACTCTTCCGGTGAGAGTCTGCATAAACGCGGATATCGCGTCGCAACCACCGAAGCACCTATCAATGAAGTACTGGCGGCCGGCATGTTACGCATGGCGGGGTGGCACGGACAGTCGGATTTCTATGACCCTATGTGCGGATCCGGTACGCTGCTCATCGAGGCGGCACTCATGGCGCGTAACATCGCTCCGGGTGTCTTCCGCAAGGAGTTTGCCTTTGAGCATTGGCCTGATTTCGATGCCGACTTATGGAACGATATCTATAACGATGATTCGCACGAACGTGAGTTCGAGCATCGTATTTACGGTTCCGATGCCTCTTTCTATGCCATCCAGCAGGCCACGAAGAATGTGAAGTCTGCGGGAGTCCAGAAGGATGTCGAACTCAAACAAGTACGTTTGGAGGAATTAAAGGACCTTTCATCCCTTCATCCATTCACCCCTTCACCCTTAGTCATGATGAACCCGCCTTACGGCGAGCGTCTGAAGAGCAACAAAGAAATGGAAGACCTGTATGGCGCAATTGGTACGGCGCTCAAGCATCAGTTCACCGGTGCGACGGCATGGATCATCTCTTCCAATACAGATGCCATGAAACGGATCGGACTCAAACCGAGTAAGAAATACCGTCTGCTTAACGGGGAGCTGGATTGCCAGTTTAATCAATACGAACTTTTTCAGGGAAAAAGAAATGAAGCCAATATACATAGCCGATTATAATTATCCTTTGCCTGATGAGCGGATCGCCAAGTACCCGCTTGCCGAGCGCGACCACAGTAAGTTGTTAGTGTATCGTGACGGTCAGGTGACGGAAGATCGTTTCTATCATGTGGGCGATTATATCGCGCCGCATTCGCTCCTTATATATAATAACACGCGCGTGATACAGGCACGATTGGAGTTTCATAAACCGACCGGTGCCCGTATAGAGGTCTTTTGTCTGGAGCCTCTTATGCCGCACGATTACCAGTTGTCGTTAGGTTCCACCACCGGTTGTACCTGGAAATGTATGGTAGGTAACGTGAAGAAATGGCATGACGAGGCGATAGAACTGAAAGCAGGTGATTTTACGCTCCGTGCTTATAAGGAGCAGGTGTTAGGAAATACGTTTGCCGTGCGTTTTGAGTGGGATGAAGAGAATGTCTCCTTTGCGGAGATTTTGGATGCAGCCGGTGAACTGCCTATCCCGCCGTACCTCAATCGTAAGACCGAGGAATCGGATCTGCGTACTTATCAGACTGTTTATTCGCGTATCAAGGGGTCTGTGGCTGCTCCGACGGCAGGTTTGCATTTTACGGATCAGGTCCTGAACGATCTTCGTGCCCGCGGTATCGAGACCGATGAGGTGACGTTGCATGTAGGTGCCGGTACGTTCCTGCCGGTCAAGACAGCCGATGCTAATGAGCATACCATGCACACGGAGATCATCGCCGTGCCGCGCGAGACAATCGCGCACATCCAAGCCAAGCTTGGACATATCGTGGCGGTCGGAACGACCAGTATGCGAACGCTCGAGAGTCTGTATTTTATCGGAAATAAACTTCGAGATGTCGAGATGTCGAGATGTCGAGATGTCGAAATACATGTGGGGCAATTTGAGCCTTACGAGCAGGACTATTCGTTATCGACCTTTGACGCGCTGCAGGCGATTCTGGATTATTTGGACAGGACAGGTCAGACGACGCTCCATGCCGAGACGCAAATTATGATCAAACCCGGTTATACCTTCCGTATTGTGGATCAGTTGATCACTAATTTCCACCAACCGCAGTCCACGTTGCTCTTGTTGGTTAGTGCTTTTGTCGGGGGCGATTGGAAGACGATCTATGACTATGCCCTGAGTCACGATTTTCGTTTCCTTAGTTACGGAGACTCCAGTATTTTGAATAGAAAATGATAGACACGCATATCCATTTAGACGAAGAGGCGTACGCGCCTGATAGAGAAGAGGTCATTGCCCGCCAACGCGAGAGTGGGGTGGAAATGATGATTGTTCCCGGCGTCAATGCTGCGTCCATTCCGGGTATCTTGGACGTGTGCCATAAGCACCCGGGGTACTGTTATGCCGGTTTGGGTTTTCATCCGCAGGATGTGAAAGAGGATTGGCAGGAGCAATATGCGGTCATTGAACAAACTATCCGCGAGCACCGCAATGAGATTGTAGCGATCGGTGAGATTGGTTTTGATTATTACTGGGATACTACCTTTAAGGAGGCCCAGCGTGAAGTGTTCCAAAGACAGTTGGATTTAGCGGAAGAATTGGATTTGCCGGTTATGATTCATAGCCGCGAAGCGACCGAAGATACACTGAATATGCTGAAGAACGCGCACGTACGTGGCGTGATACATTGTTTTAATGGCAGTAAGGAAGTCGCGCAGCAGTATTTGCGGATGGGTTTCTATTTGGGGATCGGTGGTGTGCTGACTTTTAAGAATTGCAAATTGTCCGAAACACTGGAGGTGGTACCGTTGGAGCGTATTGTGTTGGAGACCGACGGACCGTATTTGGCACCCACTCCTCATAGAGGAGAGCGCAATGAAAGTAGGCTCATGATTCATGTCGCTGAACGGCTGGCTGAGGTATATAATTGCTCTGTAGAACATATAATTGAGGTCACAAGTGCCAACGCAAGACAACTTTTTGGCATAAAATAACGAAAAAAAACGAAAATTTTACGAAAACTCTTGCGTATTTGCAAAAAAAGCAGTACCTTTGTACCCGATATTGATAAACGCGCGTTCTAATAAGTAATTGAAATACATCGGGAGGTAAATCGCTTTGCGTTTGCCGACCGAAGAGAAGGAAGTGCGGCGACCCTACGAGTTAGGTTGTAACGAAGTCGTTGTAAGCCACTTCCGACGAAGGAGAGATGCTCGAGTGGTTGAAGAGGCACGCCTGGAAAGCGTGTAAACTCCAAAAGGGTTTCCGGGGTTCGAATCCCCGTCTCTCCGCAAGGGAATTACGGAGAAATCCCCGTCTCTCCGCAAAGATGACTTTAAATTTAAAACACAAATAACTTAATTAATTTATTATTCTCATGAAAAAAATTTTTGCAACTCTGACCGTGCTGGCGATGCTTACCTTTGGTAGCGCAGTTATGATGGCACAAGAAGAAGCAGCTGCTGTTGAAGAGGCTGCTGTTGAACAAGTAGACGAGGCTGCTCCTGCAGCTGAAGAAGTAGCTGAGGCTCCTGCAGAAGAAGCCGGAGGCATGGTAGCGCTCCACAAGACGCTGAAGACCAAATTTATCGAAGGTGGTGCAGGCTTCATGGCTTTGACCCTCGTTACTCTCGTATTCGGTTTGGCTCTCTGTATCGAGCGTATTATCTATCTGTCTTTGAGCAAAACGAACACCAAAGAGTTGCTTGCTAATATTGAGGCTGCTCTGAAAGAAGGTGGTATTGAGAAAGCTCTGGAGGTTTGCCGTAACACCCGTGGTCCGGTAGCTTCGATCTTCTATCAGGGTCTGAGCCGCTACGACGAGGGTATCGACGTAGTAGAGAAGACCGTTGCTTCCTATGGTGGTGTTCAACTGGGTCTGCTGGAGAAGAACCTCTCTTGGATCACCCTCTTCATCGCTATCGCTCCGTCTCTCGGATTCTTGGGTACCATCATCGGTATGATCGAGGCTTTCGATAAGATCCAGCAAGTAGGTGATATCTCGGCTACCGTTGTTGCCGGTGGTATCAAGGTCGCTCTGTTGACCACCCTTCTCGGTTTGATTATTGCTGTTGTTCTCCAGTTGTTCTACAACTACATCCTCAGCCTCGTTGAGGGTCTGGTAAATGAGATGGAAGACAGCTCGATTAGCCTGCTCGATATCGTAGTAGAGTACGACGCTGCACAAAAGAAAAAATAAGCTGAATGCTGATTGCTGTAAGCTGAAAACTATTGTTTAATCTAAACAATTTTGTGCAATTATGAAAGACTATAAAATGATTCCTAAGATTGCCCTCTGGTCGCTGCTGGGTTTGGGACTCGTGTTTATCGCGCTGTTCTTCCTCGGTGGCTCCAACGGTAGTCTCGAGGTGGCCGGTGATTTCCTGGATATTCCTCGCTTCACCGATGCTTTCCTCATCTGGGTCTACATCCTTGTTGGATTGGTAGTCCTGATCACTCTGGCTGTGGTATGCGTTGACTTCGCTAATAACTGGAAGACCAACCGCCGCAAAGCGTACATGACGCTTGGCGTAGTAGGTGGTTTCGTCGCTTTGGCTCTCATCTGCTGGTTCCTCGGTAGCCCGGAGAAGATCAATATTATCGGTTACGAAGGTACGGATAACGAAGGCGCATGGGCTCAGCTCGCTGACGCTGTTATCTACGCTTGCTATTTCCTCTTCATCGCTACGATTGGTACGATGATCTGGGGATATGTACATACTAAAAAACTGTCGAAGTAAATCACATTTATCATGGCAAAGAAAGTCCCACAGATCAACGCCAGCTCTATGGCCGACATCTCGTTCCTGTTGCTGATTTTCTTCTTGGTGACCACCTCTATGGATGTGAACCAAGGACTGGCTCGCCGTCTGCCTGCGCCTATTCCGCCTGACCAAAAAGTGGAGGATAAGGATATCAACAAGCGCAACCTGCTGGTAGTGAAGATCAACTCCGCTAACCAACTCATGGTGCAAGGCCAGTTGATGGATGTGAAGCAACTGAGAGAGAATGCCAAGAAGTTCATCAAGAACGAGGAGAATGCGGACTACTATCCGAAACTGTTCGAAGAGGATTTCGGTGCTCCGTTCGGTGTTATCAAATACACCAAGGATCACGTCATCTCCGTCCAGAACGATGTGGATACCCAGTATCAGGCATATCTCGATGTTCAGAACGAACTCGTAGCGGCATATAATGAATTGCGTGAAGAATGCGCGCAGAAGTATTTCCACAAGGCTTATAACGAACTCGAAGAGGATCAACAGAAACAGATCCAAAAGATCTATCCTCAGAAGATTTCCGAGGCTGAGCCTAAAAATTACGGTAACTAACATGGCAAAGATTCGTAGAAATGAGAAACGTGAGATGCCGGCGCTCAATACGTCGTCTCTCCCTGATATTATCTTCATGCTGCTGTTCTTCTTCATGTCTGTTACGTCAATGAAGGAAGTAAGCTATAAGGTGCAGTTCAAGACCCCGCAGGCTTCTGAGCTCACCAAGCTGGAGAATAAATCCCTCGTGCGTTATATCTACGTAGGTACGCCGACCGCAGAGTTCCGTAAACAATACGGTGCGGAAACGCGTATCCAGTTGAATGACCAATTCGCAGAAGTGAAGGAGATCGGTGAGTATATCGTCAATGAGCGTTCGTCCATGAAGGAGAGCGACCAAGGTTTGATGACCGTCTCCATCAAGGCCGACAAGGAAACCAAAATGGGTGTCATCGCGGACATCAAGCAGGAACTGCGTCGTGCCTACGCACTGAAGATCAGTTACGCTGCAACCCAGCGTACCAGTTATTAAAAAGAGAAGCCGCTCATTTGAGCGGCTTTCTTTTTTATTGCAATCGTTTGCCGATTACCTCCAGCTGACCGAGTTGGAGGTATTTCTTTGCTTGCGGCTTACCGTTGGAGTCGTACCACGGCAGTACGCGGATATGCAGCGTCTCACCACCAGGAACAAGGATGGGTTGGTCTAAGGTGACGGTGAGCCATTTGTTCTTCGGCAGCGCCGTGTTCTCGTAGATGGTTGTGACGTCGCGGAAGGAGTCACCGAAACCGTAATTAATATGTATATTCATGCCTTCTCCGCCTTTCGCGCGTACGGGTAGGGTAATCGTCTCTATAACGAGACCTTTCTTCTTCGCAGGAATAGTGTACTCGATATAGCGGTTGGCTACCTCGTCTATCTCACCTGCCGGCCATAAACCTCCGGTTGGAACAAATCCTCCTTTGACCTGCTCCAGATTCTGAATTTTTAATTTTAAATCTATAATTTCAAACGGCTCGCCTTTTGCGGCAAAAGCGGCTTTCTTGCCTTTCTCTTCGATGTTCTGTGCGTAGGTTGCATATTGCTCTTTGCTCGGGAAAACGGTCCATGCCTGCAGTTCTCCTAACTCCGGTGCCTGGTTGATCAACTCGTACGCCAGACTTGCAATCGCCATACCTCCTTCGGCTCCGGTGTGGGTCTTGTCACCGCAGTTGAAATAATGCGTCATACAGAAGTCCTTTCCCTGCTGTTCGTACAGTTCCTGCGAACGCGCGGTCATATCGAGGAAGGGAACGCCTGTCTCTTCGGCTACTTCGCGCATAGAGCGTACGTAGTTTTTATGCTCGGATAGTACGTGCCGGCCTTCGTCGTTGATCTTGCCGTCCTTGAAGTACGCCCGGCAGATAGGAGACATCAGGATTGGCGTGACACCCATCGTTCGTGCTTCGCGGATATAGGTGCGCAGGTATTCCTTATAGGTGGTGTTGGGTTCCGTGCCCCGCATGTCGGTCAGGGTATCCTTGCCTTCGGCACGGAGTTTGGCGTTTTGCTCATAGACATCCTCACCTTTGCATTTCTCATCGTTGTGCGCAAATTGGATGATGAGGTAATCGCCGGCATGCATTTGTGTCTTAACGGAAGGCCAGAGGTTCTCTGTCTCATAGAACGTACGTGTACTGGCACCGCTCTTGCCGCGGTTGTTGACTTCTACGCTGTCCGGATTAAAGAATGCCTGCAAGTACATGCCCCATCCGCGTTTGGGTGTCGCAGCGGGCTTGTACTCCGACATCGTACTGTCGCCTATCGTGTGTACTTTGCGTTTAGCGGCGAAGACCGGAACAAAGAACAAGGAACAAAAAACAAGGATGATAATTTTTCTCATACTAATACGCGATTAAATTCTTTGGGAACAGGGCTCTCAAAGCGTACGGTTTTTTCCGTTACGGGATGAATAAAGGCCAGCACTTTGGCGTGCAGACAGAGTCGATCGATGGGCGAGGACTCGTTACCATGACCGTACTTGCGGTCTCCCACTACCGGACAGCCTTTGGAAGCCAGATGCACACGGATCTGGTTGGTTCGACCGGTCTCGAGATGCAACTCAACGAGCGAGTATTCTCCGTTCGCGGACGTACGGAGCGTCTTATAGTTCGTAATGGCGATATCGCCGCCGTCATCGACGGGGGAGGAGTAGACGACTGCGTTCCGTTTGTCCTCGGTGAGCCAGGTCGTGATCTTGCCTTCGCGGGGGTTGAGGACGCCTTCGGCGAGAGCGATATAGGTGCGTTCGGTGACTAACTCACGCCAGTACTCACGCATATAGTGCTGCAATTCTTCCGACCGGGCGAAGACCAACAGTCCGCTTGTCTCGCGGTCCAGACGATGGACGACGTATATTCCCGCGCGCGCGTTCTGTTTTTTTACGTACGCACGCAGGATAGAGAATGCCGTGGTCTCTGTACTACCCGGCGTAGCCGCTACAGTCAGCAAGCCCGGTTGCTTATTAACCACAATCAGGTCATCGTCCTCATAGACGATCTTCAACTTCGGGTGCGTGAGTTGACTGTTGCCTCTTCCAGAACTAACGGTCACTACATCGCCTTTCTTCAGTTCAAAATCGTGCCGCGTCTGTACGGCATTACCAACTTTCACGCGGCGCTGACCCAATAACTGCTTCACCGACGACTTCGCCATACCTCCCATCTTTGCGATCAGGAAGTCCATGAGTTGCGTCGGTTCAGCGACTTTCAAAACGGTATCTTGTTTTCTTTTTATCATTTTTTCAAAAATATCTTTGCCCAATTGAAGTTCTCGGGTTTGGTGTTCTTGATCCAGGCAATACCCGCAAACGAGTTGATCACCAGGAAGAAGCAGAACAGTACGATCGAGAACGGATTCATGATCTCCGGCAGACTGAAGAAGACGATACCGGCTACGCTATAGATGAACCAGTACAACCAGCTGTCCGTCTTGCGGTAGATTAACCAGTAGTTCGCCAGGAACGAGGACGAGATCATCAAACCGCTGCACAGTTTGACGGCCATGTTGTCCCCCAAAGCATTATGCTGGAAGATGAAGGTCTGTACGAAATAATCTCCGGCTGTGACAGCCAGACCGATAAAGAGCGACAACCAGAAACGCGGTACGTCCAGAAACTTCGGCTCAAAGCTGGCTCCACCGTCTCCTTTGCTGCGACTCCATTTGTAGATACTCATCATCTGGAACGGGATGAAGACGAAGAAATAGAGGAACGTACTGTCATAATTGCCCTGCAGCGTAAACTGCACGCCGAGTAATGCGGACATGACGATACCCGCAAAGAAACCCGTGTAGTTCTGCGGATCGCGGACCGTCAATATATAGGCGACACCGATGATGGATGCCGGGATGCCGACTACCCATGCCGTGTCGTGCCATTTCAATAAAGTCACCGACGGAAAAATTACTTCCGCCAACCATAGGAGCCCCAATAATGCTCCAAACAAAATGATCGAGATAATAAAGTTGCGGCCTAATGCCTTCCAGAGGGCTTTATTCATTTTAGATTTTAGATTTAAGATTTTTGATTTGAAAAACAATAAGGGGCAGGCGCGTGCCTGCCCCTTGAAATCGCAAGATTACTTGCGAGTGCGGTTGCCATAACGGGACATAAATTTGTCCACACGACCTGCGGTGTCCACGAGTTTGGACTTACCGGTGTAGAACGGGTGACTCGTGTTCGAGATCTCCAGCTTGATAAGCGGATACTTAACGCCGTCAACCTCAATCGTGTCCTTGGTAGCTGCTGTAGAGCGGCTGAAGAACTGAGTACCGTCAGACATATCTTTGAAAACTACTACGCGGTAGTTATCAGGATGAATTCCTTGTTTCATAAGATGTTTCTCCTTTTTTAATCTGTTAAACAATTACTCAGCTACAACATTCAACTTGATGTCAGCTTTTACCTCACGATGCAGACGAGCCTGTGCGGTGTACTCACCTACCTGCTTGATCGGCTCAGCGATCGTGATCACCTTCTTGTCGATCGTGATCTCGTTTGCAGCCAGCGCGTCAGCGATGTTTTGGGTGGTTACTGTACCGAAGATCTTACCGTCCTCGTTAGCTTTTACTTTAACCTCGATTACGGTCTCTGCCAACTTAGCCTCGAGTGCCTGAGCATCAGCCAGGATCTTAGCAGCCTTGTGAGCCTGTTGTTTGAGGTTCTCAGCGAGTTGCTTGCGGTTGCTCTCATTGGCGATGATAGCAATCTTCTGCGGCAACAGGTAGTTGCGTCCGTAGCCGTCACGTACTTTTACGATGTCGTTCTTGAAACCGAGGTTTGCAAGGTCTTGAATCAGAATTACTTCCATAATTTTTTCCTTTCAATTAAGTCGGTTAAACAATTATTTCATCATATCGGTTACGTAAGGCAGCAAAGCCAAGTGGCGTGCTTTCTTAACGGCCTGAGCAACTTTGCGTTGGAACTTCAGAGAAGTACCGGTAATACGACGCGGAAGGATCTTACCTTGCTCGTTGAGGAACTTCTTGAGGAACTCAGGATCTTTGTAATCGATGTACTTGATGCCGGATTTTTTGAAACGGCAGTACTTTTTCTTCTTCTGGTCCGAACCTTGCGGAGTCAGATAGCGAATTTCGTCATTCTGTGCCATGATTAAGCCTCCTCTTCTACTTTTTTACCTTTGTTACGACGCTTCTCGGCGTACTCAAATGCGTACTTGTCTAGACGGGTCGTCAGGAAGCGGATAACACGCTCGTCACGACGGAACTCGGTCTCGAGGGTAGCGATTACTGCAGGCTCTGCATCAAACTGAAGAATGAAGTAGAAACCTGAATTTTTACCTTGGATAGGGTAAGCGAGTTGCTTCAAGCCCCACTCCTCACGGTTCAGGATGGTACCGCCATTCTGCGTGAGAAGATTCTCGAATTTTTCTACAGCCTCCTTTGTCTGCGGTTCAGACAAAACGGGAGTCAACACGAAGGCTGTTTCATAATGATTTACCATTGTAGTAAACTTAAATTTTAATTAGTTAATAATATTATTCTCGCGCACTTCGCGCGAAAAAGCCTACAAAATTACAACTTTTTTCTGATATGACCAAATTTTTCTACGAAAAAATGTGAAAATCTTGCTTATTTCGAAAAAAAGTAGTACTTTTGTGTGCTCAAATGATAAAATACCATGCGTAAAACAATTATTCTTATGCTTTCTGTAGCATTAGTCGCTTGCGCAGCCAAGCAACAACCCAAGATGGAGGACGAGTGCCTCTACAGTCCCGCAAAAACCCAATTTGCTTTCTGGTCCAATGTAGCCGAACAAATGGAAGTGCGGATTTACAATGATGGAATGAGCGCGACTGCGTCGCTCAATGATGAGAATGATGTACAGACTGTTGCTCTCACCAAAGGTGACAACGATTTCTGGACTGCCTCCGTCAAAGGTGACCTTGCCGGTAAGTTCTATACCGTTCGTTCGTTCCAGAACGGCGAATGGGGTCTCGAGAGTCCGGGTATTTTTGCGAAGGCGGTGAGCATCAACGGTCAACGTGCTGCGATTATTGATTTCAGTAAGACCAATCCCGAAGGATGGGAAGCGGACGTGCGTCCGGCGATGAGTGACAAGACGGATATCGTGGTGTATGAGACGCACTTGCGTGACTTCACGATGTCGCCTTATTCCGGAGTGGAGCACAAGGGTAAATTTATTGGATTGACCGAAGAAGCGCCGCTCAATTATCTGAAAGAATTGGGTATCACCCACCTCCAGATCCTGCCGATGTTTGACTATGGTTCGATTGACGAAACCGCGCTGGATAAGAATCGTTATAACTGGGGTTATGATCCGGTGAACTACAATGCGCCGGAAGGCGGTTACTCTACCGATCCTGCTGATCCGGCCTGCCGTATTCGCGAAGCGAAAATGATGATTCAAGCGCTCCATAAAGCCGGTATCCGTGTGATCATGGACGTGGTGTATAACCATACCTACGATGTTATGGGCTGCGCTCTTGGGCGTGTTGTGCCGCAGTATTTCTATCGCCTCAATGAAGATGGCACCTACGCGAATGGTTCGGGTTGCGGTAACGAGACTGCCTCTGACCATGAGATGTACCGCCGCTTCATGGTGGAGTCCGTTTGTTACTGGGCGCGCGAGTACCATATTGACGGTTTCCGGTTTGACCTCATGGGCATCCATGACCAAGAGACCATGCGTCAGATCCGTGCGGCGTTGGACAAGATTGACCCGACGATTCTTACTTA
>CADCCH010000021.1 GCA_902799875.1 uncultured Bacteroidales bacterium | reverse complement strand
AAAAATTGCAACTGTTGCCAAGCTAAAGGCACTTCCTTTACATTGTGCTTGCAACCCAAGTACGGATTGTGTAAGACTGCTGACTCATAACGAGTCAGCGGTTTTCTTTTATACCTACCTACGGTCTACCTCTTTCTGTCCCGTTTGTTCACCCTGACCAAGCAGCTGCGCCCGGTGCTATGCTGTCCAGAAGGCATTTATTTGGGAAAATGGTGTGTTTTGATTAGAATATGAGCGATTTATTTGCATATTTGAAAAAAAAGTAGTAATTTTGCGGTCGTTTTCAAGGAGATATACGCATTATGGAAATCAAACCATTTAATCAAGGTAATATAGACCTCGTTGCTGAGATGGCAGAGGGCGTGTGGGGAAAAAATCAAGGTGCGCACGGTTCAGCAGTCGCCCGTATCTTTTGTCAACATCTGACAAGATACTACCTGTATTCTGCTGACCTTGCTCTGCAGGCAGAGGACGAAGATGGTATGCAAGCCATCGCTTTTGCATGGCTGCCCGGTGAAACGAACAGTGCTGCCACGTGGCTTAGAAACCAACTGCCTGCCTTGACAGATGATGAGCAACAGAAACTCCTAACCAACGAGCGATACCTAATGCGGACTGATGAAGAACTTCTGTCAAAGATGCTGCCCAACTCGGCAAAGCTCTCTTTCTTCATCAGCAAAAAAAAGGGTTATGGTACGCCTGTGTTAAACGCACTAATAGAGCGATTACGGAAACGTGGCATAGAGTGGCTATATCTCTGGACAGACAGCTCATGTAATTGGCAGTACTATCCAAAACATGGTTTTGAGTTTGTAGGAGAAGCAAAAGTGCCGGAGTTTAGCACGGATGAAGAGGAGTACACCAATCAAATATACCGCAAACACATCAAGATATAACATACGGAGTAAGTCCGACAAGCCGTCAGGTCGTAAAGACACTGGCGGTTTTTTCTTTTATACTTACCTACGGTCTGCCGATTTTCTGCCACGTTTGTGCGCCCTTCGTCGGAAACGGCGATCAATGACTTCGATACATCCGTATCTCGTATAGTTCTCTGCCACAAGGGCGCGATTAACTTCGTTGTTGTCGTGCTTCCTCCTCTCAAAAACACAAACACTTCGTTGGTTTATGTTTTTGGCTGTAATAGGGTATGCAAGTTGCTCGTACACCTAATTCTTAATAATCGGAAACTTTGTTTCAGGTTGTGGAAAGGTGTTTGATAGCACTTGCCTCCGACTCTACTCCGAGATTACCTCGACTTGCCTCCGATATCTATGTTGTAATTCACTAAAAACAAGGCATTTATACATTGTTATAATAAGGCCTCGTTTTTAGCAAATCTTAATAATCGGCAATTATAGTACGAAGACAAATCCACAACTTTCGGAACAAAATATCCACAATCTTCGGAAAAACGCTCCCTTATCGCAAAATGTTTTTTGTAAAAAATACAACAAACCTCGGCCGTTTTTTAGGCGGTCGAGGTTTAATTTTGTGTGATTAAGTTACTTTTTGCGGTTTAGCCAGATAACCGGCACTACAAAGACGGCAAGTAATACGATGCCGACAATAATTGTTGTACTATTCATAGTGAATTGAATTTTAATTGTTAATACGTTAAAAGCCTATATGTCAGGTAACCGGCGTATATTACCAGGAGAAGAGAGCTCCGCCCCAACAAGCCAGTCTGCGCCTTTGACCAAAAGCACTAAACCAACAACCAAGAAAAGTCCTAATAAAATAGGATTCGATAAATAAGATGATACCATTTTATTGTTTCAATTTGTGTTGTTAATATTCAGTTATTTCGCTGAAAGTCAACACAAAATGCGCCGGAGGAAGTACACATAGTACGCGCTCCCGGCAGACGAACAGAAAGGACTTGTCTCAAGCCGTTCCTGACCGCGGAAAACAATAAAGACAGGTTGGTAATGATGAATCATCTTGCGCAAGAAAGCCGTTCGGGTTCTGTTCTTGCCGAAAGGCGTGCGCTCGGTGTTTGCACTGAAATGAGTGGGTACAGAGGTGGTTATGTTTGAACCATTGTTGGCAAGGGTCAAGGGTTCGCCTTGTATCCCTACAAGCGTGTGATGGTCGGTTTGTTGCACTGCGCAACCGGACGTTTGAATCGGCTTCGCAGTGGGCTTATCCATCGGCTCAAACCACTGAACGCCGATGCTCACCAAGATCAACAATATGTACCAAAATCGTTTCATCTCAAAAGCGAGTGCAAGTTTGGCAGGATTGCCGCCGATAGCTTGCTTATTGTCTTGCTTTCTTAGCCATAAGGACACTATTGTTTCTTTTTACGAGACTGCTATATCTTGAATTATTCGGAAGATAAACCGCCGACCCCGATTTGCTGCGAAGCGAACGGTTCGTGCAGGACGTAGTGTTTATAGCAGGATATACCCAGCGTCGTGAGCGGAAGTGCTATAATCATACCGATGACGCCCATTAATGCGCCCCAGAAACTGAGGCTGAGCAGGATAGCTGCCGGACCGAGACCGGTCACTTTACCCATAATCTTCGGCGTGAGATACATATCCTGGAATGTCTGCACGACGATGAACACAATCGCCATCAGCAGTAGCGTCAGCCACACGGGTTGTCCGGTTTGCGCCGATTGCACTAGGCAGAGCAGGATACATGGCGGAATACCAAGCGCTTGCATGTACGGTACCAGATTGAGGATACCGACGATGATGCCCATTACAAAACCCATCGGCATGCCTATAATTGTGAAACCGATTGCGAAGAGGATACCGACACAAAGCGCCACTAATCCTTGTCCTCGGAAATACGCGTTCATGTTCACGCTCATTTCATGGACGAGCGTGGTGATCTGCGTGTAGTATTTCTTCGGTACATAGTTCCGCCAGTTGGCGCGGATACGCGGGAATGCCAGCATCAGGAAGATAAGGTACATCAGTCCGATGAAGATGACCAACAACTCGCTCAGCCAACTCAATCCACCTGTAATCCAGCCTCCTAACTTAGGCAGAAAACTCTTGATACCGTCGCGTACCTCCGGATAAGAGAGTACGGACTCTAAGTTCAGTCCATCAAGCGTAGAATGGATCTTCTCCTGCTGCTCATGTGTAAAATACTTATCGGCATCGAAATGGGCGAAATACTGCTCTACGGCCACGGCTGCCGATTTTACTTCGCGACCCATCGCCGGGATGATCAGATAGATGGCAAACGACAACAAGCCAACGAAGAGAATCAGGGTGATAGCCACCGACAAACCGCGGAATTTTACACGGCATTTATGCTGTATGAAATTCACCAGCGGATCCAGTAACCATGCCAACAGGAAAGCTACAAAGAACGGCAGTAATACGCCGTAAAGACGAGATAACATGGGGTATTGATGATTTATGATTTACGCAGCAATCCTTTTATGGCTTCCCAAGCGCGGGAAAGAAGGCTCGCATAGAACTCCAGTTCGCGCGTTGCATTCTCGACCTGACATTGCATACGCACTTGATGAATCTCCGCTTTATGCTCCGCTTCCATGGTCTTGAGTGCCAACTCTTCCTCCGTAGTGATCTGCTTGGAGAGCAGTTTGATAAACGGATGGATAAAGAGCGGTTTGCGACATGCGATAGCGATAACCATCAGCACGATATAGGAGGCACCGATAATGAGGGAAGCGCCCCAAACAGGCATGTAGTTGGAGAGGACGTCAATAAGGGCTACTGCACCGAACGTGAAGAGCGCGAGTGCACATAGCACGACCGTCAAAATGAGAAGGAATAGCCCCAACACACGACTAATGATACCGATCACGCGCAGTTTGCCTACTTCTCCGAGCGACTTACCGTAATCCGTCACTTCACTTTTGACTTGATTGAAAAATTCGTTTTCCATCTTATGCCTCCTTTTTCGTTTCCTCGGCTTGCGCTTCTGCAGTTGCATTCGCGTCTGCCAAATCTTGTTTCACTTGCTCGCAATACTGATGCGCGCGTTTCTTGGCCTCTGCAGCCAAATCAGCCAACTCTTGACGAACTTCTTCGCCTTTCTTGGGAGTAAGTAACAAAGCCGCAGCGGCTCCTACGATTGCGCCTCCGACAAAGAGGGCCAATCCTTTTGATAATCTACTCATAAGGGTATGTATTTATGATGTATTTGAAACCAAGGGCAAAACCATTACATCATCGCCATGAGGAAGTTCTCATAACCGATCTTGTCGATGAAATGCTTCTTGCTTGTTCATAATTGTAAAAATTTAAAGGTTATTTATTTAGTTTTTTCATATCTCAATAGTCCGGGGTTGTATGTTATGTTAATGTAGCAAGGCTATTTGATGGCTTTGGCAGTATTCTTTCTCTTGCTCAGACCACTCGCTCACCTGTACTTCACCTATGTGATGCTTATGAAGCAGAATCATACAAAGGCGTGATTGTCCTATTCCTCCGCCTATGGTGAGCGGTAGCGTGTCGGACAACACAAGCGAATGATACTCCAACTCCGCCCAAGCATCGTGTTGCGCCTTGTGGAGCTGTTCCTGCATCGATACAGCATCTACACGAATACCCATCGACGATAATTCAATAGCTCGGTTCAAAGGCGGATACCATACGAGGATGTCGCCGTTCAAAGACCAATCGTCATAATCCGACGCACGGCTATCGTGCGGTTTGCCATCCGACAAGTCGGCACCTATACCGTGAATAAACACCGCTCCCTTCTCTTTGCAGATTGCATTCTCCCGCTCTTGCGAGGACAGATGAGGATAGCGCTGCAACAAGTCCTCGGTGGTGATAAAAGCAATCTCTTTAGGCAGGAAGGGCTTTAACTCCGGATAGTGCTCACACACGATGTACTCTGTATTGAGCAACACGTCATAGATTCGTCTGACCGTTTCATAGAGGTATCGGGTTGTCCGATCAGTAGGAAGTAGCACTTTTTCCCAGTCCCACTGATCCACGTACAGACTATGTGTCACATCCGGTACCTCAAACGTACGGATGGCATTCATGTCGGTGTAGATACCGGTTCCGGGTTGGGCTTGCATGTGCCATAGTTTCATCCGTTTCCATTTGGCGAGCGAATGAACAATCTCACAATGCTTGTTGAGCGCCGGAACAAAGAACCGGACAGGTTGCTCCACGCCTGTCAAATCGTCATTCAGCCCCAAACCGGATTCCACAAATAATGGAGCAGTCACGCGACGTAAACGCAACATGGCGGACAACTGATGTTGGAAAGTGTCTTTAACCAACTTAATCGCATGTTCTGTATCTTGAATAGTCATCATAAGTCATCTTACATTTTTGTTTCCGAGCGCAAATGTACAAAAAAAAATTGACATAAGCAAATATATTTTTATTTTTGCTTGCCTATATGCAAAAAAAACAGTACCTTTGCAGTCGCAAATGATAAAATGAAATGAAGCGAATTATTAATCCTTGGATACAGACTCCCGGTTACAACTGTTTTGGTTGCAGTCCGAATAATCCCATTGGTACGCAAATGCGTTTTTTTGAGGATGGTGATGCCATCGTCTCGATATG
Source organism: uncultured Bacteroidales bacterium (assembly GCA_902799875.1). The sequence goes on along the minus strand of CADCCH010000021.1, from coordinate 46,190 downwards.
GCGTCCGACGCAGAACCACCAATCATGGCTCAACACACTGCATGGTGGCATCCAGGCGGTGCTGTTGGACGAAGTATGCGGATGGGTGGTGTTCCATCTGCTCAAAACAGCAGGGGTGACAGCAAAAATGGAAATGCGTTACCTGAAACCCGTATCGACACTTCAGGACTATATCAAATTGCGGGCATATCTCAAGGAGATGCGCCGCAATGTAGCCATCGTTCAGGGCGAACTATACGGTGCAGACGGACAACTGCTATGCGAGTGCACCTGCACCTATTTCACTTTCCCGCAGGAGAAAGCCAAAGAAACGATGGGTTATATCCCCTCTCAAACCGAAGAGAAAGATTATACCTTTGAAGATTGCCTGAAGATATAGGTCCTATCGCATACTCACGCACCGCAAAGCCGCTGCCGTGCCAAATCCATATTTATACGCAGGTATAACCGCCATCTACAGGCAGGGCAACACCGGTGACGTATGTCGAAGCATCGGAAGCGAGGAAGACCACGGCTGAGTCCAGTTCGCCCTCTTGACCATAGCGCTCCATCGGGATAACCGTCTTAGCGTATTGCGCAAAATAATCGGATTCAAGTGTCTCCTTGGTGAGGGGCGTGATGAAGTAACCCGGGCAAATGGTATTGACCGTGATGCCGTACTTGCCCCATTCGGCAGCGAGCGCACGTGTCAGATTAACCACACCGCCTTTGGCTGCGTGATACGGCGAAGCCGGCGCGATCTTGTTGCCTACCAGACCGTACATCGAAGCGATGTTGATGACACGACCGTAGTTATTGGGGATCATCGATTTCTTGGCTACAGCACGTGCTACGCGGAACGTACCGAAGAGGTCAATCTGCATCTCGTTCTCAAACTGGGCATCGGTGATATCTTCGGCTGGTGCTACAGCGCCTGTACCGGCATTGTTAACGACGATGTCAATACGTCCGAAATGCTTGATGGCTTCATCCACCATAGCATCCACGGCAACGGTGTCCGTGATGTCGCATTTAAGCGGCAACACCTGTACGCCGAACTCAGCCTCGATAGCGGCTTTCACTTCTAACAGTTTCTCATAACGACGGGCGATGATAACGAGGTTGGCACCTCTGGCTGCGAGCGCGTTCGCCATCTGTGCGCCCAAGCCTCCACTACAGCCGGTGACCAGCGCCACACGGCCTTTCAACTCAAAAATATCTTTCATTCTATTGTGGTTTTAAAAAAGGACTGCAAAGGTACAATTTTTTTGTGACATATGCAAGAGAAAAGCACAAAAAAAGCGCCGAAGCGCCTTTTTGCTACTCGTGGCTAAGTACTGCCCGCACGAAGTTGCCGAATTGGCAGATACGTTTCTTACCGAGGGCAGGATCGGGTTTGCCGCGGAGTTGGGCTGCATGACGGGTGACCATCTCCTGATAGCGAGGATGGTTGGGGTCATGAGCAATCGCGGTTGCTTCGCGACAAACGGCTGTCCATCGTTCGTACTGGGCCTGTTCCGCAGGTGTTCGCGGGTTACGCTTGTAATTGCGTTTTCGGAGTTCGTACACTTCCTTTGGACCACATCCGAAGACACGTCCGTCGGGGTAATGCCATTCTTTCTTTCGCATCACGAGACGCGAATGTTTGGAAAATTTGCCGGTCAATCCATCGATTCCGGCTTCTGTGGTAAATGTTGCCATAATGGTTCTTAGGGTTTTCTAAGGGTAATAATTAACTTATATTTAACTTATCATCAACTTATCTCTAACGATGAGAGGCTATTTGATACGGTATAGCGGTATACCGGTATACCGGAATAGCGAAGAGAGGGATTAAAAATTTGCACTGGCGATATTGGCGATATTGGCGATATCGCCAGTCTCGCCAATATCGTCATGCGATTTTTTTATAACAATCATGCTTTAGACGATAAACGATGCCAGATTGTTGCCAACCTTCGTTCCAACGCTCAGCAGTACGAGCAGGGATTCCCTGTGTAGCGGCTTCCTTGACGAGGACAGCGTGACCAAACTCATCGGGAAGGAGGGATAGGAGGATCTGCTTTTGGTCAAGGGGTTTGACAGTAGGAAGCGAGACTTTCTCTGTGCCTTTGACGAGTTGGTATGCCTGCGCCATGTGGAGGATGAGCTTGTTGCCAATGAGCTCGGCGGTTGCATAGTCGATGTCGGAGCAAACCAGATTCTCGGGCCTGACGTCCCGAGCACCCGACAAAGAGGGAGTGTCCGAATGCAATTCGGACGAAATGGACATACTCCTAAGGGCACTCAGTATCATCGCTATCCGCTCGATATGGACAGCCATACGGAGGACGACGGAGTGGAAGTCTTCGCCTAACATGCGGATGAGCGTCGGATAGGCGGTCTCGAGGTGAAGTCCGAGACGCTTTTTCTGCTCGGATGTCAACTTGAACTCGCGGGCTTTGGTAAAGAGCAGTTTCTCATAGAGATGATAGAGTTGTTCTGCTGCGGCTTTGATGATATCGCCGGAGTGCTCGGAGGGTTCTACATACTGACTGTTGAACGCTTGGTGCTCCTCGACGATAAGGGTCAACAAGCGGCTGAAGTAACCGTTCTCGATACTTGGAACGAGGGCATGGTACTGGCTGAAGGTACCGGTGAGAACCATCGAGAGTTGCGGATTCTCGATGACCGACGCTTCTTTGCAGCGGCTACGGGAGATAGCTTCGTGTTCTGCAGCCTTACGGAGCGCGGTGTTGTAGTTAGCGGTGGACGAGCGCCAGATGTCGGTGATGACCGAACCTTCGGACTCGTGGATGTAACCGCGACCGTGTTGACGGGCGAGCGTCTGGTAGAAAGCAGGGTAGGTAGCGTCCCCCGGGATGATAAGCGGTGTGGCTTCGTGAATGGGCTTGACGAGTTCAAGGGCAAGGTTCGCGATACCTTTTCCGCACGCGGCTGAACCGACAATAAAGAGTTGGAGGTTCGGATAGTAGCGCTTGGCGCCGATACCGTACTTGAAATAGAGGTTAGGCATGACGCTTCCGCACGCAACGAGCGCGCTCATTAATAACATGTCTTTCTCCGCAGGAGTGTGTGCGAGCGTAAGTACCGTTTGCATAATCTCAGGCAGGTTGTTTACATCCATGTTTTCCACGATGTGGAGGTTCGCCTGCTCCTCCGAGATAGAATTAAGATTTTCAATCATAGTTAAAACGAATTAAATTAAACAATAAAAATTTAAAATTCGATGCAAAGATACAATGAAAAACATCCTTTTTCAAGGACGCATAAAAAAAATGACGTCACGTGACGTCACTTTCTTGCTTTACTTTTCATTCGCTTTCCGAGCGCGTTAGGATCTACAAACCAGCCAAATAGGAGTGTTAATTGATGGCACATATCCGTCATTTTATGCGCTTTGAAATATTTTTCAAATTCTTTGTCATATTTACAACGCTCGCGGATGTAGGTCCTCACTTCGACATAATTTCGCTCCGGAGGAATAGGCGACACATTATCGAGAAAGAGTTCCTGTCGGATATCTTTCTTTTGAGTAGAAACCGGTGGCTCTATCTGTTGTTGCACAAATGCAATCCATTGATTCATCCATTTGCGGAAGAGATTGATTTGCTCCGGTTGGAAGTCTTTCATTTCGGGCTTGATAAAGTCCCAATCCGTTTCTTCTTTTAGAATCCGTTGTTTATATTCCGCCATAACGACCTTCGAATCCGGAAATAGAGCAGCATCTTTCTGTGCGTAGTTCCACAACCACTCCCAATAACGCGATAGGATATCGGCAGCTTCTTCGTCTTCAAAGATAAAAACCGGATCTTCGGGTTCATCTTTTTCCATATCGCATGCCAGTTCATGCACCAAGGCCGGATCCATCCAATCGATGGTAAGGAATCGTTGACGTCGCGGTTCAGCTTGTGCGGCATAGAAGAGCCACTGAGCAAAGGGCATCGTCCAAGGCACCAGTTCGTATATATGCGCTTTGTACTGCTCTATAGTTATTCGGCGCATGTACGTGGCTACCACATCCAGCGCAATGCTCAATTGGCGTTTATTCGGACAAATGGTCTCGATAGAAAGTTGGTCATTGGAGTACAATTCCAGGTAAGACAGGTCGAGTTGCTCCAATTCGGCCTCTATATAACCCCAATCATCAGCGATCACTTCGCTTTCGTACTGAGCAAAAAAGGGTTCGTATCTAAGCTCTTCGCTCAAGAAGAACCCTCGCTCTTTTTGTTCCTCGGTATTCAGCAGACGCACACAAAGCAACGCGGCTCCCAGAATACCGCCTAAGACAATCGTTTCGCCGTTCTCGGGGGTATAAATCAGTTTATGCCCCTCATAGCGGAGGGTATCAGAGAATATGTAATCGGCTAATAATGGTTTCATTTGCTATTTATCCGAGAAGATATATTCGTACACCTTGACGGAATAGAGTTTGCCGTTGGGCAAATAATTGTACTGTTTCGCTTTGGTACCGTTTTCGTTCCATTCATATTTACGGATACGCACAGGACGGTTGCGGTCATTATATTCGACCTCTTCGGTTACCTTACCGGTTACATCATCGTATTTGCTCGTCACGCGCCATTTCTGACCGTAGGTAGCGTACTCGATCTCCTCGATGCAGCGTCCCTGATCGTCATAGATCTTGATACGGTCCAACCAACGGGTGTTGGTTTTACTATCCGTATTCCACTCCTTGACGGTGAGGTTCTTACGTTTCTCGCGTTTGGCGAGTTGCTCCGGTGTCAACAGACTCTGCGCAGCCAGAGGAGCAAAGAGCAACGAACAAAGAGCAAAGATAACTATCCTTTTCATACCATTCATCCTTTCATCCATTCATCCATTATTACCATCCACCGGGACCATGACCACCGCCACCGGGGCCACCGCTGGTATTACTGTACTCCGACAGACTGACGCTGCTACCTCCGGTATAAGTCCCCGGATAGTAACCCATGCCTTCAAAGATGCTGGTACCGGACGCTGTCACGCCCTTGTACAGACTCGGTTGGCTGGCACCGGATACGACGATGGTAGAAGCATTGCTACTCGGTGTTTTGAAGGCAAAAGTCTCATCGCCGACTGTCATCGCGTACCAGGTGTTGGTACTGCCGGAAGCCTGATAACAAGCTTGTTCGAGACTCGCCCCGCGTTCTAACTTACCAATCGCCACAATCGTTCCGCCGGTGAGGTACAGTTGTTTCTGCTCCTCACTATTGGCATCAATCGCCATTTCGGGGTCTCGCGCACCCATCGCATAGACGAGACCGCCCTGGATGTAACAGTTACCGTTGGCATCGATACCGTCGTTACCGGTTGAGTAGGCGCAGACCATACCACCGGTGATGTAGAGATCGTCGCCGGCGTTAATGGCATCGTCTGCCGACTTCACATACAACTCACCGCCGCTGACCACCAGAATACTGTCACTCTCGATACCTTCTCCACTGGCGTTGATCACAAACTTACCACCCTCGAAATAGAGACCGTCATTGGCTTCTATACCCTTGTTGACCGCCGTAATGTTCAAGGTACCCGTACTCGCAGCAAAACGGATATAATCGTCCGAACAGAGACCGTTCTTGTAGTTGGCTTTGATAGTCAGACTACCGCCACCGGTCATAATGATCTGACCTTCACTGAAGAAGGTACCCTTGCGGTCCTCGTCCGAGGAAGCGTACGAACTGCCGTCCGTCAGACTGTTGGTACCTTGCAGCACGGTATAGCATTTCTTATGGCACTGGTTATTGATCGCCGGACCGTCCGAGCAGGTGAGGGTCAAGCTGTTCAGAATCAACAGATGCCGGTTGGTACCGTAAATCGTCAACTGTCCCTGACCGCTACCACTCAACAGGTAAGCGATATCTTTGACGGTCGAGTTAACCGTTACATAACCGTTTGAACTCGTCACGCTCACGCTGTCGTGCGAACCGGAGATGGTTGCAGTGGCGCCGTTCCACGCAATCGCAATCGTGTCGATGACCGTGATCGTTGTGTCACCGGGACTGACGATGGTCGTAGAGTCGGCTGCCGTCGAATCATCCGGTGTGTTCTTCTCTGTGCAGGCAATCATCCCGACTGCCATAAGCATCATGATCCAAATTTTTCTCATACTAATACCTTTCTTTACCAATCCAAATTATACGTCACGCCGATAGCGTGCTGATACAGTGTTTCTTCCGTGAGTTCGATGTAGCCTTTTTTCTTGGTGATATTGATATCGCGGTCGTAGCCGTACGTGAAGCGATAGAAGAAATCCAGACTGCTGAGCCTGCTTACGCGCCATTTGACACCGGCTTGGGTACGCACCGAACAGATATACTGGTGTCCGTTCTTCTGCTGATACTCCGGTGCGTTCAGGGTGTTATCCAGTTCGAGCCACAGATAAGGCTTCACCGGCTTACCCGGGATGAGTGCTTCCGCACCGATCCTGCTGCGCAAAACCCAATCGATCTTGTTCTGCTCCAACACATTCACACTGTCCGTTCTGGCGTCCATCTGAATTCGCTCCCGCAGGTAGATCTTGGCGTAATCAAAACTATACGAACCCGTTACGCTGAAGAACGCACGATGCCGGATCCATTCATTGGCATCCGCTTTCTTGGTATCCGACCATGTACTGTCCGGTCCCAACAACTTGAGCGTATACCCCAGATCCAACTTCACGTACTCAATCGGTTTGTAACCCAAATCAATCGTCGTGTACGACTTGCGGAAGGCAGGACCAACCGCAGAGTTATACACATCGAAACGCAGTTCTTCACTCACGCCCAGACGCAATCCGTTGTTCCATTTCTTGTTGAACGTCGCCCCGAAACGCAGTTGCGCCACATTGCTCGTGACCGCGTCTTCGGATTCGTAGCTCCAGGCGAAAGCCGAAAGACTCAGCGTGATCAGCAGTCCTATTAGCGATAGACGTCTCATTTGAATTTCGTTATTTGGTCGATACTGTTGTGGATTTTGCCTTGCTCCAGCGCGTAGGTCACGTTGATATACGCCACATCGCGGAGGAAATCAATATGCCCGATCTCTACATCTGTCACTTTGAGTCCGGTGCGTTCTTGGAGATCGGCGATGAGTGCCGCACGGTTCTCCGGCTTGATGTTCTCGATCTTCTCGTAGAGCACGATCTTGGTGGATTCATGCTTGCGCCCGTTCCAGAGCTCGAAGCCCCAAGCCATGCAGATCATAATGATATTGGCAATGAGCAGCAAATACCATGCCAAACCGTCCGCTTTGAGACTCAGCGAGTTAATTACCGACACGGCGATGATAAGGAACATATAGTTCATTTCGCGCATCGGCACCGTCTCCGTACGGTAACGGATCATACCGAAAATAGCGAACAGACCGAGGACAAAGCCTGTCTGGATATCAAGGATCTGCATCAGCCACAGCAGCAGGAACATGCCGCTGGAGAAGAGCATGAACTGCACGTAGTAGTCGCGGCGGCGGCTGTAACGGTAATACACGCCATACAGCAGAACCCATGACACGAACAGGTTAAACAGGAACATCAATGGCATGGTGATCAGGTTCTCGCTCACACCGAGGAAGTCGGCGATGTTATGCATGAGGTACGATATACTGTCGCTCGTCCCAAAACGGGCAGCGATGTCCGGATCGGACTCCAAAAACTCCAACGTCGGGTTGGCTAAATCAACTTGGGTCATAAGTATTTAACATTTTTTCTATTTTACGTATTTTACTTTTGAATCGGTTCTTTTTGATCTCCGGTGTCGTCAGCGCCGTACCGATGCAGTACTTGCTGATCTTGAGCGGATGAAGACGGAGGTCGAGCATGATATGCGTCATCTTCGATGGCACGTTGCCGTCGCGCTTCAACTCGATAATAACGAGGTTCTCAAACGTTTTCTTCTCTCCGCTTACCACATTGTCCCACACCAGGTCCAAGTCAATCGTCAACCGTTCAGTCTTGGCCTTGTTGACGAGTGTGATTCGGTGGAACTTCGTCCAAAGGTGCGGTGTGATGTCCGACCAGTGATAGCGGCTCTTGGAGTCGATAAAACGCTCCACCGTCACCGCTTCGTCCTCTTTGCGCTTATGCTTGAGCACACTCGGCGTGTCGGCGGTGATATCAAAGCCCGGTACGACGATGCGTTTCTTGCTCGTCCGTCCTTTGTTGTTCTTGCGCTTGATCTCGAGGAACGTCAAGTTACTGTCCACATACTGCCGTACGCGTATCTTCTGCCGCACGAGTTGGCGGTCGTGGTGACGCACGTACATATCCAGACTCTCCGTATCGTAATACATCGTGTCGTACGTCGCAATGCGTTTGCCGTCTATCTCCTGTACGTAGTAGTCCGCTTGGGCGGCCTCCAGGATCGCCGGCAGCACCGCCATCGGCACCGCATATTTGGTGTCGATACGGTTCATGAGTTTCACGCTCTCCATCTGCGCCAGACTGATCGGCTCAAAGGCTTGTAGTATGTCCGCTATCTTTTGCATATATAAAAATTCGCTACAAAGGTACTGCTTTTTTTGCATATACGCAATATCGAGCAATACCTTGCTACGCAGGCAAAGAATCTTCTTTCTTCCCGCACGGACTTGTCCATCCAGCAGATCAGTTTCTTTCTCGGCTATGCCGACTCACCGTCCTTCTGCCGATTCTTCAAACGGCATACACGTGTCACACCGAAAGACTTCCGGATACAACGGGGATTATAACATCGCTTCAATCTCTGATTCAAAATCTTTCGGCTCGACTACCGGCGCGTAGCGCTTAATCGTCTTGCCATCCTTCGAAATCAGAAACTTGGTGAAGTTCCATAGGATATCGCTCTCTTTCTCCACGCTCTTGCTGATACGCTTGAGCATCGCGTGCGTCGCTTTCGCTTTCAGGCCTTTGTATTCCTCCGTCGGCGCTTGAGACTTGAGAAACTCGAAGACAGGGTGCGCGTTCGACCCGTTCACATCGCACTTCGACATCAGCGGGAAGGTCACGCCGTGGTTCAGACGGCAGAACTCCGCGATCTGCTCATCGCTGCCCGGCTCCTGGTTGGCGAACTGGTCACACGGGAAGCCGAGAATAACAAAACCCCGGTCCTTGTATTGCTTATACAAGGCTTCCAGACCATCGTACTGCGGTGTGAAACCACATTTGGAAGCGGTATTAACAATCAAAATAACCTGACCCTGATAGTCAGCAAGGTTCATCTCTTTTCCACGATTGGAGAGAACTTTGAAATCATAAATTGAAGCCATATTGTTATGCGTTTAAAAAGTATTTTATGCGGGTTCGTAATGACGCCATTTGTTGATCAGATTGGTCATGTCCTCTGGCCATTGGCTGTCGAAGAAGAGGCGTTCGCCGGTGCGGGGATGGGTGAAGCCGATGGTTTTGGCGTGGAGTACCTGGCGCGGGCAAAGGGCGAAACAATTCTCGATATACTGGCGGTATTTCTGGGTACGGAGTCCCTTGAGGATCTCACAACCGCCGTATTTGTCATCGCAGAAAAGGGGATGACCGATATACTTCATGTGTACGCGGATCTGGTGGGTACGTCCGGTCTCGAGTCGACACTCGACAAGCGTGACATACGGAAAACGTTCGAGCACACGCCAGTGCGTGATCGCCTCTTTGGCCTGCGGACACTCTTCGATGTCCCACACCTTGTAGATCGTTCGGTCGCGGTTATCGCGGGCAAGTGCCCCTTCGATCGTACCGCTGTCCTCCTTGAACGTACCCCAGACGAGGGCGTTATAGGTGCGTTCGGTGGTATGGTCAAAGAACTGCTTGGCGAGGTGCGCCTTGGCTTCCGGTGTTTTGGCAATCAGGAGCAAGCCGGAGGTGTCTTTGTCAATACGATGGACGAGACCGATAGAGGGGTCGTTCATATCGACTTTCTCCCCGAAATAATAGGCCAATGCGTTCAATAAGGTGTGTTCATAGTTACCGTGCCCGGGATGAACGACGAGTCCGGCGGGTTTGTTAACGACCAACAGGTCCGCGTCCTCATAAACGATCTCAAGGGGGATATTCTCCGGCGTGATGGTATAATCGTGCGGTTCATGATCAAGCAGCACCTGAATGATATCGCCGGGTTTGACGCGGTAGTTGGAAGCAACAGCCTTACCGTTCACCCACACATTACCGGCATCCGCAGCCGTCTGGATACGGTTACGACTGGTGTTGGTCATGTGTTCGGCGAGGTATTTGTCGATACGTTCCTTGCCCTGTCCTTTATCGACCTCGCAACGCCAACGCTCCCAGAGAAGGTCGTCTTCGACGACATTGGTTATTTGTAATTGGTCATCGGTCATATCAGAACCACTCATCCTCGTCTTGTTTGGTGCTATTACCTCCGGTAACTGCTTTGTCCACATCTGCTGAGAGCCTCAGCGTGACAGTCTCACCTTCCAGCAGTTTCTCACCGGCAGCAGGTATCTGGCGATAGACATACTGCGGTACCCCTTCTTCTGCGGGTTCATCGTAATTGACTGCCCCCACCGTCAGACGACGGCTGAGAAGCAGACTGCGGGCATCCTGAAGCGTCAGACCTACCACCATCGGCACTTCCACCTCTTCCGTTCCGCGACCGAAACCGACCACCAGACGTACTTTGGTTCCTACCGGCACTTTCTGGCCGGGTTGGATACTGACTCCTTTGGATTTGACATCCAGCACGAGATCGCGGTAGGCCGAGGGTTCATAATCATAGATCGTATCCACGACCAGTCCCATCGCCTGGAGCGTGGTCTCCGCCTGACGGTAACTCATATCCTGCAGATTGGGCATGGTGATCTGACGTTTGGTGGACGCATTGATGGTCACATAGACCTCCCGACCGTGCTTGGCATGACTGCCGGGTTTGGGATCCTGGTCCACAATCGAACCGAACGGCACCTTATCCGAATAAGTGGAGTCGATGACCACCAGTACCAGTTCCTGTCCTTCCAGAATCGGTTCGGCTTCCGCTCGTACCATCCCACGAACATCCGCTACTTCGACCTCCACACCATGCTCCGTATAGCTACGCAGGTACACCAGTAAGATCACCAAAATAGCTACACCTACGACAACTGCTAAAAGGACGTTCATTCCGATAAATCGGAGGTCTTTTTTATCCAAAAAGCCATTTTCCTTCATAAAATATAAAATTATTGCGCAAAATTACAATTTTTTTTGGATATATGCAAAAAATATACTATTTTTGTAGCGTTTTTCGTAAAAAGACGAAAACATAACATCATTTTTTAAGCTTAAAAAAACATTTTTTTAGTATGAAAAAGATGCTTCTTATCGTAGCTGTTGCATTTGCTGCAATGAGCTGCGGCAACAAGTGCTGTGAGAAAAAATGCTGTGAGCAAGAGGCTGCTGCTGTTGAGGTAGTTGCTGAAGAGCCGGCAGCAGAAGAGGCTCCGGCAGCTGAGGAAGCTCCCGCAGAGGAAGCTCCGGTTGAGGCTGTTGCTGAGTAATCCTTGTTGCTCAATCAGGTCAATGACCTGAAAAAAAGAAGCGGCTCTTACGAGTCGCTTTCTTTCTTTTTTTAATCTTTTATCAAGTTCCGTCCTGTCATCTCTTTGGGTTGTTCAATACCCATGATATGGCAGAGCGAAGGAGCCACGTCGGCAAGGATACCGTCCTCTACGTGCGCGTGCGTGTGTTCCTTACTTATATAAATGAACGGCACCGGATTGAGCGAGTGCGCGGTGTTCGGCGTTCCGTCCGCATTGATGGCGTTGTCGCAGTTACCGTGGTCGGCGATGACGATGATCTCATAACCGTTCTCCAACGCTGCCTCAATGACCTTGTGCGAACACTCGTCGATGGTCTTGACTGCTTTCTGGATTGCCTCATAAACACCGGTATGACCCACCATATCGCCGTTAGCGAAGTTGAGGGTGATATAATCGAACTTCTGCGTCTTAATAGCAGCCACCAGCGCCTCCGTTACTTCCGGTGCACTCATCTCCGGCTTCATATCGTAGGTCGGCACTTTCGGACTCGGAATGAGGATACGCTCCTCACCCGGATACTCGGCTTCACGCCCACCGTTGAAGAAGAAGGTGACGTGTGCAAATTTCTCCGTCTCCGCAATACGCAGCTGTTTGAGACCCAGTTTGCTTACTACCTCACCGAGGGTGTTCTCCACGTTCTCTTTGGGGAAGAGGATATGCAGGCCTTGGAAGGACGAGTCGTACGGGGTCATACAGCAGTAATGCAGACCGGGGATGGTCTTCATACCCTGCTCCGGCATGTCCTGCTGGGTCAGCACAATCGTGATCTCTTTGGCGCGGTCGTTGCGGTAGTTGAAGAAGATGACTACATCACCTTCGGCAATACGTCCGTCGCAGTTGGCATTCACGAGCGGCTCCATGAACTCATCGGTGTCTTTATGCTCCTCCGTGTGACGGTCATAGCAACCCTGTACGGCAGCCACCATATCGGTCTCCTTACGACCTTCACCGTTGACGAGTTGGTCGTACGCAATCTTGATACGCTCCCACCGTTTATCACGGTCCATGGCGTAGAAACGACCGATGATAGAAGCAATATGCGCTCCAGTGCGGTCACACACACCTTGCAGGTCGGCAATGAAACCCTTACCGCTACGCGGGTCGGTATCACGACCATCCATGAAGCAGTGTACGAAAGTCTTGTCGGCTACACCGTATTCCTTGGCGATCTCCACCAATTTGAAGAGGTGATCCAGCGAACTGTGTACACCACCGTTGGAGCAGAGTCCCATGATATGCAGTTTCTTACCTGCGGCTTGTGCTGCCTTGTATGCCGCTACGATCTCCGGGTTCTCCATGATCGAGTTGTCCTGGATGGAGCGGTTGATCTTCACCAGATCCTGGTATACCACGCGACCGGCACCGATATTGAGGTGTCCCACCTCCGAGTTACCCATCTGTCCGTCGGGCAGACCTACGTTCTCTCCGCTCGCCTGCAGTTGCGAGTGCGGATACTTAGCCAACAGCGCGTCCCAATGCGGCGTCGGCGTTACGCTGATGACATCGGCTTTCGATTTGTTACCGATACCCCAGCCGTCCAAAATCATCAATAATGCTTTACTCATATATTCGTTTTTTTAGTTGATCCATTTGCTTTTTGTCGTCTGCTTCCCGGAGCGACTGCCGTTTGTCGTAGGTATGCTTACCCTGACAGAGCGCAATCTCCATCTTCGCCAGTCCTTTCTCATTGATAAACAGACAGAGCGGAATAATGGTCTTACCCGTATCCTTGGTGGCTTTCTCCAGTTTGCGTATCTCGCGCCGTTGAAGCAGCAGTTTACGATCTCGTTTGGCCTCATGATTGGCGTACGATCCGAACCGGTACTCGGCGATATGCATCTGTTTGACGTACATCTCTCCGTGTTCCACCGCACAATAACTATCCACGAGCGACGCTTTGCCCTCGCGGATGGATTTAATCTCGGTGCCGAAGAGTTGAATACCTGCCGTGTAACGGTCCAGGATGATGTACTCAAACTTCGCTTTCTTGTTCAGGATCCGTATGTCTGATTTCAGTTTCACGTTCACTCTTTATTTCTTTCACACCTTCCACCTTGCGGTATTTCTTTTGTCTCTGTTCCCAGCGTTCGCGGGCATACTGCTGCATGTCGATGACTGTATCGTTCTCGTCGATGATCTCCAGACCAAAGATGGTTTCGATGATATCTTCCAGCGTCAGGATCCCCACAAACATACCGTACTCGTCGATGATCTGCGCAATCTGGCTCTTCTGCTTGAGCATCGAATCGAAGATCGTTCCTAAGGTCAGGTCCTGATCGAAAGCAGGGAGCGAACGTTTGATACCACCCAGGGTCTTACGAAAATGATCTTCGGTCAATTCCTCGAGCGCATCGTTGCGTAATACATACCCGGTGATATACTCGGGTGCCTCGGGTTTATAGAGAGGAATACGCGAGAAATGGTCGTATTCATCGTTGTCATAATACGCCCGGAGGGTCATGTTCTCCGGTGCAATCTTCGCTACCACACGCGGGGTCATCACGTCGTACGCATGGATCGAGTCGAGCCGCATGAGATTGGAGAAGATCTTGTTCTCATCCTCATCGACTACACCTTCCTCTTCACCTACGTTGACCATCGCCAGCACCTCTTCACGACTTACAGTCGGGTCGTCTTCGTTATCCGGGAAAGCTCTGGTGATCAGTTCCACCAACAGCACAAAGGGATAGAGGATGAAGATCAGCGCACGGATCGTACGTGCGGTAAAGCCCATCAGTTGACGCCAATAAGTCGTACCGATGACCTTCGGGATAATCTCCGAGAAAACGAGGATGAGGATGGTCGTGATGGCGGACATCAAACCGAACCATTTGGATCCGAAGACCGCCGTCACCTGCATACCGACACCGGCAGCACCGATGGTGTTGGCAATCGTGTTGAGCGACAGGATAGCCGCCAAGGGACGACTGGTGTCATCCTTGAAAGACTTCATCAAGCTCGCGGGTGCATACCCTTCCTCTTCCCGTAAGTTAATATAACTGTAGGTTGTGGTCATCAGCACCGATTCCAGTACGGAACACAGGAAGCTGATGCTCATCGCACCGAATAAAAACAAAAGTAGTAGTTCCATAAATTATCTGTTATACCATAGATACGCACCGATCTTGATTTCCCATTGATCCAATCGGCCGCGTGTGTTCCGGTCCATGAACGTTCCGTCCGCTGCTGTAAATTGTTTTTGTTTGTAGGGATTGATCAGACCGAAATCATATCCGCCACGAAGGAAATAACGTTTGTATTGAAAACCTGCACCGACACCCCAGGTCACGTTCAGACGCTGCAGGTCGATGTTCGGATCAGACTCCAGGTACCGGTTGCAGTCTCCTTCCGGATACGCACTGTAGGTGCCGAAATTATTCTGCTGACCTTTCTGGGTCAATGCCAGACCGTACTGAATCGTCGGACCGGTATAAAGGATGAGATAGGTCTCTTGGGCCACCTCGAACTTATACTGCCAGTCCACAAACACCTCGATCGCGTGGTAGAAGACCTTGCTGCGAATCTGCGGATATTCGGAGAGAGAATATTTGCGTGCCCACGGCGTATTGGTGGTACCAAAGGTATAATTGATACCCAGCGAGGTACCGAAACCCTTGATAAAACTGCCGTCATACACTACACCCACTTTCAGACCATGCAGTTGGGTCGTGTTAACCAATGAGTCTTTGGGATACGAGGTATTCGATGAGTTCAGTCGAAGGGTTGGCTGAGCATATCCGATATGCAATCCGAGTCCCTGCGCAGGCAGGTCAGCCGCCATTACCGCAACCGTCCAAAGACCTAATAAAATGATAATTCCTATTCTTTTCATTCTTTCACAATACTGTTTTTTTCTGTAAAATACGCTTCCATCTCTTCACCGGTCCAGGTGAAGCGATAGATGACATTATTACCGATGAAACCGTCAAAACTGACGATAGCCGTGTAGTAAGTATGTCCTTCTTCGAACGCCTCTTCCGATGAGTATCCGTCGTTATAGACCACGCTCACACCGTAATGGATATTTT
This sequence comes from uncultured Bacteroidales bacterium, assembly GCA_902799875.1. Next base: position 30,699 of record CADCCH010000021.1, on the reverse strand, counting down.
CCTTGAGGTCATACTTCGACATCGTAAGGAACACATCCGTAAAATACTCCTCAAGCGTTTGTCCCAATAATGCCAGCGAGGCACTGTCACGCGTAGCCGCCAGATACGGGAAGTGATTATTGATCTTGCCGTCCGGGTTAAGCGGGTATATATAATCCCAATAGCCGCGTATGCGATAATCAAAATGTACATCCACCTTACTCTCTGTCGACGTAGTCAGTTTTTTAATGAACAACTTGCCTTCCGGTTTCAGTTTGTCGGGATCGACCACAAACGCATAAATCCAGTAGTCATGACCGGGGGTGAGCTTGGTAAAGAAATGGTCGATGTTACCGTACTGCAAGCAGTGACTGGCAAAGGGTGCAATCGTGAACTCACCCTGCTTGAGCAGATCACTGCGCCAAACGATATACTCAGTGTTGGCGGAGTCCAAAGCCAGCATCATAAACTGCTTATGGTACTTCGGATCCATCGGATCGAGCCAATCCTCACGAACCGGCTCACAAGCAACGAGATAATACGCCTCTTTGTCTGTCGCGAAGGAACACTCGATATATCCCGCCGAGACCGTCGTAGGCGTGATCGTAATGGTCACATCGTCCGTATTCCAACTCGCATCCGGATTACAGGCAAGCGACAGCAGCGCAAGCAATCCGATCACCGCGAATCGGTAACTTTTCACCATCCGTTTACTCATACTTCCTCCTTTCTTCCTCTTCTTGCTGCAACAGCGACTGAACGGAGTAGATAAAACGCAAGCAGGTCATAACATGACCTCCGTAATGACCGAAGTTATAAGTAATATTGGAGTCGTTCCATTTGGATTTGGCATGCGCCGCATTGGCAAAAGGCACCGTCTCATCATCCATCGAATGGGCGATATACACAGGTGCTTTGGGGACCCAGTTGAAGGAAGTGATCGAGTTCTGTACCATCGCTTTCTGCAACTCCGACACTTTCCATGAAGTCTGATCCATCGCCTCCTCGGTGAGCATCTCATGGGTGACCTTGGTACCAATCAGACCGTTAATCTGACCGGAGGTGTACCGTTTGGAGTTAACCCATTCGTCCAAATGCTCATACAGCCAGGGCTGCATCAAATCCGTCATTTGGATGTCCAGTTTGTTACCCAGAATCATCCCCTGTACCACCAGCGGTACCGCCACCGGATAACTGGCGGTATCGGTGTTGACGAAACCCTCATACGTCGCCTTGACGTCATACGGACCGCCACCGGCAAAAACACGGTGGATCTTCACTTGCTGCGGGTCTTCGTCGGACCAGTATTCGGTCTCGATCAGATGCTCAACTGCCATCGTGTTCGCTCCGCCCTGACTATAACCCATCAGCATGATCTCAGGATTCTCCGGCTCCATATCAACCGCTTTGAGCCAGGGACGAACCGCCAGATACATATCCAGTACGTTACGCGCCGTGAGATCCATCACCAGATAAGGGTGTACCTCTTTGGCGGTCACACCGTAACCCAAATAATCGGGAATAATCAGCCCGTAGCCCATTTTAACCAATATACCCTCAAACGAGAAGCAGTTGGACGGAGCTTCGGCATTAGAGCAAACGGTGTAGTGACTGACGAGGATGAGGCGTTTGGGACGCTTACCGGTCGGCAGCATCACTTTACCGGACAGGGTAACGGTGTCCCCGTCCACATTGATACTGGGGTACGTACCGACGATCTCCGTCACACGGTTTTGGTTGCCGAACTTATAGAGTTGCTGCAAGATAGCCGTTCCTGTCACGCTGCTCGCTTTTTTGATTTGCGGATTGGCGGATCCCTCCTCGCAGTATTCGTTCACCCGCATGCCACCCGGCAAATAACAGTTGGACGGCAATCCGTTCTCCAGATTCGTCTCATGTTGGGCGATGATCTTAAAAGACATGCCTTTGGCGGCTTCGATATTCGCGAAGTCCACAAATTGGTCATCGTGGATTTGACAAGCCGTCATCAGGATTGCCAAAAGACCTATTATAGATTTAAAAACGCGCACCTATTCCTACATTTAATATTCGTGAACAAGCCATAAAAATGGCGTTGGTATTTCTAAGCGAAGTTAGTCCTCCCAGATCGAAGGTAAAGAACCATCGATCGTAGTTGGCGCTGACACCGATAGCCGTTATCTGCACTGCCGCACCGACATCGGTATGATTTCCATAGAGGTTGGTTTCTGTTCCACCGTTGATGTCCATTCCGAAACCGAGACCGGAGTAGAGATTGACATTCGGATGGTGAAAATACGTAAAGCGAACGGTCGGCATCAATACGATATTGTAAAAATGCTGATCTTTGTTTCGTGTTATTTCTGCGCCTGCCCCGTTACGTACGACCTCATCCCAGCTCACGCCGCTACCATCTACCATACCTCCGAAACTGAGCCAGTGAAAGAACCGCCATTGGTACTCCAACCATATATGCTGGTAGTACTTGTGGTTCTCGTGATAGGTATAGAGCTGATCGGTCGGCATAGAGGTGATCGTATAGGTCGGGTTTCGCCACATCAGGGTCTCAAAGAGTTGATCACCCCACCCCACACGCAACTCGTTGCGGCGGGTGGAGTAATCTTCTTTCGATTCAGCGAAGGTCATTGTCGTCATTCCTGCCAGCAGGCAGAGACATACCATATATCGAACCGTTTTCTTCATGCGTTAACGTTTATAATTCTCCCACTTGGTGTTACGCATATCGCCGGACTTGAGGAACTCCTCATGCATGGCGAAGGCACATGAGAGCTCATGTTGTGTCTGACCGTGACGCGCGATCTTGAGGTAATCACGCAGCATCTCGCGATACTCGGGTGCAACACAGTTATTGATGATCTCTTCGGCACGCTGACGCGGACTCTTGCCACGCAGATCGGCAACACCCTGTTCGGTAACAAGTACCTTTACACTATGCTCGCTATGATCGAGGTGGGTCACCATCGGTACAATCGACGAGATAGCACCGTTCTTTGCCGTGGAAGCGGTCGTGAAGATAGACAGGTACGAGTTACGGGCGAAGTCACCCGAACCGCCGATACCGTTCATCATCTTGACGCCGCATACGTGGGTCGAGTTGACGTTACCGTAGATATCTGCCTCCAGCGCCGTATTGATAGCAATGATACCGAGTCGACGTGCGATCTCCGGACTGTTCGAGGTCTCTTGCGGACGCAGTAGGAGTTTGTCGCGGTAGAAATCCAGATCAGCCAGTACTTCGGCCATCTTCGATTCCACGAGACGCAACGAGCAACCCGAAGCGAACTTACAATGTCCGGCTTTGATGAGGTCCACTACGGAGTCTTGGATGACTTCCGAGTACATCTCAAACGGCGGGATATTGGGGTTCTTGCCTAACTCACCGAGTACGGCATTCGCTACATTACCTACTCCACTCTGGATGGGCAGGAAAGAAGCCGGGATACGTCCCGCTTTCATCTCTGCTTCGAGGAAGGCCGCTACGTTAGCGCCGATCTTTGCGGTTGTCTCATCTACCGGTGTGAAAGCCGGAATCTCGTTCGGACGGTTGGTCTTGACTACAGCTGCAATCTTGGCGGGATCGACCTTGATGTGGTCGGAGCCGCAGCGATCAGACGGTTTGTAGATCGGAATCTCGCGACGGCAAGGAGGATCAAGGGGCTCATACAAGTCATGCATGCCGCGCATGGAAGCAGGGAACATCTCGTTGAGCTCGATGATGATCTTATCCGCCAGACGGCAGATAGTAGGCATGATACCTACACCTGCAGCCGGCACGATCGTACCGTCTTCACCTACGTACGATGCCTCGATGATGGCCCAATTGGGCTTCGGAAGGAATCCGTAACGCAGGTCCTGCGGCATGTGACTCAGGTGACCGTCGAAATAGTGGGTTCCTTCGGCATTGATCTCGTCCCGCATGGACTTGTTGGATTGGTACGGTGTACGGAACTCGACCGCGTGGGCGCGTGCTAAGGCACCGTCACAACTGTCACCCATCGACGCACCGGTCTCCAGACCTACACGGAAAGGTTTGCCCTCGGCGTGCAGTTTCTCGGCACGTTGTGCCAAGGCAAAAGGAACTGCCTTGGGCACTCCGGTGGCGGTAAAACCACCCATGCCCAAGACATCACCATGTTGTATCAATTCCGCCGCTTGTTCGGCTGTCATGAAAGGAAGTGCCATAATTATTCAGCTTTGCCGTCGGAACCAAGCACATTGATGATTTTGTGTTTGTAGAGCTCGGTCATCAGGTCACGTGCCGGACCGCAGTACTTACGCGGATCGAACTCTGCCGGCTTCTCTGCGAACACTTTGCGGACAGCAGCGGTGAAAGCAAGACGGGAGTCAGAGTCGATGTTGATCTTGCAGACAGCGGACTTGGCAGCCTTGCGGAGTTGCTCCTCAGGAATACCTACTGCGTCAGGCAGTTTGCCTCCGTATTTGTTGATCATATCTACATACTCCTGCGGGACAGAAGACGAGCCGTGGAGAACGATCGGGAAGCCCGGAAGCTGCTCCATCACTGCATCCAATACATCGAATGCCAATGGAGGAGGAACGAGACGGCCGGTCTTCGGGTCACGGGTACATTGCTCCGGAGTGAACTTGTAAGCACCGTGGCTGGTACCGATAGAGATAGCCAAGCTGTCGCAACCAGTACGGGTAGCGAAATCAACTACCTCTTCGGGTTTGGTATAGTGGCTGACAGCGGACGAAACCTCATCCTCTACACCTGCCAATACGCCGAGCTCAGCCTCCACCGTTACATCGTACTGGTGAGCGTAGTCAACGACTTTCTTGGTGAGGGCGATATTCTCTTCGTACGGAAGGGAAGAAGCATCGATCATGACGCTCGAGAAACCGAAGTCCACGCAGGATTTGCAGAGTTCGAAGCTGTCACCGTGGTCGAGGTGCAAGCAGATCTGCGGATGCTCCCAACCGAGTTCTTTAGCGTACTCTACAGCACCTTGTGCCATGTAACGAAGCAGGGTCTGGTTAGCGTAGTTACGCGCACCTTTGGAAACCTGCAGGATCACCGGAGACTTGGTCTCAGCAGCTGCTTTGATGATAGCTTGGAGTTGCTCCATGTTGTTGAAATTGAATGCCGGGATAGCATAGCCTCCCTTGATTGCCTTTGCAAACATCTCACGGGTGTTCACAAGACCTAATTCTTTGTAAGATACCATAGTTTTAAAATTTTTTATTGTTGTTTAATAATATATCTAGTGGACTAGTGGACTAGCAAACTAGTAGACTAGTTTCTAAACTCTTTCGCATGATGCCCGCGGATCAGCACGTGATGGTTGGCGATCGGGTCGAAGTAAAAATAGTTCGCTATTTCCGGATCGGCCTTCACCCACACCTGCGTACGGCAGAGGTTCTGCTCAAACTGACAGCGCAGCAGTTCGACATCGACTGCCAACATCCGCTGCATATCACCGCTCATCTTCAGGAGCGTGTAGTCGCCGGTCGGCAGATCGCCGTGGATCGCCACACCGATACCGGACTCGAAATGCGTGGTGTACTCATGCTTCTCGGTCATACCGAGCGGCAGGGTACAATGCGCAAAGAGCATCTCACCGTCCGGTTGGATACGTGCCGGGTTAACCTGGAAACAGAGTTCACCGGTCAGTTTCTTGGCCAGCATCATCGTCAGCAGCGTCGGTATATCGCCCTCACAAGCGGCAGGAATACCTTCGTCGTTCAGTTTGCTGAGCGCAATACAGCCAGTGTTCTTCACCGTCGAAAGCAAGTCAAAGCAACGCAGCGTCACGCCCTGCAAGTCGTTCTGCAGCACGATCTCTTTGAGTCGCTCATAGATTGCCTCCGCACCTTTCATACCCGGATCGACTTCCCCTAAACAGGTCATCTCGCTAATAGGGATGTCAATGAGTTCGATGTTCATCCGCTCCAGCACATCCGCATAGTTGACGTGGGATGCAATGAGCCAATCAGACGGCTTACCGACCACACCGAGCCGCAGCCGTTGGTCGTTATGAAGAATATGTGATGAAGGTTCAAATACCATTTTATTCTCTCCAGAATTTAGCAGCGTGATGACCCTTGATGAGGATGTGGTGGTTCGACAACGGCGAGGTCAATAGATACTGGCTGACGATCGGCGTCGATTGGATCCAGATCTGCGTACGGCACATGTTCTGCTCAAACTGGCAACGGGTCACTTTGACGTTCACTGCCAGGAGGCGTTTCATATCGTTACTCAGTTTGACGAGCGTATAATCGCCCGGCGCTACTTCACCGTGGATAGCAACTCCCAGACCGGACTCGAAATGTTTGGTAAACTCATGCTTCTCGGTCATGGACAGCGCGATCGTACATTTAGCCAGCAGGATATGACCATCCGATTGGATACGTGCGGGGTTCGCCATCCAACCCGGTTCACCGGTCAGTTTCTTACAAGCCATCATCGTCAGCAATACCGGAATATCACCCTCGCATCCGGCAGGAATACCGAAGTCATTTAATTTGCTGACCGCTACACAAGCAGTGTTCTTGCAGGTAGTGAACAGATCGAAGCAACGGATCGTGATACCGTCCAGTTGATGCTTAGCGATAATCTCTTTGAGTCGCTCATAGATAGCCTCTGCACCCTTCATGCCCGGATCAACTTCACCTAAACTGGAGAGCTCCTCAAACGGGATATCTACCAGTTCGCAGTTCATCTTATCCAACACCATCTTATAGTCCACTTGCGAAGCAATCAACCAATCGGATGATTTACCCAGCACGCCGAGACGCATTTTTTTTTCATTCTTCAGCACTTTCTCCAGCGGGGTACGAGTCAAAGACTCCGTCTCGCTCAAATCCGGAAAAATAATATCCGTCGGGTGCTGCATGATCTTTGCAATACCGTTGCGCTGACGGATAAAACTAAGGATCTCCAATGCGGCAGGAAGCGAGTTACTAAAACCGCTGACCATCAGGTAAACCGGACGCTTGAGGTCAATCTGTTTCTCACGAACCAGTTCAACGAACTGCGCTTCGGTACCACCGGACAATACGGCTACTACCTGATTCTCTTCAATAAACGTGTCGGACACCTTAAACGGCATATCCGATACCTCCGTGTGGAGCTTCGAACATAATTTGTGTAACATGGTTGTAATATTTTATGGGTTATATTTGTGCATCGTTCTCAATTTGGCTGCAAAATTACAAAAAAAAAATGACATACGCAAGCGCGCGCGTCAATTTTTTCTAAAAGAATAGTATTTTTGACCAAAATAACTGATCGCAACCGTGATTATTGTGATAAACATCTTACTCGGCGTCGGATACCAGCCCCAAATTTCCACGCAGAGTTTGAGGCCGAAATAGTTTACCGCCAAGTTCACCGCCACGATGAAGATGTAACGGCTCAACTGCCGCCAGCCGTTCAAACGCGAGGCTGTGAAGGTCACGTATTTCTGCAACCAGAAACCCGTCAGTAAGGTGATCGGAAACACGATACACAGCGTCGCAATATGCGGCGTGATAGCCTGTTCCAATGACAAATGACCAATGACAAATGACAAATTAACTATCTCGTGCCCTATAACAAAGTTATAAATCAGGAAATAGAGCACCCAATCGAGTACCAGATTTCCCCCTCCGCATGCCGCATAACGGAACAGCTGCTCCGGCATCCATTTGGCAAACGGACGGTAGAAAAAATCAATGATTTTTGTTATCAACTGCGCGAGTTTCTTCATATCGGCTGCAAAGGTACAACAATTTTTTGAATTGTGCAAATTTATTTCACCTCTTGCCCAAAAATTGTGTAGTACTTACCTCCACGAAGAATCATCAATTGTCCATTACGGAAAATTTTACCTTCAGTTCCCTCAAAAGTACTGATTACTCCGTTTTCATCGGATATTTTTTCGATATCCGTAGTGATCGTTGGTGCTTCCGGATCAGAAGGAATAATAGGAGGTGTAGGGATAATCTCATCTCCGCCTTCTTGCCGCTCTCCAGGGTAGCCTATCGTAGCAAACGCACCGGTATAGACATGTATCGGCGTGCCGTTTGCATCGAGCGTAGAGAGGACGTAGTTGTAACGGGAAGCCTCATCCAGTCCGGTCACTTTGAAGGAAAGCGTATAAGGTTGACTTTCGTCATTGGTCATTTGTGATTGGTCATTGGTCATTTTTCTGCCGGGCGCGGAGAAAGAGATACCAAGAAGCTGTCCCCTGTTGCCTAACGTCAGCTTGCAGAAGACCGCTCCATCTTTGTAGATGTCTATCTGATAGGAATGCGCAGCACTGTCTGTCGGCCACGTAAAGTCGGCTGTCGTCTCTGCAGCATCCACGGTCACAGTGCGTTGGATCATCGCTGAGTCCGGCACATCCGCCATGCGGAAACGTCCCCAGTACGCGTGTTCACGGTATAGTTTACGGCTATCAGGAAGTACAGAAAGCCAAGCACTATCCGGGATGTCAGCGAGCGTTCCTTCCGAAACCATCGGCGGTACCGCTGCCCAGACGGTGATTTTCTTAATGGCGCTATCTCCTTTGAAGGCATTGTCGCCGATAAGAACGACGTTTTTGCCGATACTCAACTCCTTGAGCGCACTCCAGTTCTCAAACGCGTTCGTACCGATAGAGATCACTTTGTCCGGAATGACGAGGCTGTCTTGCAGTTTGATACCAGAGAAAGCACTACCGCCGATCATTGTCAGTTCTTTCGGCAGCACAATCGAGTCTAAGTTTGGACATCCGGCAAAGGCATTGTCGCCAATAGTGCTGATTTCATCGGGCATTTCCACCCGCGTCAGTGCCGTGCAGCCGTTGAATGCGGATGAACTGATTGCCGTCACATTCTCCGGGATGGCAATGTGCTTGATTTTCGAACACCCCTTAAACGCCTCTTGGTGAATTGCCGTCAAGGTGGAAGGCAGAATGACCGTGTCCAGTTGGTTGTTGGAAGCAAAAGCACCGGCACCGATATATTTACAGCCTTCGGGCAGCTCGACTTTCTTCATGCGTACCTGCTGGCACAACTTGGCGGGAACAAACTCTACATCCGGACCGAAGATAAAATCCCCGTTCCAATAGCAATACAGATTATAGAATACCGACGAAGAAGCCGGCGGGTTCTTGGCGTTCCATACAATAACAGGACTGGAGTGGATACACCACGAGATCTGTTTATTGGATCGGAACGTCGCCGGGAAGAACAGCGTGCCGTCAAAAATACTGCCGTCAATCACCTCCAAGCAGTCCGACCAGCGAACAGAGTTCAAGGAATAGCAGTTCATGAACGCCATTTGCCCGATATACTTGACCCCTTTGCCCAAATCGCACTTCACCATCGTCGTGCAGTTTGCGAAGGCGTATTGTCCTACCGTATCTACCGAGTTAGGCAACTTGATCTCTTTCAGCTTGTAGCATTTCTCAAACATGTACGCCGGTATCTTCGTCACGCCTTCCGGTATCTCGCATTCCGTCAGGTTCCACCAGTCGCGGAAAGTGGCGCCGCTGAACCCCGTCAACCCTTCCGGCAGAGAAATCGTCTTGGCGGAATTGTACGGATAGTACGTCTTGTAATCCGTCGCCCATGACGAAGCCTGCAACACCTGTTTGTTCCACCATAGGCTATCGACAGTATTGCGTAACTCGCCGTACCCCTCTATCGTCATATGCGCCGTCTCGGTGTCGTACGTCCACGTCAGATGTTCTCCGCACACGCCGTTATAGACCGTCGCATAGGCGCCGCTTGCCATCATCGTCAGGCAAACAAGAATAATACATACTTTCGTTTTCATGATCGTATATTATTTGATTTGGTTTCCTCGTACATCGTACATCCGTCCTTCGTAAATTAGATAAATCTGTCCGTCTCTCAGGAACTTGTGTACATTCTCTTTTTCCTCGATGAAATCGATACTTTCCGTATTTTCGCTCTCTCCTTTTGTGCGGAATGAACCGTGGGTGGATTCAAATGCTTTTTCCTCAGCATTGCGTCCCACTACAGTGTACCAATACTGCGTTCCTGGCGTCAAGCCGTCCAAGGTGTAAGTGAATTGTTCCACTTCGGCATATCTTTTCGGTGCATGACGGACAAAATTGATAGAGAGCACCCTTCCTGTTTTGTCAAACACCACATAGCAAATCTCTTCTGCTTGCGCCGCGTCTCTGTACACATGCAGTACGTATGTCTCCGCGCCTTCTACTGCACCCCATGTAAACATCGCACTTGTCTCTTCCGGCTCGATGGATACGGGCATTCTGTCTTCTTTCAAGCCTTCCCGCAATGCCGTGTAGTGATAGGTTGCTACATACGACTGACGCGGATAATTTGCGTAGGTGTAAGTCACCGCTTTCACGCGTTTGGATGCCGGCTGTTCTTGGACGTATTCACCATACTCTAAATCTGCCTCGTGGGGTAAATGGTAGATGTTGGGAGATAGCAAAGGATAGGAGTCATTGTCATCTCCATACGCATATTCCCATACAGACTCGTCTTCTACTCCTCCGCATGTGTTTACTCGTTTCCAACGGGAAGCGGGATCTCCGTCCTCATCTTTGGTCACTCCGCTTGGCAGCAAACGGCGGTTGGTGACGTCTGCGCAGTCCCAATTTCCGTTGTTCATCTTGTAGTGCTCCCGTGTGATCCAGTCAGGATTGTCTTCTTCATAGTAATACACATACTTGTCTCCCGGAACGGCATGCGTATTGTCCTTGCTGATATCGAAAGAGATACGTTCGCTCACTCGGCCCGCTTCGTCATAAACCGTAGGCGTATGGTCGTCAGTCGTGAAACCGGGCTTCCAACCGTTGTTTTTTGGATCTGTGTATTCATACCAAAGCAGCGTGCGATAAGCTGTCGGGTCATCATCCTCATAGTATAGATAGCGCTTACGGGTTATATTTACGCCACTCACTACTGTTCTTCCGTAGCCGTTTAACCCCTGCTCGTATAGCCTTCCTTGCGCATCATAAACCAACTTGTAGTCAGCGGTGTCCGTAATTATGGAATCGCCTTCCCAGCTGAACGTATAGGCAATAGCCAAATTGCCTTTCTCGTCCCTTACCTCGTGTGTGTAACTATCCGTGCGGGAAGGCGTGCCGCTGATCTCCCAGGCACCTGTCTCCGCGTTTCGGCGGTACTTCGTACTCTCTGCCACCTTCGTGCAACTGCTTAAGGGGAAATAGCGGTAAACGGTATAGGAAGTCGTGTCTTTGACATGCATCGCGGAGTCAAAACTGCATTCGGAATCTTTGGTTTTTCTTCCGAATTCATCGTATTCAGACAAATGCACATATCCTTCTGCGTAGCGTAAATACCAGCCTTTACTTTCCCCTTTTTTCGTATAGAAATTGATATACCCGCCGCTGTACCCGTAAAGGTCTCGACGGTATAGATTCCATTCGGGTATATAGGTGAATGTATATATTACAGACGGAACCCACTGTTCATTGCTTCGGCTGTACTGTATAGCCGTCAATGGTTCTCCGTTCATCCCGAAAGATACATTGAACCAGTAGCAGGACGAGTTCTTGGATTTCCAATTGCCGTCCTCATCTTGTTCCTCAAACAAGTAATACCGATTGTCAAAATCGTAATTATTATAAATACGTGAAGTAGTGCGTGTCCTGTTTTGCAGAGTCACCGTCTCCGTATAGTCTTCTGCGTACGTCTCCTCACGTATGTAGGTCCAGTCAGTCTGCGTAGTGTCGCGAACTCTCTCTATTTTATGAATCTGCTTTCCCCGTTCGTCAAAATCGGTAATGGTCCATGCACGGCGATCATTCGTAAGAATAGAATCCACCTGCTGCTTTAGTGTGAAATCGTCGTAATAGATATACCGGCTGTAATAAGGTTCTGGGGAATAGGGATTTTGGTGGTAAATCAGATGGTCTTTGCCTTGCAGATCCACTATATATTTATCCGTTCCATTCTCCGTACGGATAACCATTCCGTTCGGCAGGTACTCGTAATCTTTGGTCGGGTTGCCTCTCCATGTATGCATGCCGTCATCGGACCAACTGGTACGCGTGTCCGAAGAGTGAACAATCCTTCCGCCTTCGAACTTCTCAATATTCTCCCGCCATGCGTATCCTCCGGGTTGGAAAGGTTTCGGCTCACCGTTCTCCTGATAAATCTTATACGACGAATAAGTGCGGGTCTTTACTCCCAACTCGTTATAACCCGTGCCGTCCACCCAAATCTCTTTCAACATTCCATCGCCATAAAATTTCCGCCGCGTGGACTCGCTGTACGTTAGGTGATGGTTTGAATAATCGCGATGCAGGTCTTTCGACAAACTCCAAACGCCGGTCGTCACATTGCAACTCCACTGCTTCTCGTCTTCTGTGCTGTCTGTCGCCAAAACCTGCACTCTTTCGATGCCCGTACACGCACCTGTTGTATAATTATAATGAGTGGTGGTCTTGTTATAATGGTGAATCGTACGGACGATTCCTCCGTCCGCGTCATAAATGACACGCGTGGAGTCAAACGCATATTCGTCCTTCTGATACAATGCAAACAGGCTGTTATTAATCTCTCCGCCTGTGGTGTCAACGAAGTTCTCGTCCGTGTACGCGTAGTGCAATACGGTGTGCTTGCCGCTTTTCCCGAACGAACGGTATTCGTGCTTGCGCATTCCTATATTAATTCTGTACCGCAGTGGCTTGCGGGTCGTGTAAAACTCTTCATAGTCCAGCGTACTGAACCCGCTGTCAATGGGCAGACCGTCCAAGCCATACGTGTAACGTACCACTTCGCGTCTTCCCCTACGCCCGTATTCCTCATCTTCGCCATCCATCAGCGGATACGAATACATCACACTGTCCAACCGCCATGCATAACGATCGGATAAATCCTCTTGCGCGTACATGCACGTTACTTTTAGTAGTAAAAAGACTACAAAAAGCAGACAAATTTGATTTTTCTTTTCCATAATTTGCATATGTTAAAAAGTTTTACAAATTTTGCGCTCCAAAATACATTTTGAAATCCGGTGCAAAGGTACTGCTTTTTTTCGACATGTGCAAATTTTGCAGTTGTACGCGGTATTTTTCCGACATCTGTAATAACCTGTATTTCTGGTGGTTGCAAATCTACCTCTCGGAAATAGTTGTATGCCCTTCGTAAAGGACTTGAAAATGATCAAATTGAATTCCTCTGCAAAGGTACAATTTATTTTTGATATATGCAAATTTTTAGTACTCGTTTATGTAACAATGACAACTTCTGTAGGCCTCTTGATGCGGCTTGTAAGACGCAATACGGTACGAGATTTTGATTCCTACGTCAAAAGGCTTTCGTTCTGCAACAAGCCTTCTCCCTTGACGTTGAGCCCTTACAACCGGCGTCAGAATACGATGAAGCGGCAAACCCTCACGCGTGTCCGAAAGCATCAACAGAGAAACACGCTCCGAAGCCGCATCTTGAACTCCCGAAAACGAATAATCGAAATAAACACCAACACACAGATAAGACTTGATTCTCCTGCCCGTATAAACAGGAATATCGTAACAAATCTCCGCGGCAAGACCGTACTGGATCTTGGGTAATACACCCGACTCTCCTTCCTGTGATTCCTGAAAAGAAGGCGATGCCGCAAGAGGAAAAGAGTTATATACCCTATTGTCCTGCTGCGGATAATACACCGACAAAGCCGCATTCTCCGCTGTTTCTGACCAGCGGCAATGAAACGGAAAAACAATTTTGGGTCCTATATAGAAAGATATATTGTTCCGGGAAAGACCTATCTGTACCGGAAGCCCGAACGACCAAATCGTGTACATCTCCTGCAAGAGGCCGATGGAATAATCCACCTGCATCGGCGCGTTCTCAACATCAATAACCGAATACGTATCGTTGTAATCCGTTTTACCAAAACCGGCTTTGCTGCAATCCAAAGTAGCCGCTATCCGCAAACCTATCACGTAATCGGAATGATAGGCATAACTGGCTTGCATTCCTCCGTGAAAACCACGGACAGGTAAAACATAATGGCATTGGGCGTCATAACCTGCCATTCCTGCACGCAGTCCGGCTTCGAACAAATGGTCCGCAAACAGCGTCAACGGAAAAAAAGAAAACATCAAGAGTAATGCATAATGTTTCATGGGATCAATCTTTTTTCGGTCCATACACGCTCGCCTTGCTGGTAACGATAAAGATATACGCCATGTCTCACTTGGCTCTCCGCAACCTCCTCTCCATGACTGTTATAGATATGTACCTGCACAGGCGTTTCTTCGGTGGAAGCATGTATATCGAGGATATTGGACCATACAATCTGCTCATGGTCCAAAGTAACACGCAGCTGGAAAATACCGTTTAATTCATTCTGTTCCGAATAATCATCTTCCGTTGCTCCCTCTATCGGCACATCGTTTTTATACCATAGAAAACCGGTAACTGTACGGTCTGGAAAAAAGCGACGCAGTGCGACATTGTCGCAAAGCAGCTGCCAGTTGTATTTGTTAACAATAATAGGGTACAATCGTTCGCAATGAACAGTATCCAGAATATATACATGCAAAATACTGTCGCAACCACGAGGACTCTGCTCCATAACCTCTTGACTGGACGGTTCTTCAAAGACAAAACCCCGCCAAATAAAAGGCATCAGCGTATCGCAAACTATCGTATCTATCGGAGCATACCGAAAGTCCCTACAGCATATTTCGGTATTCAAACTATATACATGCAATATACTGTCGCAGCCACGAGGACTCTGTTCCATTACTTCTTGCGTTCCTGACTTATCAAAAGTTAAACCTCGCCATATAAATGGTATCAGCGTATCGCATACTATCGTATCTACCGATTCATACTGAAAGTCCCTACAGCATATTTCGGTTTCCAAACTATATACATGCAATATACTGTCGCAGCCACGAGGACTCTGTTCCATTACTTCTTGCGTTCCTGGCTTATCAAAAGTTAAACCACGCCAAATAAAAGGCATCAGCGTGTCGCAGACTATCGTATCTACCGGTGCATACTGCACATCCGGGCAGCATAACTCGGTATGAAGCGTATAGACACCTCTTTTGATCTCGCAGTCGTATTGGTTCTTGTAAATAATCTCATACGTAGTGTCTTTATAGAATATAGTATCATGCCAGCGGTAGGGCATCAGCGTGTCGCAGACGGTAATTTCTTCGATTTCATCAACCCGCTCCGGACAGCATACTTTGACCGTCAGATGGAATGGCTCACTCATCGCACGGCAATACCGCTCCGTCTCTACATCTACGTCGGCGGAAGTAACGCAGAGCCGGTACCATCCATCATTGGCAAATTTGACAGAATCAAAGGAGAGCGTTTCACCCAAAACAACATTTGTCCAACCGTCACTATTGAAATCTAAACTGTCAGACGCATATTGCCATAAGTAATTATACGGAGACTTAAAACCGCCATCCGATGTCACAGAAGTCTCAAAAACATACGATGAATCCAGACAAACTTCATGCTCGGAGAGAATAGACACAACCGGATTACAGAGCCTAATCTCTATGTCATCCATCGCAAAGTCGTTTCCCATACTACTGTTTTCATCATTAAAAATAGACAGACGGATAGAATTCACTCCTTCCGGCACGTGGAAAGTCGCTCCAACCAAGTGCCAGGGAGAGGACATCGTTGACGGAGGCCCGTATTGTAGATAATCCGATGGTGCTGGTTCAATAGACCCAGAGGATTGTTCCCAGATAGTGTCGCCCGTCAATTCGTCCTGAATCAGGAAGCGAACTTTGGGGCGCGCGAAATTATGACCGGGTTCCAGCACATTCGCTACATAAGCGGAGAAAGAGAGATCCAACTCATGACAAACGGGGAAAGTAGTGCTGTAAAAAGCGTCATTACCTCCTATTCCATCTACCTCCAATAAATACCCGCGTGTATAATCATTAGGATAGGTGTGGTCGTCCTGAAGAAACCATTGAGAAAACATATTGGCGGTAGTACTATTGTCAAAATTATTCTTCCATCCGTGCTTGGCTACTACATACAGACCACTGGAAACCCACGAAAGGACATTGAAAACTTGACGATAACGTGAACTCATAGTGGTTAGCGGTGTTGGGCTGGTTACAGGATCGGAAGGATCATTGCCGCCGAAATCCTCACGAAAGAGAATCGTACCTCGCGGACAGACATTCTCAGAAATCTCATCCGGCCAGGTGAATCGGTAAGGAGTACAACCGCCTTCTACCTTCGCCATATAGATAGCTTCACTCACCAGCCATTTTTCCGGCATATACTCTTCGTCCGTCCTCGCCACGGAAACACGGTACCAGCCTTCTTGAAAGTTAGCAGGGCGTTGGTTATAGCCATAATAATTATTATTCAGCGTATAAAAAGTAGTCCACGATATGCCATCTGCAGAAAACTCATAAAAAAAACGCTTTGAATCACCAAAATAACCATCATCCGTAAAATCTGGTCTGAAAGTAATGAATGGATTCGCCGTACAGATCGCATCAGCGGAAGGAATCAGCACAATGGACGATTCGGCGTACAAAAAGCCATCCAATACACCTAAAATGCACAAAAATACAAGAATATTTGATTTAAATTTGCACATATTAAAAAAATGTGTTAATTTTGCATCGTGAATCATTATTCAAAAACTGGTGCAAAATTACTGCTTTTTGCTTACATACGCAAATTTTACACTTGTACGATACCTGTTTGTGCTATTTTATAAATTACTGTAAATTAGAAAAATATATTTTTATATGAAAAATAAAGTTGTACGAGTGGATTTTTGGCTGCTTTTAGGCTTGATTCTTTGCTTGCAGGGTTGCCGTTTTGACGCGAAAAACACAAAAAATAGCCTGAACGAAGCAGAAGAATTATACCACCAGGGTATATCTTATAATAATAGTAGTCAATACGAGTCTTCTACAGCCTATCTAAAGCAAGCGGAAGAGATTTTGGTAAGTCTGCCGCGTTCCTCGCATCGTGACCGGTTATTGGGACTTACCTGGTTCCGTTTAGGAAACACTTCAGAAAGCGATATGTTGTATGACATTGCCCAAAACTACTACCGTAAGTCGATACCGCTATTAGATCCGGATAGTAACACTATATATCTTGCATGTGCCTATCGCGACATCGCGCGTACGATAGCTATTACGGGAGGCGAACAAGACAGTGTGCTTTGGTATTTTGCGCAAGCTGAGCAATATGCGCGTACGACCAACAGTCCATTATTATTGCTTGATATAGATGCCTATCGTTATCAACTATGCTATCCAGATAGTGTGAAGCATCGACTAAGCGTCTGCAAGCAGTTGGCTCAAGACTATAACGTCCCTACGCGTTATTCGGAGATAGTGGAACTTTTATTGGCGCAGCATGCTACAGACTCAGCCGCTTATTACTTGGAGCGTCTGCAACCTACCGACTCTGCCTACGCCTATTGGTTTGAACAGAGTTACGCCTATCTTAACAGTAAGATCCTTAGACAAAGAGGAAAAGCAGATACAGCTTATGGTGTACTCTTGGATCTCTACGATCGCAAGATAGAAGAACTTCAGCGAGATGCAGGAGCACGCACATATGCACTTTCTTTACACTATGATGTCGCTCGTGAACAACAACGTGCCCAAGAAGCGCAGCGTGAAAAACAATGGCAACGTAAGATATCGTTGGTATTAGTATTATTACTAACTGTATTAATTGTATTATTTGTAGTTCTTTGGCGCTATTGGCAGCAACGTCGACGTGAACAATCCAGACAGTTGGAGGCTTTGCGGGACAAGTACGTACAGCAGTTACAATTGGCGTTGGAACGGCTTCAGCAGAAAGTAAACCTCACCCGCGAGATAGAAATGCAGCGAATGCGCGGTAATGAAGTAGAGTTCCCAAAATGGTTACAAACCTACCGCGATGAACAACTAACCATGAGTAAAGAGAGTTTGGATGAACTGATTGCTTCTATTGACAAAGCTTTGGATGGCGCAATTAGTCGCCTACGTTCAGAATATCCGGAACTGACCGAATCGGATATGCAGTTTGCCATCCTCAGCATCATAGGTGCATCGGATAACGATATGTCCATAGTGCTGAACGTACAAAAACAAACAATCTATCATCGCCGTCAGATTGTTCGCAAACACGTCAATGCCGAAATTGACGACATTGATTCTTGGCTCAGACAATATGTATTAAGCGTGTTTTAAAGAAATATGCAAGTTTTTGATGTTAAAAACTTGGAAGCATCCATTGGAACTAGGTGGAAAGTACGTGGAAAAATGCAAACTTCGTCCAAAAAGACCAAAAATGATTCAAAAATGAGTTTCCTCGATTTTTATAGTTATTTCTTCGACAAACTCACGGACAAAGATTATATCTGTGAGGGCAAAGTTGGTGTGGTCAAAGAGATTGTGGAAGGCATTGATAAGGTGCAGGTCTTTTGTGAGAACCTGATCCAAGCGTTCATTCCAATTGGGCAGACCACTTTTCATGCCGATAAACTCATCGAACGACATGTCTATATCGTGAGGGAGGATTAAACTGTTTGTAACACCGCTCTCATAGAGCCGATTCCAACCGGTATCACTTAATGCTTCCCATAATTCTTGCCTATTATTCTTCTGAAACGGGTGCAAAGAAGGATACTTATTCGACAAGAAACATTTGGCTTCCAGTTCTATGCTTGGCTGGATGGTGGACATCTGGCGATAGAGTTCATGCGCGCTATCATACATGTGTTTAAGCGCGTCACGAAGTGCGTCGTTAAAGGTTATGATATGCGGCAGAAGTTCTTCCTGATTCTTGCGCGTAAGTGCTTGATCGTTAAGCATGTTCTTGCGCAGCTCCAGTAAACAACCGTAATGCGTATAGTCATCAAAGATATCATACTTATCATTATACGCGAATCGTATTTCCTTTTCGAGTCTGCTAAGGAACTTGTCATTGTAGTGTATCATGTTTCATCCTTTCTAATCGTTTTCGTTCAGCAGCAATTTCTTTCCGAGTGAGAATCACATCGTAAAGCGAGATGTGCGTGAACATTGTGGCTATCTCCGGCGTACAATGCGTGAGTTCGCAAAACTCCTGATAAGGTGGAACTTCTGCGGCACATTCGTCACTCAGTAGAATTGCCATTTTACTTCGGATCTTAATATCCGACATGAATAATTCTTTTAGACGCAGCAATTCGAGCTGGTCGTTGATTTCTTGTATGGTCATATTATAAAAAATTACAGCGTGAATTCGAAATAATCGTTTGAGCGATTACGCGAAATAAGAATCACGCTGCAAAATTACTGCTTCACTCGTTTACAAAGTGAAAGAGGGTAAAATTTTTATCAAATATCGCTACCTGATAGTTGATTTTGTATCTCAAGCGCCTTTTGTTTGTTGAATTGATCCACCTCCTTCTGGTACAAGCCGCCGAGTGCTTCGGTTCCGCCGTAGGTTATTTTGCAATCATCCCAACCACGATAGAACATCTCCAATTCGATATTGTCGTCCAAATGCCAAATAGCCGCACTGCTGTCTTCCAATTCCTTCACAACAGGTCTGCCGTAAGTTCGTTGAATCAAAGTTGTTTTTCCGTACTTTTCTTCGAAACGAGAAATGATAGCGCGGCATTGTTCCATTCCGGGAATATCTCTGTACTGTTTAAGGAGAGAGAAAGAGATTTTGATTTTGTAGACAGTGTGGGTTAGTTTGGTAGCGCGCATTTCAATATGGCAGGGGTACGTCATGAAGGAGCCGTAGATACTACTGACCTCAATATCACCACTTCCTTCATAGATGTATGTATCACCTGTAAAGCCTTTTTCGTTGAAAGCGGCTAAAAACTCGTCGTAGGTGCTCCCGAACGGAACACCAAATACTTGAACTGCGGACTTTTGTCCAAATGCGGTTGCGACTCCAACGTAGAGAAGCAGACCAAAAAGAATAACTTTTCTCATAACTTGTTAATTTGATTATTATAATAATGCAGCGTGACCCAAACGGAATCACGCTGCAAAAATACAATACCAAACTCCCACAAAGTGAATGAGAATGATTTTTACGAGATTTTTTCTGACTCAAGATGATTTATTGAGATCAAACCGGCTTTCAGAAGGTCTACGCCGTACTTGCTAACGAACAAGTTGTTGATCTTGGGTTTGTTCTCGGTGACGTTTGATCTTAATGGGTCAGACATTGATACGGGAGTCGGCATTTCTACGAACATCCCTCTCTCCAAGCGGATTCCGTTAACGGTTCCGCTGCTCTTAACTGAAATTCTCCAAAGTGCCATAGTGATTGATATTTAACGATGTTTAGTAAAATCTATTCCTTTTGTGGTTTTCAGATATTTGATAAAATCAAAATAAGTCTTTACAATATCTTCATATCGTTGTTTATATCCGCCTTTCATATAACTCAAATGATAGGAATCAATAGCTAATTTATTATCTTCTTCGTTGTACCAAGTGGCATAACCTATCCATTTGAACTTTCCTCCATAAAACTCATTAAGATTGTCTAAAATAATGTTTTTGTCATTACGGCTACCGCAACATATGAACACATCTGCCTCCAGATCACGAATTTGCTCGCACAAAAAGTCCTTATACGCATTTATCGCCTTTGACAATTTGTTGTCACTACAACTACTTTCGCCATATTCTTTACGACAATTAATACGAGCATATATCTGTTCTTCTGATAATCTCAAAGCTTTGGCATTCGTGAAATCATCGTAGCCCACCATATGTTCTGGAGTAGATTTCAACAAGCCGAACAACGAATACACCAAATTAACATGAAAACGAACGGTTGACAGATCATTTTCTGTCGCAGCCTTATCTAAATACCGATATGATTCAGATCTGACATCCCATGTTTCTCCATCATATGTGTATTGGTCTTTAGTTAAATATAGTATACGTAAAGGAGCATTAGTCCACATTTGATTCTCTTCTCCACTCGGTTTTCTTGCCCATCGCCAAAATTTTGTTTTTTCTTTATCATGGTAAACCGGTTCAATCTCACCTCTAAACATGATACCATCTTCCGCAAAGTAATCTGCAGGGTTGCAATTTGCATACTCATTGTCTTTGGACTTATCCTTGCAAAATTTCGCTTTCCAACGATTCAATACATCTTGTTCTTTTTCTATGAAATTCATAATGATTAGATATTTATTGGTTATACTGTTTATTAGTTTTTGCTGCGTCTTTGGCAAAATCTTCGCGGAGCCATTTTGGTTCGTGGACTTCTAAGTTAGAGCCATAAGCATATAACTCACGCAGGAACTCGTCAGCCGGATAGAGATAGAAACTGAAAGCAGGATAACCATTGATAGGCTCTATCTCTTTTTGCGACGGATGTAATGGAAGTGTGCGAAGGTAATTGGCTTGGTCTTCATCTATGGAGATTACAATTTTCTCCGGCTGTTGTTTGTCACCAAGCACTGTCACACCATATGCGTCGTGGAAATAGCGTTCAGCATCAAAGTCTTCAGGGAGTTGGTATTTCTGTGTGGTTGGCTCAATAGCGTGGATACGATCCAAGGAATATACGCGCATTTGGTCGATATTTGGAGCATAGACCAACACATACCACCGTTGCTTGAACATCTTGAGACAATACGGCTCAATCGGGAAAGTATATGGGCGCGGTTTACCGAAGCCTTGATAAGTCATTCGCAGCACACACTTGTCGCGCATAGCTTCGATGATGGGCGCAAGGAACTTTTCGCCCGATGGAACAGATTCAAACAGAATTTGGTCTGATAGTTCTTTGCTGTCCTTAAGCAGACTATCCATAGACATAAGGTTTAATAGGCGCAAGCGCAGATCCGCGTTACGCAAGTCGGCAGCCTCCTCTATGTAGTACTCATTGTTTCCATTGCACTTGATTTTGACTTCAAAAAGCAACTCGACAGTAGTTTTCCAACGGTGGAAATTACTCTCAGGGAGATAGTCCTGTTTGTACTCGTTGGCGTTTGCGTGCGCCCACTTTTCGTCAATCGCCGCGCGTGAAATAGGTCCGCGTGCGATAGTGTTCAACAGCCAAATATAGCAGTTGAAAAGATAAGCAGTTGATGATTTAAGTTTTTTCTTCGTTTCCATGTGCGTTACGATTTTCGGCTGCAAAATTACTGCTCCATACTCCCACAAAGTGAAAGACCGTGCAAAATTATGAAAAAAAAATGACATACACAAAAAAATCTGCATCAAAAGTGCAGATTCAGAATTTTTTATATAGTAGAATAAGAGGCATGTAATACCTATCAAGGGGGAATATCGTATCCTACATTACCTTATATATACTTTGTATATATCCCGTGATATTTTACTTAGTGTTCATTTCTTTCAAAATAAATTCCTTTAATGTCTCTTTGTCCGGCAAAGAAAGCATATAGGTGGAGACAAACAAATTATTATCCATTCCCGCTAACGCATATTCTACCATCTTCTCTCCTTTACGCGTGCAAAGCAATATACCCACAGGCGGATTGTCTCCAGGATTCATTTCGTTTTCACGGTAATACGATACATACGCATTCAGCTGACTCAAATCGGCATGGTTAAACTCGTCATCTTTGAGTTCGATGATGACATTGCAATGCAGAACACGATTGTAGAACACCAAGTCGGCAAAATAATACTCATCATCTATTATCATCCGTTTCTGTCGC
The DNA here is from genome assembly GCA_902799875.1 of uncultured Bacteroidales bacterium. The sequence continues at coordinate 8,099 of CADCCH010000021.1, read as the reverse complement.
GCCTCGAAACAGAAGCCTTTGCCCATCTCTAACAAGAACTCTTGCAAATGAGTAATGAGTGCATTCTCTAAATCATTTTCCGTAAAGGCTTCCGGACGCAAGTCCAAAAACTCAAACGAGAACGGATCTTTGATGCTCAACACCGGTGTCGTGTTAATCTCTGTCTGTTGTAGCAACAGTTCCGGTTTCTTGCTTATACCTGCACGGAAATAGAGATTGGTAGAAATCTGACGACGCAGTTCCTTGACGCTCCAACAACATTTGATACACTCCGTTTCATAGAAGAAACGAGCCAGCGGATCATCTACAGTAAGTATCTCTACAAGATGTGAGAAGGAGAGATGGGAAAGGAGTTTGTCTGCCGGAGTAATGAATTTATCCGACGACATCGGAGAAATCTCGGATTTATTCGATTGTGTCGAATATATTAGCGCTAATTCCTCCGACGGTGTCGGAGAAATTGGAGAAGATTCTCCCGATGCTGTCGGGAATTTTTCCAATAAGTGCGACGCTGTTGCACTTTTTCCATCAAGATAGGTTTGTATCTGCGGATATGTCAGATAGAACTTACGGCTATTCGTAAGCAGCGTCTCATTGATACCGCGTTTATTCACTCTCTCTGCTAAGCGTTTGAGTAATCGCTCGCCATACTTGGCGCGGTCGCTACCGTGTTGTTCGTATTCCACTATATAGAAACCTATCACATAGTTACGCACCGTGGCAAAACGGTTAATCGCCTTGACCGTAGCGGAATAGGCGGAATCGTGCAACTGCGTTACCACATCCGACAAGTGGTCAAACGAGAACTCCTTGTCTTGTTCCCAATTGGCGGGAAGATTATACTGAACAGCTATTTCTGTTGTTTTCATATTAGCCATATAGTACTATTTCATTTGTGAGTGCAAAATTACTAAAAAATATCTATATAAACAAATATTTTCTAAAAAAATTTGCATATATAAAAAAAAAGCAGTACTTTTGCAGCCGCAAAAGCCGGTTTAGAACCGGAGCAAGTTATTTAAAGCGAGTAAAAACAACCCATTATGGACGATTATCACGCGGATAATGCAACAAGTACGTGCCAAAAAATTTTTGGGACAGCACTTCTTGACGGACCTCACGGTCGCCCAAAGAATAGCTGAAACCCTCACCTCGGGCCGAACGATTGAAATCGGGCCGGGTATGGGTGTGCTTACTCAATATCTTCTTAAAAATCCTCAAATTCAACTAACCGCCATCGAGATCGACCGTGAGTCGGTTGCTTACTTGCGTGAGTGGTATCCGGAGTTGGATCTGGTGGAAGGGGATTTTCTGAAACTTAATCTGGATAAACTGATCCCCGAAGGCGAATTTAACGTCATCGGGAATTATCCGTATAATATAAGTAGCCAGATTTTCTTTAAGGTACTGGATTACAAGGATCGTATTCCGGTTTGTTCGGGTATGATTCAGAAGGAAGTAGCGGAACGTCTGGCGTCCAAGCCCGGCAAGAAAGCGTACGGTATATTATCCGTGCTTTTGCAAGCGTATTACGATATAGAATATCTGTTCACGGTAGATGAACATGTGTTCAACCCGCCGCCAAAGGTCAAGTCTGCGGTGATCCGCATGACGCGCAACAAACGACGACGGTTGGACTGCGATGAGGCGTTGTTTAAGACGATTGTCAAGACTGCCTTTAACCAGCGACGAAAACAGATGCGCAATTCTCTTCAGCAGCTGGTAGGAAAGGGAAATCCCATCCTCGAAGAGAAAATATTTACAATGCGCCCCGAACAGCTGTCCGTAGAACAATTTGTTGAACTTACAAAACTGATTGAAAATGAGCGAAATCAAGATATTCTATAAAGATAAGGAGAAAATCAAGGTAGCACGTACTATCTCGGCGTTGAAAGAACTCGATAAGAAAGATATCATCTGGATCGACCTGCTCGATGTGAGCGACAAGACCGAGGATACGCTCGAGGGCTTCCTGAAAATCGATATCCAGGAAGACGAAGAGATGGAAGAGATCGAGTTCTCCAGCCGGTATATTCAGACAGATGATTCGATTGTCGCCAACAGCAACTTCTTGAAGAACAACTTCGAGATAGAGCCGGTGAACTTTATTCTCAAGAATAGTATATTGGTGTCGATCCGAGACAATGAGTTGGATACTTTCAACGAGACCTTCAAAAAGCTGTTTGTGAACACCCGAAATTTCCCGACGGGCTTTCATGTGTTGGTAGCGCTGATGGAGACGCGAGTGGAGAAGGATGCCGATATGATTGAGGACACGACGGATTTGATTACCGCACTCTCCCAACAGATCAACGCCGAGAGTGATCACGTAGATGAGGATTTGCTGGTACAAATTAAGGACTTGCAAGAAAAAGTGACCATTATCCGACAGAACATCATGGATAAACAGCGCGTGATCAGTAACCTGCTTAAGTGCGATTTCATCCCGGAAGAACTGGGTCCGCGGTTGACGATGATTATTAAGGATATCAACTCCCTGTTTGACTATACAAAGTTTGGTTTTGATCGTCTGGACTACCTCCAGGATACCTTCCTCGGTTTGGTAAATATCGAACAGAACAAGATCATAAAGATCTTCACGGTCATTAACATCATCTTCCTGCCGCCTACATTGATCGGTAGTTTGTATGGTATGAACTTCGACTTTATGCCGGAATTACACTGGCAATACGGTTATTTGTTTGCCATGGGTCTGATGATATTCTCAGTTGTACTTATCTTGCTTATTTTCAGGCTAAAGAAATGGTTATAAACAATTTATTAACAACCGGATTGTTACACAGTATATAAGTTGTTCCACATAGCAAATATCAACACTATCTACAATTTTATCTTTTGAAAATTTGGATTTAATCCGTTGAAATCGAGTAAATTAGCAAACTTATTAACATTATCAACATCCTATTACTATCATGGATTTAAAAAGTAAAAAAGAATATATAGATAAAATTAAGTCCTTAGCTCGCGAAAAGAAAGCGGTAATCTTCGCGCATTATTATACTCGTCCGGAGATACAAGAATGTGCCGATTTCATCGGAGATTCTTTGGCACTTGCGCAGCAGGCTACGCGCGTGGATGCGGATATATTAGTAATGTGCGGCGTACATTTCATGGGCGAAACGATGAAGATCCTCTGTCCGGAGAAGAAAGTGCTAATACCGGATATGAACGCCGGCTGCTCGTTAGCGGACAGTTGTAAAGCGGAGGATCTGGCTGCGTTTAAGGCGCAACATCCGGATCACATGGTGGTTAGTTATGTGAATACGAGTGCGGAAGTAAAAGCGCTGACGGATGTGGTGGTGACTTCGTCGAATGCCAAGAAGATTGTGGATCAGTTGCCGAAGGACGCTAAGATCATCTTCGGTCCGGATCATAACTTAGGCAGTTATATTAATTCCGTTACGGGACGCGAGATGCTGCTTTGGAACGGTGCGTGTCATGTACACAGTCGTTTTAGTCTGGAAGCGCTTTTGAAACTGAAAGCAGAGAATCCGGGAGTAGAAGTGCTGGCGCATCCGGAGTGTAAGGCCCCTATTTTGGCGCAGAGCGATGTTATCGGTTCAACGAAGGCGTTGCTTGAGCACACGATTCGATCGTCCGCCAAACGCTTTATAATCGCCACAGAAAGCGGTATTTTGTTTGAGATGCAGCGTGCATGTCCGGATAAGGAGTTTATTCCGGTGCCCCCCGAGGTGACGGAAGGAGTAGGATGCAGTTGTAACGAGTGCGAGTATATGCGGATGAATACCTTGGAGAAGTTGTACGATTGTCTTCTGAACGAAACGCCGGAAATGACGGTCCAAAAAGAGACAGCTAAAAAAGCCGTCTCTTCGATTCAACGCATGTTACAGATGAGTTAAGAAATCCGATAGGCATTTTCGCCAGACGGGCCAGTCGTGACTGCCTTGGATTTCGATGTATTCGTGCGAATTACCGGCTTTGTTCATGCGCCGGTGAAAACGTTTACCATATGATTTAAAGATATCGTTGGTGCCTACGTATATATAATAGGACTGCGTAGGATCTTTGGGTAGTTGTTTTTTATGCAGCACAGGTGAGAAAAGTCCTACGGTACGAATCTTATCCGGGCGTGTATTGGCTATATTGGCTGCTATCCGTGCCCCGTCTGAAAGCCCGGCCACGGCGCAATATTCCGTCACGGAATAGGTGGTATCAATCATGGTCATTAAGTCACTGATGGCATATTCGAGTTTATGCTCGTGACTTAATTCCACATAGCGGATCACACATTTCCACCGGTTTCCATGTTTGAGAGGGCGTTGCTTTATAATCCATTTATTACAGTCCGGCATAACGAGTAGCATAGGCTGACAACGACCGTCCTGCATCATTTGGATAAGGGTATCGACCGCCCCACCTTTTTTTTGCCAGTCTCCTTCGTATCCGTTGATTCCGTGCAGCAAATAGAGCACCGGAAGAGGATCATCCGCTTCCGGTACATAGATATCTACGCGTCGCTCTGTTTGCTCGTAATGACTATACCAAACCGTATGAATAATATCAAGCGGAGTGCTTGTAGGTTTGGCTGCTCTTGCTGTCACGGACAGCAGGCATAGGAGTAATACGAGAATATGTTTCATTCTTTTTTTCATCGATTGCTTTTTGGAACATCTCTATCAGGGCTTGTGCGCAGTCGGCAATCTCATATTGTTTCATCGATGCGGCATATAAGAATCCTGTCTCCCACCGTTCTTGCGGATGGTCGAACCAGTAGTCGATGCGTTTGGCAAGGGCTTTGGCATCTCCGGCAGGATAGGTACTTCGTTCATCCAAGGCGTATGTAGCGGTACCCGAATAACGTGCGGTAGCGATGACCGGTACAACGGCTTGCTGCAGGGCTTCGGTGATACTCATTCCTTCCACTTCGACGAACGCACAATGTACCGCCAAGTCTGCTTTGGCTGCCAGTTGGCGCAATTGGTCCCGGTTATAAAATCCGACCGTAGGCAGGTACGTCACGACACCGTCTTGGTAGAGTAGGTTCGCCATCTTGGTATATTCCTCCAGTTTGGGTCCGCGACCGGCAATATGCAGCCGGATACGTTTGGCATATTTACTCAGACGGATGGCCTTAAAGAGCGTAGGTTGGTCTTTCTCAACGGCAGTACGACCGATATAGATGAGATCCAGCGGACGGTTTTTATCCAAATAATTAGCAGGCTGCATCGTCGGACGGATACATTGGTCCGGGATAACACCGTTGGAAAGGGTGAAACACTTTGCTTTCACATGATGACGTTCGAGGCGTTCGCGTACATTGTCCGTCGGACACTGAAGATAGGTATAATTATCATAGAACACACGGCACCAGTAGCGATAGAGCAGCTGACAAACTAGATTACCACCGGGGAACCCTAAGCAGTTATATACAATATTCTCCGGGTGTACGTGATACGTGCCTGTGATGGGTTTGCCGAGTTTGCGGGCGATATTCATCGCGGCGTGATGCAGAAAAAAGGTCTCTTCGAGGTGAATCACATCCGCCCAACGGATCGCCTCTTCGATGATCGGATCGTGCCAGTCGGCATAGGCGTAACCGAACGAATCCAACATCGGTTGCATCAACGGAAAATGAAATTTCTCCATCGGATATTCGGGTTGCGGTCCATCGGGATTCTCAAAGTTTTTTCCGGATAAAACCCGTACTTCCTGACCAGCTGCGCGCAGCGCTTCTACGGTTCTTCTGGCTGACTCGTCCAGTCCGTTTCCCTGACTGAAATAGCTGTTCACTACAAATAGAATTCTCATACTTTTACAATCGTTTTTTGTTAATCCGGCTGCAAAAGTACTGCTTTTCTATTAAATATACAAATCGTTAATAGAAATCGTAAATAAAAACCTAAAATCAGTCGTTAAATATGACTGATAGTAGTATTTATCTTAAAAATAGTACTTTACTTGTAAAACAATAGGCAAATGGTCCGAAAAACCATTCTGATAGGTTAATCCGTTGTAGGTTCGTTTGGGTTTCAGACCCAGGTATTTCTCATCGGTCTCTTGAATCCATTCGACATCGTATACTCGTGCGTTGGAAAGGCTGTCCAGAGCAGGGGATAGATAGAAATGATCCAAAAAAGACCAGCGTCCCTGGTACTTGTGCGTGCCCTCTCCTTTCATCTTTTTATCCGTTAATCCATACAACCGGATATCCTCGCTGTTCATATCGCCCATGACGACTATCTGTGCGTTTTTTTGTATCAGGAGAACCGAATCTACTGCGTTTTGCAGCACTTCTTTGGCAGCTTGTCGTTTCCATTCACTCTCTGCTTTTCCGCCTCGTTGGCTAGGTAAGTGACAGACAAAGAAATGAATCGTATCCCGTTTGTCCGCCAAGGCTGCGACATACAAGATATCGCGTGTGGTCTGTTGACCTAAATCTACCCGTATAGGTCGGGTACGCAGCGTATCGATGCGTGCTTTCTTGTAAATAAGCGCGACATCAATCCCCCGTGGATCCGGGCTTTCGTAATGAACAAAACCGTACTCACCCTTTCGTAATGTATAGCACAACCGCTTGACGCAGAGTTCGTTCTCTACTTCCTGCAGTCCTACTATATCCACTCCTTCCCATTCTCCTATATTGGTCAGCACGCGGGCTATATTTTCCTCCTTGCGGTAGTACCGCGTATAGCTCCATCGACGTTCGCCTTCAGGAGTCCATTCGAGGTCATCCTTCAAACTGTCGTGGGCAGGATGAAAGAGGTTTTCCACGTTGTAGTTGACGACGATGAGCAGTAGGATAGTGAGCAGACGCATATCACATCAGCATGTTTTGTGCACGTTTAAGTGCCGCGATGAATGCATCGATATCGTCTTTTTCGTTATAAAGACCGAACGACACCCGCACCGTACCCGGTACACCCATCGAATCAATCAGCGGCTCGGCACAATGATGACCCGTTCGGACAGCGATGCCTTGCTGGTCGAGTAGAGTACCTACGTCAAAGGGATGAACTGTACCTACATTGAAACTGATCACTCCTGCTTTGGGTTGCCCTGCAGCATACACCGTACAGCCTAAGTTCATTAACTGTTGCTCACAATATGCTGTCAGTTCGCGTTCGTGTGCCTCGATAGCTTCCCAGCCGATGGATTCGATATATTCGATGGCTTTTTGTAAGGCATACGACCCCACAAAATTCGGTGTTCCGGCTTCGAACTTATAGGGCAACTCATTGTAGGTCGTACCGCTCCAGCGAACATGATTGATCATCTCTCCGCCTCCTTCATGCGGTGGTAGTTTCTCTAACCATTCGCGCTTGCCGTACAGTACTCCGATACCCGTCGGACCATATAACTTATGTCCGGAGAAAACCATAAAATCGCAGTTCAACGCCTGTACATCCACCCGCATATGCGGTACGCTCTGCGCCCCATCGAGACATACCGGAATACCCCGCTCATGCGCCAGACGGATGATCTCCTCCACCGGTTGGATCGTACCCAATACATTGCTTATATGGGCTATACTGATCAGTTTGGTACGGTCGTTGAGAAGGGCCTTAAACGCCTCTATATCGAGCGATAAATCGGCTTTTAGGGGAATATGCCGCAGCACTGCTTTTTTGCGCTCACAGAGCATTTGCCAGGGCACGATATTCGAATGATGCTCCAGTCCGCTGACGATGATTTCATCGTTTTCATGGATATAAGCTTCTCCGAAACAGAAGGCGAGGGCATTGATACTGTCCGTCGTACCTTTGGTGAACACGATCTCATCGCTGCTTTGTGCGTTGATAAACGCCGCTACTTGCTTACGTGCCTCTTCGTGGTGGGCGGTTGCTACCTGACTTAAGTGATGCACACCGCGGTGGATATTGCTGTTCCATCGACTGTACGCTTCCACGATCGCATCCAGTACCTGCTGAGGCTTCTGACTCGTCGCCGCATTGTCCAGATACACTAACGGCCGACCGTGAACGGTCTCATTCAATATCGGAAAATCTGCTCTATTCATAGTTATTTTTCAATTCTTGATTTGTTTTGTTTTCTCTCCCAGTACGCACCATCTGATAACAGGAATTCGGCGTATTAGTTCTACTAACAGCGGCGACAAC
>CADCCH010000020.1:31362-64322 GCA_902799875.1 uncultured Bacteroidales bacterium | reverse complement strand
ATCGAACCATTAAGCACCTTCATTAGTCTTAAATAACGTTTGTCCCTTACTCCGGATTTCATCCGGTTTTCTCTTTGTCAAGTGCGCGAGTCGTCAGCCTCGCGTTTCTCTTTCTTCCATTTCAGGGCAATCTGATTGCCCGCTCTCCTGTCGTTATTCCGCTATACCGCTATACCGAGCCGCCCACACTCTGCCGATAGTAACTGTCCTTTGTTCATTAGCCCCAAATCTAATTTGGGTTACATCGTCCATTGGCTTGGATGTTATCCAAGTTTTCTGTGGCGTTTGTCTGTAGCGTTTTAACCCTCACTTTTCCACCCACCTCTCTTGATCGTCATTGTACTTTTCATTGTACATTTCAATGTACTTTTTCTCCAAACCTTTCTCCGAACCTTTCTCCGAACTTTTTGGTGAACTTTTGGGTGTGCTCTTTCCGTCACTTTATTCGTCACTTTACCCGTCACTTTACCCGTCACTTTACCCATCAATTTTGGGGCGGTTTTAGGGTGGAATTTTTGATTTTTAGGGTGGAAAATCAACTCTCTTAGCGTTTTTCTGGGTGGAATCCTTGTGTATGTCAGATTTTTTTTGTACCTTTGCACGAAAAATCGTGCAAGAAAACAAACACCATGCCCTGTCCACATAATTCCATAGATTGCCCTTGTCCTAAAGACTGTCCGAGGCACGGGCATTGCTGTGCCTGCGTAGCACATCATAAAGCCGCCGGAACCAAACTCCCCGCCTGCTTACGCGGCATAGATTGGCAGAAATAAAAAATGAAAAAAAGTTGCTTTTCAAGTGATAGATTTGGGCACTTTTTTGACTTATATATGGAGGGGTATATATAAACACAAATCGATTAACACAAAACATCTATAAATAAGAACGAAGGACAATGACAATAGACACTACGAATATGTGCAGTCATCTGCAGCGGAAATTGTTCGCGGAGGACGGCGAGTTCCGTGCAATCCGCGAGCAGATAGAGAGCGATCCGACGCTCACGGCGGTTGTCCGTTCGCGGCAGCTGCATATCTATCGCGACGGGAAGAAAATACTGGTTCTCGCCGGCAAGAGTACACCAAAGATCGTTCGTGAAGATACATTAATGGAGTTGCTATGACACTATGAGTTACACCGGTTTACTTAAATAATAAATGATTGCGCAGTAAGAGAATGAAACGAATATGTGATTTTATAGCCAAATGGATGGGGGCGATAGTGCTGTTGGTAGCAGCAATAAGTCTCATTGTGCCTTCTTCACTCGCGTGGATAGGCACATGGGTCATCAATCCAATGTTAGGTATCATCATGTTCGGCATGGGATTGACACTCACGGCGCAGGACTTGCGAATTGTACTGAGCCGTCCGAAAGATATCCTCATCGGTTGTCTCACGCAGTTTACCGTCATGCCGTTTCTGGCATGGGGACTGACACGGGTTTTCTCTCTTCCGCAAGAACTGGCGATAGGTGTCATCCTCGTAGGCTGCTGTCCCGGAGGAACCGCATCGAATGTGATCACCTATCTGGCGAAAGGCGACCTTGCTCTTTCTGTGGGCATGACCGCTGCATCTACCTTACTGGCACCGCTATTGACGCCGCTCCTCGTCTGGCTGTTGGCAGGCACGATGGTCGATGTGCATGCATCAGGAATGCTATTGAGTATCGTATATATAGTTATTCTTCCCATCGTCTGCGGGCTGTTATGCCAACGCTTCGTCCCTAAAATCACACAACGCGTAACGCCTTACCTGCCGGCGTTCTCGTCATTCGCCGTAGCACTTACCGTAGGCATTGTTGTGTCACACAATGCCGACCGGCTTTTGAGTGCAGGTTTTCTTGTAGTGCTCGTAGTGATGCTCCACAACCTGCTCGGACTCGGCATAGGCTATCTGGTCGGACGCCTGTTGCGTCTGCAACGGCCCAAGAGTGTGGCACTCAGTATAGAAGTCGGTATGCAGAACTCCGGTTTGGCGACTTCGCTGGCTGTGATGCATTTTGCCGCTTTTCCATTAGCCACCATTCCGGGCGCAGTATTCAGCGTCTGGCATAATATCAGCGGCGCAATCATTGCACGCATATATTCGCGGAATTTTTAGAAGTGCCCTAAAGATGTAGCAGATTATGACTTTTGATGAGATATATAATCAAATGCGCTGGACGCGTGAGCCCGCGAGAGTAGAAGAGCAATGGATAATTTCGTAGCCATAGATTTTGAGACGGCGAACTTCGCGCAGTCAAGCGTTTGTTCGGTCGGGTTGGTCATCGTCAAAGACGGCGAGATAGTGGATAACTACTACTCGCTTATCCGTCCGGTGCCGAACTACTACAATGCGCGCTGCAGCGAAGTGAACGGCTTGCATTTCGATGACACCAATGACGCGCCGGAGTTTCCCGACGTGTGGATGGACGCTCAGCACAAGATTCATGAGTATTTCCCGTATATCGAGGACGGAGAAGTGCCGTTTGTGGCGCACAATAAGGCGTTTGACGAGAACTGCCTGAAGGCAGTGTTCCGTGCGTATGAGATTGCTTATCCGGACTATGAGTTTGAATGTACCTTGCTAAAGTCGCGCAAGGTCTGGCCGGAGGGACATCATAACTTGGATATCATTGCCGGCTATTGCGGCTACGAAATGACGAACCACCACCATGCCCTCGCCGATGCAGAGGCATGCGCTATTATCGCAAAACAGATTTTATAGATATGGAATTTAGACCAATGCGCCGTATTCGGCAGGAACTCCCGAAAGAGGAGTGCGAGAAGATTTTAAATAATGCAACCGCCGGAGTGCTGTCTGTTTTGGGTGATGGTGGCTATCCGTATGGTGTGCCAATGAGTTTTGTTTATGCAGAGGGAAAACTGTATTTCCATTCAGCGGTTGAGGGGCATAAACTGGATGCCATCGCCAAGGAAGACAAGTGTTCGTGAAAAGACCGATTTGCTAATCGGGAATAGTTGTGGCGCTTTCTATGCGCAGATGGTATGTTCCTTTGGCAGAAAAACTATTGATACAATAAAAGGTGCAAGGTGCCTGTGAAAGTTAATGAATGTCCTATAAATAGCAAATGACTTCCACAATCGTGAAAGTCATTTTGGGCAGAATTTGGGCAGAATTTTTAAGTCCTCATCTGTAACTTGCTTATTTTCAAGCAGTGAGCCACTTCCCGGACTCGAACATTGCACTTATGTGCAATAATCGTGCCCCTATAGGGGCTAAGAACCCCCGGATTCGAGGCCTTGGAATGGCAAGGGAGAAGACTAATGTCTTCTCCCTTTGAGCCACTTCCCGGACTCGAACCGGGGACCTACGCATTACGAATGCGTTGCTCTACCAACTGAGCCAAAGTGGCTTAAATTACCCGATTAAAATACCATCTGATGGAGTTTTAATCGGAGAGGAGATTTCCCGAAAACTACACGAGTTGCAGAGCAACGAAGTCGTTTATCGGCGAAATCGACGACAAAGGTACTGCTTTTTTTTGATATACGCAAATTTTTTGCAAAAATATTTTGTACTTTGGCATTTTTTTTGTACTTTTGCAGTCGGAAATGAAAAAAATATCGTGCATAGCGGCTTTTTTGTGTGCTGTTTGCGGTCTTATGGCGCAGACGCATGTGCGTGTGTTCAATGAGCAAATCCGTACGCTGCGTGTGGCACGCGAGGTGCTGGTGCTTGATGAACTCGAACCGCTGCATATTTCCTTTGACGAGATGAGTCACGATGTGCATTTTTACACCTACAGCGTGGAGATGCTCAATAGCGATTTGTTGAGCGGAGAGTATCTGACGGGCTTTCCTACAAAAGACATTATAGAATACGAGCACTCGATGAACACCAGTAGGGAATACACCCATTACTGGTTCGATTTTCCTAACGAAGATATGACCCTCACCAAGAGCGGTCAGTACCGGCTGACAATCTACGAAGACGGCGATAAGGACAAGAAGATAGCTGAAGTGGATTTCTATGTGGTAGAGCCGCTGGTAAAGATCGACGCGAAAGTGCGTGCCAACACGGATATCGAGTATAACGGACGGTATCAGCAGCTCGATATCGATGTGGCTTTGAATACGGAAGAAAGCGTTCAGAATTCGGACAATTATTATATGGTGGTCATGCAGAACAACCGTTTGGACAATGCGGTTACGCTGCGTCGTCCCACTTTTGTGGACTCCAAGCGCTTGCGGTATATCAACTGCAGGGACCTGATTTTTGAGGGCGGAAACGAGTACCACCATTTCGATGCGTTCTCTTGTTTCTACGCCGGTCACGGGATTGATCGTGTGTATCACGAGTTAGGTGACTACCACGCACCGCTTTTTGCGGATGAGATCACGAAAGGGCAGTATATCCATGAGTTTGACTCCAACGGCCGTTATGTGATCAATGCGGAACGTACGAGTGATGCGGACGTGGAAGCGGAGTACATGTGGGTACACTGGACCTTACCGATGGAGCAGCCTTTCTTTGACGGCGCGTTGTACGTAGGCGGGGAGCTGTTCGGCAATGAACTGAGTCTGAAAAACCGCATGCAGTACGATAACCAGGCACAATGTTACTGGCTCACAGCCCTCGTAAAACAGGGTGGGTATGACTACCAGTATTGGTTTGTACCCAAGAATCAAAAAACTACCACCCAACGTGTGGATGGTAGTTATTGGCAAACGGAAAACGAGTACGCGATCTACGTCTGGTGGCGTCCTTTCGGAGCCCGTTATGATCGCCTCGTCGGTGTTTCCGTTATCCGTTCAAACGCGCTTTAATGGCTTTGCTTTCAGCCTCGTATCCCGGTTTGTCTAACAAGGCAAACATGTTCTTCTTGTATGCCTCCACGCCCGGTTGGTTGAACGGATTGACATCCAGTACGTAACCGGAGATACCGCAACCACGCTCGAAGAAATAGATGAACTGACCGATGTTGTACTCGTCGATCTTCTCAAACGAGATACGGATATTGGGTACACCGCCGTCGATATGAGCGAGTTGGGTACCGAGTTCAGCCATCTTATTGACCTCATCGACACGCTTGCCGGCGAGGAAGTTGAGTCCGTCGAGGTTCTCCTCGTCCATCGGAACGAGTACCTGTTTGTTGGCTTTCTCGATCGAGATAACGGTCTCGAAGATCGAACGCTCACCGTCTTGGATCCATTGACCCATCGAGTGCAGATCCGTCGTAAAGTCCACACTTGCCGGGAAAATACCCTTATGGTCCTTACCTTCCGACTCACCGTAGAGTTGTTTCCACCACTCGCTGAAATAGTGCAACTTCGGATTGAAGTTCACGAGGATTTCAATCTTCTTACCGCTGCGATAGAGTGCGTTACGCATCGCTGCATATTGGCATGCGGGGTTTTGAGCGAACGGCACCTTGACGTCCGTTGCTTTCTCCATCTCCTGTGCACCGCGTACGAGCGCTTTGATGTCACCACCTGCTACTGCAATCGGCAGCAGACCTACCGGCGTGAGTACCGAGAAACGGCCGCCTACGTTATCGGGGATAACGAAGGTCTTGTATCCCTCTTGGGTGGAAAGCGAACGGAGCGCACCTTTGGCTTGGTCGGTAACAGCCACGATACGGTGACGTGCTTCCTCTTTGCCGACTTGCTTCTCCAGCATGGTCTTCAGCAGACGGAAAGCAAGCGCTGTCTCGGTCGTCGTACCGGACTTGGAGATGTTGATGATACCGAACTGCTTGTCCGCGATAAACTCCATGAGTTCCGCCAGATAGTCCTCACCGATATTATTACCGGCATACACCACGTACGGATTTTTGCGATCCTTGGCTACGAAGGCATCAAAAGCCGATGCCAAAGCCTCATTCACAGCACGCGCACCCAGATACGAACCACCGATACCGGCTACGATAACGACCTCGCAACGTTTGCGCAGTTCGTCTGCACACGCTTGTACTTCCGCCAAGAAAGCGTCAGTAATAGAGGAGGGCAGATGTACCCAACCGATGAAATCATTACCGGCACCTTGACCGTTCTCGAGCAGCAAGTTCGCTGATTCGGTTTGTGCTTCCAGTTGTTTGAGCGCAGCACCGTCCACAAACGAAGCTGCATTCTTAAGACAGATTTGCATATTATTGTAATTTAGAAGTTAATGCTTTGATAATGGATTTGGCTTTCTGCTTATTGTATAGAATCTCATACATGGCGTCCACGATCGGCAGCGTCACTTTCATACGCTCGTTGGCATCGTGGATAGCCTTGGTGCCATAGTAGCCCTCTGCAACCATCTCCATCTCCATCTGCGCGGCTTTGACCGAATAACCGAGTCCGAGCATCTGACCGAACTGACGGTTACGACTGAACTGCGAGTAACCGGTAACCAGCACGTCTCCCAGGTATCCGGACGCCGTGATCTCACGCGGCACGTTACTAGTGGCCGTTGCAAAACGCTGAATCTCCTGGATGGCATTGGACAGCAGTACAGCTTGGAAGTTATCACCGTAATGGAGCGCCTGACACATACCTGCTGCGATAGCATAGATGTTCTTCATTACCGAACTGTACTCCAATCCGATGACGTCACTGGAAATCGTGGTGTGGACGTAAGGCGTCTGGAAGAGTTTCGCCCAGATTTCCGCATTAGCGCGGTTCTCGCAGCCGATGGTGAGATAACTGAGTCGCTCCAATGCAATCTCCTCCGCGTGGCAAGGACCGGCAATGACGCCCAATTGGTCAAACGGGATACGGAAACGCTCGTGCAGGTAGTCGGTGATGATGATGTTCTCATCCGGAATCATACCCTTGACCGCCGAGATAACGACCTTGTGGGTCATATCGCGACGGATCTTGTTGAGCGAGGGCTTCACGTAAGGGGACGGGATAGCGAGAATGAGCACATCGGACTGCGCTACAGTTTGGTTGATGTCCGCTGAGAAATGGATACGGCTGATGTCAAACTCCGCCGCTCCGAGATAGGAAGGGTTCTTACCGGTTGAGATGAACTCATCAATCACCTCTTGGCGACGGATAAACCAGTTGATCTCTCCTTGGTTCTGCATCACGATCTTCGCCAAAGCGGTCGCCCATGAACCCGAACCCAAAATAGCTACTTTACGATACATATTATGCCTCCGGTTTCATTGTCGGGAATAAAAGTACCTCCTGAATGGTCGGTTGACCGGTCATAAGGATAGCGAGACGGTCGATACCGATACCGATACCGGACGTAGGCGGCATGCCGTACTCGAGAGCACGCATAAAATCGTGATCGATCACCATCGCCTCATCGTCACCCTTGTCAGCCAACTTCATCTGCTCTACAAAACGGTTGTATTGGTCAATCGGATCATTCAACTCGCTATATGCATTCGCCAGCTCCTTACCGTTCACCATCAACTCAAAACGCTCGGTCAAACCCGGTTTGGAGCGGTGCATCTTCGTCAGCGGACTCATCTCCACGGGGTAGTCGGTGATGAAGGTCGGTTGGATGAACGTACCTTCACAGGTCTCGCCGAAGATCTCGTCGATCAGTTTACCCTTACCCATATGCTCCGTGTCCTCTACGCCCAGTTTCTTGGCTTCTACACGAATCTCGTCTTCGCTCATGGACGCCAGATCCAGTCCGGTCTTCTCCTTAATAGCATCAAGAATCGGCAGTCGACGATACGGAGCTTTGAAGTCCACTTCGTGGTCACCGATCTGTACCTTGGTCGTACCGTTGACGGCAATAGCAATCTTCTCCAACAACTGCTCGGTGAAACTCATCATCCAGTTATAGTCCTTGTATTGCACGTAGAGCTCCATGCAGGTGAACTCAGGGTTATGACTGCGGTCCATACCTTCATTACGGAAGTTACGACCGATCTCGTACACTCCCTCAAAACCACCTACAATCAGACGCTTGAGGTATAACTCCGTTGCAATACGTAGGTACATATCCACGTCCAGCGTGTTATGGTGCGTGATAAACGGACGCGCCGATGCACCACCGGCAATCTGTTGCAGAATAGGGGTCTCTACTTCCGTATAACCTGCCTCGTCAAAGACTTGACGCATCGTACGCAAGATCGTCGCACGTTTCAAGAAGGTGTCCTTCACGCCCTCGTTCACTACGAGGTCCACGTAACGCTGACGGTAACGCTGCTCCGGATCATTGAAGCCGTCGTAGGCCACACCGTCCTTGTACTTCACGATAGGCAGCGGACGCAGACTCTTGGCTAGTACTGTCAGTTTTTTGGCATGCACCGATATCTCGCCCATCTGGGTGCGGAAGACAAAACCTTCGATACCGATAAAATCACCGATATCCAGTAGTTTCTTGAAAACGACGTTGTACATCTGCTGCTCTACGGTCTGAGGTTGTTGACCTTCTTCTACCGGAGCTTGGATGTCGTCACGGGAAACATATACTTGAATACGACCTTTGGAGTCTTGGATCTCAATGAAGGAAGCCTTACCCATAATACGCTTGGACATCAGTCGTCCGGCAATGCGTACCGGCTTTTGGTCCCATTCGTCAAAATGCTCCTTGATATCGGTCGAGTGACCGGTGACTTCATACTCCGCCGCAGGGTAGGGATCGATGCCCAAATCACGCATTGCCTGTAAACTCTGCCGGCGTACCAATTCTTGTTCAGATAATTCCATATTATGTCTTATTTTTGATTACAAACCTTTGCGGGTGCAAAGGTACGAAAAAAAAATGACATATGCAAGCATATGCCATCTTTTTACGATTTTTTTTCCAATCCTTATGGTTCGATGAGCCATATAACGGACTTGCGGTAGATTGATTCAAAGTCCTGTACAGCCTCCAAAGGAAAGCCGAAAACAAGGGTCTTATGGTCGTATCCGACTGCTGCAGGACAGCGCATGTCTTCATAACTGGCTATCCGTACCGCATCGTTGCAAGGCATCAAGGCCTGCGGGGCAGGAGAGAAGAGTTGCAACTCATTCGGCTCCATAACGATGCGTGACGGACGATGTCCCGGACGAACTACACGACCGCTGCGGGTAGCCTGTGATGCATAATAGGAGGCACGCAGATAGCGTTTTGCCCAAATCGGGTCAATCGCATTATAATGGTCGGTACTGAGCAGCACACGACCGCCTTCTGCCAAATACGCTCCAAGGATACCATACAAAGAATCTTCAATTGGTTTTCGTTGCCGTCCGCATATATAATCGATGAGTGCGTACGTACTGTCGATATGTACCATGCCGGCGGTACAGGAGACATAGCTGATGTGAAGGGATTGCAGAACCCGTCCGTGCTGGGTGGTGTAATCGCGCGTGTTGCCGACTGTGAACTGACCCGCATGGTCTCGGTAACAAGCACCCCAACCGCAGTTATCATCATTCTTCCATTCGTCCGATCGGGTGTAGTTCCATACCTCACCGATATAGGCGCAGGAAAAACGATCCTCGCAGGCGTAGGTGTTGGGGACAATACCGGCATAAGTCGAGTCCGCAAACCACTCCGGACCATACGTGTCGTTGAACGCATCTACGATAAGTGTCACCGGTCCTTCATTCAAACAGGCGCTAATCATAGGCGAAGGCAAAGACAGACCTCCTTCATTGCCGGCAACTACATAGTAGTTGTACCGCACGCCGGGTTGCAGGTCGAGTTGGATAGAGGTCGCTTTTTCCACTTGCTGTACATCCCATTCACCATCGTTCGCTTGGATATAAACCATGTAATAGGTGGGTTGGGCACTTGGTTCCTGTGTGTCCAAGTTCGGTTGCCATTTCAGAATCCCGTCTGTACCAATCGCCAGGTCCTGAATAGGGAGCGGTTGAACGATTGCGTCCGGACCGTTGAGGTAACGAAGTATACCTTTATACACCGCACGGGCAGCCGTGAAGCGGAACTTCGGATTCAATCCGTACCGCATGTCCGCCATGTTCTTGTGACTGAGCAGTTCAAGGATAATACTCGGTATCACCGGCACACGTGTCTCGCAGTAATTGGCCTCTTTGAGTTGGCGTCTGGTCCATTCGGGTGCAATCTGCCGTAAGTCCTCAGTAACGGTTGTCTGAATCCAATCGGCAAGGTTGCGGTTGGTCCGCTCACGATCCCGTCCATCGCGTAGTACCGTATGACCTTCATCGTCTTTCGCTGTATAGATAACGAGTGTCCCAACGATAGTCGTGTCGTCTCCGCTATCCAAACCGTCCGTGTGAAAAGCGAGACAGAGATCTGGATCCGCCTCTAGACTATTCACCCACATCGCCCGACATTTCATGTCGTCCTTGTACTCATTCCCCTCGTACAGATCCCACAGCGTTGAGTCTGCGTTTTGTTGCTGCAACCAGTACCGTGCTCCTTCGGTCCATTGCGGCATTCCGGATCGACCGGGTTGCAGTTGATCCAAACCGGCACGGGGAGAAAGTACCGTGGCACCGGCATTTTCCAGCATCTTATGGATGAGTCGTACGTACTCCTGACTGTACAGATCCTCGACCGTCGTCCACAGCGTCGCCCGTTGCCAGATCCACTCATCGCGGTCACGATTGAAATACAATCCGTGACTCGGGTAGAGTACGATAGAGCGCTCGGTCAAGTCTCTAGACTTGCTATCCGGACTGCTCCCTTTGGCGCAGGGCGTAACGAGCGTCTCGATATCGGTGTTGGAACTATAAATAGTAACTTTACCGTTCTCGTGACCGAGGGTCCAGCGGCTGACTTTATGTTGGATGTCCTTGATGCTCTCCGGAGTCCAGCGATAATCCCGTAAGGTACCATTCGTTTTAAGTACCACGTTATTGCCGTTGATACGCATCTGTTTGACATGTACAGCCGGAGACCATACCCGCGAGAAACCGGTGTACGCAAACAACGAATCCCCTAATTCCGCCATACCTATCTGGGCATGGAGTGGGGTGCAGAGTGCCGCACACAGAAAACAGACGAATAAAACTATGCGCTTAGAAATCGTCATCTGCTGTGTCTCCGTTTACTTTACGGTTTTTGAGAACGGCTTCTTGATACGATTTCAGCAGATCTTCCGCCATCTTAGCCTGGTATCCCTCTACGATATCATAGTCCTTGGAGTCGTTCTCTTTGAAGACGATACGCACTTTGATGATGGCTATACCGGCTTCGAGTTTCTCAATCACTTCCGGACTTACTTCATAGGAAGTATAGGTGTCATAAAAAGAGATCGTAGCGTTGCCTTTTTTCTCGGTGTGTTTCTTTTTCTCTACAGCCGATCCGGGCACTTTGTTCAGACGAACAGCGGCTCCATCTGCAAAACGAACAAGTACACGCGAAGCGTCATTAAACTCATTGTACTGATTGACATTGACTGTTTTGACCAGCAGGGTCGTGATGTCCTGACCGTCCTTGGTCTCCTGACAGAAAGCCAATTGGGGCTTAAGGTTCTTCGATGTTGAGCAATCGACATGAATCAACTTACCGCGCTCTGCGGCAATCATACTGAGCGCCATCATCAGCGCTACCATTACAGAAAATACCTTTTTCATTTTATATGTTTTTGATTTATTATTTTTGATGGATAATCTTATTGTATGCTCGAACTCGGTATCCGGCTTTGCGTAATTGTTGGATCAGTCCTTTGTCTCCTCCCAAATAAACCGCATCGAGTGTGATGAACGCTCCACCGGTAGTGAGGTAGGGACGCAGACGTTTGGTCCATGCAATGTTCCGTTGCGCATATACCTTATAATCCGAGTACGAGATAGAGGTGGTATTGTTAGGTCCTTCCACCTGATAAGCGATGTCGGTAAGCAGTCCGTTCTTATATAAATCCCGGATCGTTCGTTCCTGTTTGACTTCGTTCTCGGGGTACTCGATGACCTTCAACAATTCTTTACATTGCCAATGAAATGGCTCGCGGTCAAAGAGCATATACATCGTCTCGCCTATATCGTCGAGACCGTAGACCGGAATGTTGCGTTCTGCCGCAACGGACTCAAAGAAGCTGTCCATCGATTTGGTATCGTCGTACCCTAACCATTGTTTGAATAATTCCACCCGAAACAGCTCTGTCAGGTACGCCGGTTTCATACGGCATAACTGATCTAATCCCATACCGATATTAATGCGAAGACTATTGTCGATAAGTTTATACTCGCTTTCGCTATAAAAATTGTTTAATTTAATAGAGTCCGGAAGGACGGCTGCACGACGTAAGGCAGCAATCGCTTCATAGTCTTGCAAGGCAAACTCCGTGATCACCGTTTTGCATCGTCCGAAGCACTTGAAGACATTTGGGATAGTATCCAAAAACGTCATTTCCGTATAGCGGTTGGTAGCCAGCAGATAGGACTTGGCTTTCGCTCCGTTACCGGATATCTCATATAGTACTTGTGCCGATAATGGCGAATGGTGAAGAATGAATGGCGAAAGAACCATCCATATTAAAACGATAACCTTTAACCTATAACCTTTAACCTTTACCATCATTTAAATCGTGTAATTAAGTTATACGCCTGATAGATACCGAGTTCACCGGCTTTGCTCAGATCCGCCAAGCCTTTCTCATTCTCTCCGGTGTAGATATAGGTCAGTCCCCGGTTGAAGTACGACTCGGCAAAATCAGGATCTTTGCTGATGGCCTGCGTGTAATACTTGATGGCTTCCTGGTACTCTCGTTTAGCACAAAGTGTATTGGCTTTGTTGTATAAAGCAAAGCAGAAATCAGGTTGCAAGTCGAGTACGTGATCATAGTCGCGCAGGATCATCTCATAGTCTCCGTCCATCATACGATAACGCCAGTTGGCACGGCAGAAGACGATAATCGGTTCGAGATCCCGATCAGCTAACAGCAGCGCTTTGGTGCAGTCATCTACGGCACTCGCATAGTCTTTGATGATCGCAAATTCCATCGCGCGTGCCAAATAGAAATAGGCTGACGGGTTCTCGTCCATTAGCGTGGTGATGCGTTTGATGTTCGCGAAATGATAATCCACCATGTCGGCCGTCAACGTCAGCTCTTGGGACGTGAACTTAAGCGCAGCCGGTAAGATTGCTTGCTTATTAAGTTGATCCACAAGAGGATGGTAGTAGTTCGTACGCCGTAGACTCAGGTCCTGACTGTAGTAGTTCAGCACGACATTCGGCTCGTTGACCACGTCTTGATAGCGTTTCTGTACCGTGCCGCGGGTCTGCGAGTCGTATTTCTGTTCCTCTTCCGGTAACTCCGATTGGTTTTGTGCCGTAGAAGCAGAGAACTCTTTCCGATGGTCTTTCTTCTGCGGCTGGGCATCAGCAATTAGCAGATCCGTATTGGGCTGAGCCTGCTGGGCTTGTATCTCGTCTTTGCGTTGCTCCAGATCGTACGCCTTCTGGCGGTACTGATACGCCGCTTTGCTGTCCCCTTGCTGGGTCTTGGCTTGTGCCGCCAGATAATAGGCCGGCAAGAAATACGGATAGCGTTCGATGAGTGCGTTCATGTCCGTCACAACCGCTTTCCATTGTTTGAGTTGCATCTCCACCAAGCCCCGTTGGTAGCGCATCTCGGTGCGTTCGGGGGCTAAGTTGACCGCCGTGTTGAAATCTTCGAGCGCATGGTTATAATCGCCTACTTCTTGACGCATTATACCACGATTGTAGTAACAATCGGCGTCACGCGGAGCTATCTGAACCGCATGGTCATAGTCAGACAGCGCACCGCGGAAGTTATTACGGTGGTAATGAATGATACCGCGGTTGATATAATCACCGGCCCATTTAGAGCCCAGATTGATGGCCTGTGTCAGTTGGACGTACGCCTCATCTTCGTGCTCGAGCATCAGATTTGTGACTCCCAGCGCTGACCAGGAGGCGGCATTGTTCTTGTCATACTTAACTGCATTCTCAAACGCCTCAAGCGCATCTAAAGTGTCTTTTTTGAGGATACAGATTCGTCCTTTCTCGGACCATACCGACGCGGCATTCGGTTCACGACGTAACATTGCTTCGATATCTTCGAGGGCTGCATCGTACTGCTCCATTGATGCGCGGGTGTCCGCTCGGAGCAACATGTACGTACGGTTCTCCGGTGAGAAATGTAAGGCTTGTGTGTAGTCCTGTTCTGCCAGTTCGGGTTGGTTCAATTGCCGATAGATGTACCCACGAGCATAGTAGATTCCGGGCGAGAAAGGATTGCGTTCGATAGCGGCGTTACAGTCTTTGAGTGCACCCTGATAATCCTCCAGTTGAATCTTGGCAATCGCCCGATAGAAATAAGGTTCAGCCAGATACGGCTTCAAACTGATGACCTGGTTGAAATATTGGATGGACAAAACGTAATCCTCAAAGTACAACGCATTTCGTCCGATCGCGGTAATGCGGTCGGTGTTGAGCTGCGCTTTTGCCGGAACAAGGAACAAAGACAAAAGAGCAAGGACTATTAACTTTTTACTATTCACTATTAACTATCTACACCCTTCATTCGGATCAAACCATGCGGGGATATCGAATTGTTCTTCCGGACTGTAACCCAATTCCGGATCAGCAAGGATCTTCTGCATATACAGTGCACAGATAGGTAGCGCCATGGACGCACCTTGTCCTTCGGCCATGTTGTCGAAATGGATACCACGGTCTTCTCCTCCTACCCACGTGCCGCTGACCAGAGAGGGCGTAAAGCACATAAACCAACCGTCAGAGTTATTGTTCGTCGTACCGGTCTTACCGCCCATCGGAGCCGTGATACCGTATTTGAAACGGGTACGGACACCTGTTCCATGGTCGAGTACCTGACGCAGCATATAAATCATCTTGTAGGCGGTTGTCTCACTGATGATCTCGTGTGTCTTGGGCGTGAACGTACCTATCACATTGCCGTTGTTATCCTCAATACGAGTAACATACAGCGGCTCGGTACGGATACCTTTGTTGGCAAAAGTCGTATAGGCGTCCACCATCTCTTCTACACTTACCTCACATGGACCGAGACAGAGTGATACAACCGGATCTAACTGTCCTTGGATACCGAACGATTGCATCATCTTAACGAGTTGTTCCGGCGTAAAGAGCGACATCAAATAGGCCGCCATCCAGTTGGAGGACTCTTTCAGTCCCCAAGTCAGCGTTACCGTATCGCCTTGGTACTTGTCGTGCGTGTCGCGCGGCACCCAGCGGGTCCCATCCGGGAGAACAAAGACCACGGAGTCATACACCCAGGTCTCGCAGGGCCACATACCTTCGTCCATCGCAAGCGTGTAGAGGTACGGTTTAACGGTCGATCCTACCTGCCGACGACCTTTGGTCGTCATATCGTATTGGAAATGCGCAAAATTAGGTCCGCCTACGTACGCCTTGACGTGTCCTGTATGCGGATCCATGGACATAAAACCGCAACGCAAATAACTCTTGAGCCATTTGATCGAGTCATACGGACTAAGCACCGTATCGATCAATCCATTCGTATAGTCAAACACCTGCATCTCGCGCGGCACCATGAACGAAGCAATAATCGAGTCGTGACTGATACCGGCACGTTTCATGTTACGATACCGGTCTGTTTGCCGCATAGAGCGGTTCATAATACCGTCCACTTCGGCTTGCGTCAGTTGCTTGGAGAACGGTGCATTCTTCTTGCGTTTGAGTTCCTTAAAGAACGCTTTCTGTTGCGCCTGCATATGTTCACTGACCGCCTCTTCGGCATAACGCTGCATACGCGAGTCGATGGTCGTGTAAATCTTCAGTCCGTCCTGATAGAGGTCATACGAAGAACCATCTGCTTTCTTGTTCTTCTCGCAGAAACCGTAGAGCGCGTTGTTTTCCCACTGCCAGAGGTCCAGTTTATACTGCTGTTTGTTCCACTCCGAGTAATCACTCTCCCGCGGTTCTTTGGCAGTCAGCACCGTACGTAAGTACTCCCGCAAGTAAGGTGCAGGACCTTGTTTGTGATCCACCGAACTATAGTGCAATGTAAGCGGTAAAGCAGCGACGGAATCTTTGGTTGCCGCATCGATGTAACCGTATTTCTCCATTTGACCTAGTACCGTATTGCGGCGGTTGGTTGCCCGAACCGGGTGACGAACAGGGTTGTATAACGAGGGGTTCTTACACATACCTACCAACATCGCGGCCTCTTCCAGTTTGAGTTCCGTAGGGGTGGTGGAGAAATAAACCTGCGAAGCCGTTTGAACGCCAACCGCATTGTACAGGAAGTCAAACTGATTGAGGTACATCAGCAGGATCTCATCCTTGGAGTAGAGTCGCTCTAACTTGGTCGCAATCACCCATTCAATCGGTTTCTGCATGGCCCGCTCAAAGATATTATTGGCTCGCGGAGACCATAACTGCTTAGCCAATTGTTGGGTCAACGTACTACCTCCACCGGCACGACCCAGTTTAAGAATCGCACGGAACATGGACTTGAAATCCACACCTGTATGCTCATAGAACCGTACATCTTCGGTTGCCACAAGGGCGTTGATCAGGTTAGGAGAGAGGTCCGTGTACTGCACGCCGATACGGTTCTCATACCGGTAGTAACGTCCCAGCGACTGCATGTCCGCCGAGATGACCTCACTGGCAAACGTGTTCTTCGGGTTCTGCAACTCCTCCAAAGGCGGCAAATAACCCAAAGCGCCTTTGGTGATCAACCAAATCACCAGAAAAGCTACCAGAATGCCTCCCAAGAAGAGGCTCCAGAACCAAATCAAAAACGGTTTGTACCAAGTCTTTGTATTCATATCATCAAATCTTCAATTATCCTGTTTAAAATATGCAAGCCTTTTTGCGTGGCTACGATGCGTCCGTCCTTCTCTTGCAGCAGTCCATTTTTCAATTTGCTCTCGATAATGGACCGATGTTGGACCGAAAACGGACCGGTAATGCCTCGACTCGTGCGCAGCCCTAACATAATACCTTCGTTGTATAGGTCTGTCTCCGACAAGATCTCGCTCTCACGGGTATAGGAGCCCTGTATATAAGTTTCCAGATCATCGGGATTCCAACTGCGTTCTTTTCCTATATAACTATGCGCACCCGCGCCTACGCCTACGTACGGAGTTCCGTTCCAGTAGTTGCTGTTATGCTGCGCCTCGTAGCCGGGCAAGGCAAAATTACTCACCTCATAATGCACCCATCCTGCCGCTTTCAGTCGCGCACAGAGATAGTCGTACATCGCGTTTTCTGTCTCTTCATCGATCGCTTCCAGCTGTCCGGCTTCCAGTTGTCGCGTCAGTGCCGTTCCCTCTTCGTACATCAATCCATAGGACGATATATGTTGTACGTTCAGACCGATCGCTGTCTCGATATCCGCTTTCCACTCCTCCATCGTTTGGGTAGGGAGTGCGTACATCAAGTCGATGGACAAGTTGTCGAAACCGGCCTCTTCCGCCATCCTCACCGCTGTGAGGGCTTGTTGTGCCGTATGTCTGCGTCCGATAAGCGTCAGCAGTCGATCCTGAAAACTCTGTATCCCGATGGATAGGCGGTTAATACCGGTTTTTCGGATCGCTTGCAAGTATGGTTGCGTGGCATCTCCGGGATTGATCTCCATCGTGATCTCCGTTGCATGCTCCGTACCAATCGCCTCCAGAATACGCTGTATGTCTTCGGCCGGCATGGTACTGGGTGTCCCTCCACCGAGGTAAATCGTACCGATCTCTCCCGCTTCGTGCTTGCGTGCGGCAATCTCTTTTAACAGGGTCTCCACATATTCCTCTCTGCGCTCCAACAACGTGGTGGAGAAAAAATCGCAGTAGAGACACCGCTTCTTACAGAACGGAATATGTACGTACAATCCTGCCATCAATCTTTGTGCCAAAACGCGGTGCCCACCAGTTCATCGGGCATGTATTGTTGTTCTGTCCAATGTCCCGGATAGTCGTGCGGGTACTTATATCCGTCGCTGTAACCCAGTTCTTTCATAAGACTCGTCGGGGCGTTGCGCAAGTGTAAAGGCACCGGTAAGTTTCCCGTCTCACGCACTTTAGCCAACGCCGAATCAATTGCCAAATAGGCCGAGTTATCTTTCTTACAGGTCGCCAGATAGATGGTCGTTTCCGCTAACGGAATTCGTCCTTCCGGCCAGCCGATCTTGTTCACTACATCAAAACACGTGTTCGCCAGCAACATCGCATTCGGGTTAGCCAGACCGATATCTTCGCTGGCCAGGATGACCAATCGGCGGGCAATGAACTTCGGATCTTCTCCTCCTTCGATCATTCGTGCCAACCAGTAGATCGCTGCATTCGGATCACTGCCGCGTACCGACTTGATGAAGGCCGAGATGATATCGTAATGCATCTCGCCGTCTTTGTCGTAAGCCACAGGGTTCTGTTGCAGTTGTTTGGTAACGGTCTCGTTGTCGATCACTTTGACACCGCTGTTACTTACCAACTCAATGATATTGAGCAACTTACGGGCATCTCCTCCGCTGTACCGCAGCAGGGCGTCGGTGTCCTTGACTTCCAGTCCCAAGGACCGGATATACTCGTCTTGCGTCAGTGCACGGTGCAGTAATTCCAACAGATCGTCCTTGTCCAGAGACTTGAGAACGTACACCTGACAACGGCTGAGTAGGGGAGTGATGACTTCAAAACTCGGGTTCTCGGTCGTCGCGCCAATCAAGGTGATAGTTCCTTCCTCGACTGCACCTAACAGACTGTCCTGCTGACTCTTGCTGAACCGATGGATCTCGTCGATAAACAGGATCGGACTGCGACTGTCCGTCGGCGCAAAGAGTCCGCTGTTGAGACTCGCATTCCGTTTGGCTTTGTCAATCACGTCCCGTACCTCTTTCACACCACTTGTCACCGCACTCAGCGTATAGAACGGTCGTTGCAGTTGGTGCGCGATGATACGGGCAAGGGTTGTCTTACCCACACCCGGAGGACCCCACAGGATAAAACTGGCGATGTTACCGCTCTCAATCATCTGTCTCAGGATTGCCCCTTGACCCACCAGATGTTTCTGGCCTATGTACTCGTCCAGATTCTTCGGACGCAATCTTTCTGCTAATGGCAACATAGTAGTTCTTTGGCTGTATTCAGTGCCGCCTCGCTGGTGTGCTTACCACTCAGCATGCTGGCTATTTCGTGTATTCGCTCTGGGTCATTCAGACACGCAATATGCGTTTCCGTGCGGGTTGCCGTATCCGCCTTATAGACCTTATAATGGTGCGTTCCTTTGGCGGCAATCTGCGGCAGATGGGTGATGGCAATGATCTGACGATGGGTCGCCATCTCCTGCATAATAGAGGCCATCTGCGTCGCGACATCTCCACTCACACCGGTGTCTATCTCATCAAAGATGATGGTCGGCAGACCTTTGGTGTTAGCTATCAAGGCCTTGATGCAAAGCATCAGACGACTGATCTCACCACCGGACGCAACCTCACTCACATTTCGTAAACTCTGATTCAAGTTAGCTGCAAAACGGATCTGTACCTCGTCGCAACCATTTGGTGTAAAGTCCGGGGTTGGGAGGATCGCAATTTGTACGTTTGCATGTGCAACACCTAGCCGTTTGAGATCCGCGATCAGCTTTTCGCACATATGCGGAGTCACGGCTTTGCGACTCTTGGTAAGCACGTCTGCCGCTTTGGTGAGGGCTGATTTCTCTTTCTCCAGCACTTTCTTCGCTTGTTCGATGTCAAAATCAAAACTGTCCAAACGGTTCACTTGTTCCGCTAACTCGTCCCGTATTCCAATGAGTTCCTCGACCGTCTCGACACTGAATTTCCGTTTCAGTTCTTCCAGTGTCCCGATGCGCTCTTCCACCCATTCCAGACGTTGCGGATCCATTTCGATATGACGTAACTTACGTTCGGCTTCTTCGGCAATGTCCTGAAGCTCAATACGGGCACTGTCGATGCGCTCTTGCAAGTCACTTGCTGCGTCCTCCAACCGACAAGCACGTAGTGCTTCTATCGCACTGCCTTGCTCTCCGCTCAATGCCTCCACCGCAGTCTGCAGGGCCGTTTGGATCTCTTCGGCGTGGCTGAGCGTGTATTGCTCCTGTTCCAAGGCCTCCAGTTCTCCGGCTTCCAAGTTCGCCTCATTGAGCAACTGGTACCGGTACTGGATATAATCCGCATCGGTCTGACTCTTCTTGGCCAGCGCCTGCAACTTATGCAAAGCTTCTAAAGCATCGGTGTACCGTTCGTATTGTTGACCGTACGCGCTTAGTTGCTCATCGTTTTGTGCTACCGCATCTACGACCTCCAACTGAAAATCTGCGTTCTCAATCAGCAAGTTCGCGTGCTGGCTGTGGATATCAATGAGTCGGTTAGCCAACACTTTGAGTTCCTGCAGCGTCACCACGCTGTCATCGACAAACGAACGACTCTTGCCGTTGGTGTATAGCTCACGACGGATAATCCCCTCATCAAACTCTGCCTCGATGATACATTTGTCCTCACCGTCTGTGATGGCCTTACTATCCGCACGCGCACCGAGCACCAACGCCAGAGCACCTAAGATGATACTCTTTCCGGCACCGGTCTCACCGGTCATCACCGAGAAGCCGCTCTCAAAATCAATATCGAGATGGCTGATCAGCGCGTAGTTCTGTATATGTAAATGCTTGAGCATTAATTTTTAATTCTTAATTTTTAATTTCCATTAATGCGATCATACGTACTCTGCCGCGTGGCATCGATATCCATCAGCAGATCATACACTTCTTTTTTCTCTTTGTCCGTGCCCTTTTTGAAGATATCCACCAACTCATCGGCCTTGGCGTCCAGGAAGGTATTGATCACGTACGTCGCAGGACGAGCGCGATAGGCTTCCTTCAGCACCGGCATGCCTTGCGCAATACGGGCTCGACCGTTGGTGACGTTCCCGCTCATCTCATCGAGCCCCAAACGGTGGTACTCGTAGTAGAAATTGCGGTATTTCTTAAACGCCTCGTCCAGCAGGTTGTTGATCAATGCATAACGGTTTCGGTTGCTGTCAAAAGCTAACCAACCTTTCTGTTCAGAACTCTCCATACTGGCACTCTGACAGGTGTTAACAATCTCTTCACAGACCTGGAAAAAGGGAGTACCACCCAAACGTTGAAAACTATCCTGGTCGTGACCGATGATCAGGTAACAGTAGTACGCCAACATCGCCGTGAGGTTGGTGGTAAATGTGTTCTGCTGCCAGTCCAGACGATCATACTCCTGGTAGGTGAAGTTGAAATTGCGGTCCACAAAATTGAGCAGCGGAGTGGTGTAGGTCGTACCCCAAACCGGACGGCGACTCTGCAACGTCATCTCACATTTGTACATGTTATCCGCCGCTTCCTTGACTAAGATCAGCATGCTACACTCAATCTTCTCCTGCTCGGCGTACGTCATATTCGTCCAGCGGTTCTGGTTCATATACTCCTCGATGGACGATTTCAGCGTCTCATAGACCTGTTTGTTGGAGCCTTCTATCTGATCGGAGTTGATGGTCACCGTACAGTTGATCTCCTGCGCGTTCGCTAGGCTTGCGGCACATAGTATGCATGCTATGTAAAAAAACTTTCTCATTGATTAATCGACTCGATATTTCCGGTTTTGTCACTGAACACAATCTTCGGCAGGTCTTTGCCTACAAACATACTCTTCGGTAACGCCACATCGATACCTAATTGGGCAACCGGCACGGCACGATCGGCCAGTTTTTGACCCTTGTACAGGACGCTTACCGTACAATATCCAGGGATGTTATACACAATCTGCGTCATCTCCGGTGCTTTCTTCTTGTTCTTGGCATCTACAATCACCGGTTGTGCTACTTGTTGCTCACAACTCATACGTATCTCAATCGTGTCGGCATCGACATTGTCGCTGTCCGTAAAACCGTTCTCATCACTGAAGAACAGCAACTCACCTGCATCGTTAGGCACCACACGGACACTCTTGTGCTCTTCCCGCTTGGAGCGCTTACCGACAAACAGACGCGTTAACTCCCGTTCCTGCTTATCCAGCTCTTCGAGCACCAGTCGCATGGCCTCTCCGTCTGCCGGTGCGTTCTCCACTTCTCCGTTCAACAAATACATACGCGTCTCGCGCAGATGGAAGATCTGTTTGGCTACCTCGTGTGCCTGTGCCTCGGGATTAGCGGCATTCAGCACCTCTTCCGGGTAGGGCGGAACCAGTACCCGCGGTGCTTTATGCTTACGCTCTTTCTCACACTCGTCCTTTTTCGGTGCGGGTTTACCACCAAAGTGACGCACGTTATAACCTGTCAGCAGACCCTTGTCGTTGATATTCAACAACATCGGAAAACCGGCATCGGTGTTCACTTTATGCGGACGTTGATAGTCGGTCGTGGTAGCCGTACCGATATGTACGTCTTGCAGCGTACATACACTTCCGGTTTCCATCACCGCATCGGTTGCACCGATCATCGACTCCGCAAACTCTGCGTACTGTCCGCGTTCAAAACGTTCTACCGTGTAGGTAAAATCCAAACGGATTTCTGTCTTCGGACTGTAGTACACCAGTGCCGATTCGTTCTCTTCCAATACTTGTGCTTGCACCGCGCACAGCGCCAAAACTGAGGCGGAAATAACAAAAATTCTTTTCATATCTTTCATTCTTTCATTCATTCATCCATTCACTCCAAATACCCCATGCTTCTTTGGCCTGACCGTATAACATCCCGATACCGTTTTGAATCGTGGCGCCCTGTGCCTTGCCTTTCTGCAAAAAGAGCGTCTCTTCAGGGTTATACACGCAGTCAAACAACAAATGTCGTGCCGAAATAAGTTCATATGGTATATCCGGACAACTGTTCACGTCCGGGTACATACCTAAGGGCGTGCAATTCACAATGATCGTATGCTCTGCCATTATCTCCGGCGTCAAGTCCTTGTATCCCAACTGTCCTTCTTTCGGATTCCGACTGACGAGGGTAGGGGTGATCCCTAATTTACGCAAACCGTAACATGCGGCTTTGGACGCTCCACCTGTACCAAGAACCAACGCCTTGCTATCATACGCACGCAATAGAGGCTTAATGGACTCCATAAATCCCAAACAATCCGTGTTATAACCCACACGCTTATACACCACATTCACTGCACCAATCGCCTGCGCAGTCTCATCCAATCGATCCAAAAACGGAATAATCGCTTGCTTATACGGCAAGGTTACATTGAACCCATCCAGGGAGTCCAATAAATCTTCAATCTTCAATCTTAAATCTTCAATCCCTGTTGGGTACAACGAATATTCCGCCTCGATATGCTCTGTTGCAAATTTCTCATTGAAATACTTCGCAGAGAACGAGTGGAGTAGTGGAAATCCTATGATACCGTAGTGACGCATAACTTACCTTTTTTTATCGTTGCCTGATGGGTCTTGGATGTGAATGTTTTACCTCCTTCTCCCTTTTGCAACGCATCGTATATCTTATCTATTTCAGCAAAATTACAATCGCGAAGTGCTTCGTACAATCGGGCTATTCCTGCTTCGCGGGTATCTTTACCTTCTAACCAATCTACATACCCTTGTATATATTCTGCCGTTTGGGCCATGTGTTCGATCTCGGCTTTGGTGTATGTACGCACCTGTGCACGGATCGCATTCCGGGTGATCGAGGTGTCGCTGTTGGTGCTGTCGTTCACCCAATTGAGTTGCCTCTTGTCCCGTAGGTAATGTTCAATATAATCCCGTGTGGTGCATAAGAGCGGACGAACTACCGGTGCACTTTCGGGCACCATCGGATTGGTACTGACGGGCCGCATGCCGGCGAGTCCACGCAGTCCCGTACCGCGTTTGAGGTTCAGCAGCAAGGTCTCCACTTGGTCGTTCTGATGGTGCGCTACGCAGATAGCCTGACAAGCATGTTGGCGCGCTACTTCCGCAAACCATGCATATCGCAACTCCCGTGCCGCTACTTCGATACTCACGTTGTGCGCACTCGCATAGGCTTTCGTATCGAAGTCTTTGACTTCCAAGGGTACGTTCCATTGTGCACACAGCTCCCTCACAAAAGCCGCATCTCGGTCACTCTCTGCACCACGCAGATGGAAGTTACAATGTGCCACCACACAGGTATAACCGGCACGAAGTAACACATCCAACAGTGCCACACTGTCTGCACCACCACTCACCGCCACCAACACCGGCTTATCTTTATCCAATAAACCGTGTTTGCGTATATATGTCGAGACTCTACGTAACATTCACCCATTCATCCATTCACCCATTAAGCCCGCGATAGCGGACCCGTTTGGGCTCGCAAGCCTCTTCACCGAGTCGCATTTTCTTATTCTGCTCGTACTCCGAGTAGCTGCCTTCAAACCAGAACACCTTGCCCTCTCCCTCGTAGGCCAGAATATGCGTACAGATACGATCGAGGAACCAACGGTCGTGACTAATCACTACTGCACAGCCGGCAAAGTTCTCGAGACCTTCCTCCAACGCCCGGAGCGTGTTCACATCGATATCGTTCGTCGGCTCGTCCAGCAATAGTACGTTCGCTTCGGATTTGAGCGTCAGAGCCAGATGCAAACGGTTTCGTTCACCACCGGACAGTACACCGCATTTCTTCTCTTGATCCGCTCCAGTGAAATTGAAACGACTCAAGTACGCCCGCGCATTGATCTCACGACCTGCGACACGGATAAACTCCGTTCCACCGCTGATCTGCTCAAACACACTCTTGTTCGGGTCAATATCGGCATGTTGCTGATCGACGTAACCGATCTTGACCGTCTCACCTACCGAGAACGTACCCTTATCGGCTTTCTCCGTACCCATTATCATACGGAAGAGCGTTGTTTTACCCGCACCGTTCGGACCAATCACACCGACGATACCGTTAGGCGGTAACATGAAATTGAGATCCTCAAACAGCAACTTGTCACCAAAGGACTTGGCCACACCTTCGGCATTGATCACCTTGTTACCCAAACGTGGACCATTCGGAATAAAGATCTCCAGCTTCTCCTCGCGTTCCTTCTGTTCCTCGTTCAACATGCGGTCGTACGAGTCCAGACGGGCTTTCTGTTTGGCGTGACGTGCTTTCGGAGCCATACGGATCCATTCCAACTCACGCTCCAAAGTCTTGCGACGCTTGCTGGCCTGTTTTTCCTCCTGCGCCATCCGGTTGGTCTTCTGCTCCAGCCAGGACGAGTAGTTGCCTTTCCAGGGGATACCTTCTCCGCGGTCCAGCTCCAGGATCCAACCCGCTACATTATCCAGGAAATAACGGTCGTGCGTAATACAGATCACCGTTCCTGCATATTGTTGCAGGTGTTGCTCCAACCAATCGATACTCTCTGCATCCAAATGGTTCGTCGGCTCATCCAACAGCAGCACGTCCGGTTGTTGCAACAACAGACGACAGAGCGCTACACGACGACGTTCACCTCCGGAGAGGGTAGGCACTTTCGCATCGTCCGGCGGACAACGCAACGCGTCCATGGCGCGGTCTAACTTCTGGTCAATATTCCATGCGTCGGCGGCATCGAGCTTGTCTTGCAGTTCTGCTTGCCGTGCCAATAATTTATCGAAGTCCGCATCGGGCTCTGCAAAAGCCATATTGATATCGTCGTACTCCTTGAGCATGTCCATAATAGGCTGCACACCTTCCTGCACAATCTCACGTACGGTCTTCTCGGGATCGAGTTTCGGATCCTGCTCCAGGTAACCAACCGAATAGCCGGGTGACCAAACCACCTCTCCCTGGTATTCTTTCTCAATACCGGCGATGATCTTCAAGAGCGTCGATTTACCGGCACCGTTCAGACCGATGATACCGATCTTGGCACCATAGAAAAAACTCAGGTAGATATTCTTCAACACCTGTTTCTGGGGACCAAAACTCTTATTCAGTCCCACCATCGAAAAAATAATCTTCTTATCGTCTGCCATAAGTTGCAAAAGTATAATCGTAAGGGTTATTTTCGTCTGCGCTGTGCCGCTCTGCGCTGAGCTGTTTCCAAATTGTCGGATCGATCTCCGGGAAGAACGTATCCGCATCGTCCCAGGAATGATGAATATGCGTGATATAGAGTTTATCCGCACGCTCCATCATTTGCCGGTACACCATTCCGCCGCCAATCACAAACGCTTCTTCATCATTACAACATTGAATCATTTCATCAATGCTATATACAGTCTCCGCGCCCTCGAACGTCTTTCCTTTCACGTCCGTCAGCACAATATTGCGGCGATTCGGCAGCGGGTGCTTGGGTAACGACAAAAACGTCCGCTCACCCATCATCACAGTGTGCCCGCTCGTGATCTGCTTGAAATGCTTCAAGTCCGCCGGCATGTGACACAGCAGGTCACCTTTCTTACCAATCGCATAGTTCTCTGCGATCGCTACTATAATCGAAATCATACGCTTACTACTCCTGCAATATGAGGGTGGGGATCGTAACCTTCCAGTTGGAAATCTTCAAACTGGAAGCCAAACAAATCCTTTACCTCAGGGTTAATAAGCATCTTTGGCAACGGTCGCGGTTCACGCGTCAACTGCAACTTCACCTGCTCCAGATGGTTCAAGTAAATATGTGCGTCACCGAGCGTATGTACAAAATCACCGCACTCCAAACCCGTTACCTGCGCCATCATTTGCAGGAGTAGCGCATAACTCGCAATATTAAACGGTACACCCAGGAAAATATCCGCGCTGCGCTGGTACAATTGCAGACTCAATTTCCCGTCCGCTACATAGAACTGGAACAGACAGTGACACGGCGGCAACGCCATCTTCTCCACTTCCGCTACGTTCCACGCACTGACCATCAATCGCCGGCTATCCGGGTTGTGCTTAATCTGCTCTACCAGATTCTTGATCTGGTCGATGTGTCCGCCGTTATAGTCCGGCCAGCTACGCCATTGATGCCCGTACACCGGACCTAACTCACCGTTCTCGTCTGCCCATTCGTTCCAGATACGCACCCCGTGATCCTGCAGATACTTTACGTTTGTGTCGCCCTGAAGGAACCACAGCAGTTCATAAATGATCGACTTGAGGTGCAGTTTTTTTGTGGTCAGTAACGGAAAACCGTCGGCCATCTTAAACCGCATCTGATGCCCGAACACCGACATCGTTCCCGTGCCTGTCCGGTCGTGTTTGACAGTGCCTTCTTCCAGCACTCTACGGCATAAATCCAAATATTGTTGCATGTTAATACAATTTATACGTTGTTTTAAGGACCTTAAATTCCGTACGACGGTTGATCTGGTTGCAGATCTCCTGTTTGTCCGCTGGTAGGGCCGTGATAAACGCCTCGTCCAGCACTTGCTCCACCGCAATCCACGGATACTGTTTATTGAGCGCTTTGTCCGCTACCACCGGTTTGGTTTTACCGTATCCCACCGGGGTTAGACGTTCCGCTTCGATACCGCGTTTCTTGAGAAAATCGCAACAACTCTGCGCACGTTTTTGACTCAGCTCGTTGTTGAACTCGTCCGTACCTTTCATATCCGTGTGGGCACTCAACTCGATCGTGATATTGGGGTTGTCATTCAACAACTTAACCAGTTTTTCCAATTCCGTCTCCGAAGCCTTTGTTATATCCCATTTACCGAACTCATAGAAGATATTCTCCATCTTCACCGGTCGTGAGATCGGGTTCAAAGCAAAGTTCACATTATACGTCTTGCTGTCCTTCAGACCCAGCGTATTCCATTGTTCTTTGGCGTTTAGGTGTCCGCGGCAGGTCGCTAACATAACGTACTTCACGTCCTTTTTCAGTTTGATCTTATACGTCCCATCGCGTCTTGCATTGAGCTTGCTGTTTGTCCCATCGGAACCCACAATACGCAGTACCGCCTCGCTGAGCGGGTTACCTTGTTCGTCCGTCACCGTACCTTCCACCAAAAACTCCATCTCCGGTAACACAAAGCGGTAGATCTTGTCAAAACCTTTCTTGTCGCCGCGGTTGGAACTAAAGAAACCATTCTGCGTCTCGCCCTCAAACGTGATACCGAAATCGTCTCCGGTGCCGTTGAACGGTGCACCCATATTGTACAGCAACCATACCACCGAGTCCTTATTCGTCGTGTCCCTTGTCGCTTTGAAGATATCCAAACCTCCGTATCCCGGATGACCATTCGATGCAAAATACAGCGTTCCGTCGGCGTGAACGTACGGGTACATCTCGTCCGCGGCGGTGTTGATACCTTTACCCAGCGGCTGAGGATTGACCCATTCGCCGTTATCTAACTCCGCGCACCAGATATCCTTGCCTCCCATACCGCGCGGGTCGTCGCACACAAAGTATAAGGTGTCTCCCGCAGGGTTCAGCGCAGGGTGACCCACGGTGATTGAACTGTCGGCAAATAACTTCACCTCCTGCGGTTCACCCCATTCTCCACTTGCGCGTTCACTGCGGAAGATCTTGGCACCCAGGTCCTGACCGTTAATCGGTTTCGAATAGGTAAACAACATCGTGCGCCCGTCTTTGGTGAAGCAACAAACACCCATCTCTGCCATTCCGGCAGATTTACCACCACCGGTCGAGTCGTTCTGTTGTTCTTCCTCTTCACCGCCGTCGTACAAACCCTCTGTCAGCACAATATCTTCCCATAAACCCGCCGCGTTCTTACGCGTCTGGTAGAGTTGGAACAACTGCTGACCCGTGACGTTACTCGGCCGTTTGAGCTTCTTGCTGTTGCTCTTGCTCTTCTCCGGACGGTTAGAGGTGAACATCAGCGCATCACTGTTATCTCCGATAAACATCGGTGCGAACGTACTCGAGCGCTTGGCGTTAAATTCCTTCGCCTCCGACACCTTATACCGCGAACCTTCTTTCTTCCACTCCTCGATCTTCATACAAGCGTACTTACCGGCTTTGGCTACATACTCGTCAGGATGGGATTCGAGGTACAGATCGTAACTCTTGGCGGCGTCTTTGTACTTACCCTGATACTGCAGCGCTTGGGCACAATGCAGGAACACAATCGAGTCCTGCAACTGGTACTTGTTGCGCAGCGCGTTCTGGTAACAGTTCACCGCACGCGGGTTGTTCAATATCCGGTAACACTCGCCTTGCTTGAACGCTACATATCCCTTCAGCGGCTTATCCGTTTTCGAGGAGATACGACCGTAGCAGGACTTGTAGATATCCGCCGCGGTGTAATACTCACCGATAGCGAATTTCTTGTCCGCTCGCTTGATCCGCTGCTGAATAGAGCAACTACTCATCAACAGCACTGCTACTATGAAAAATATAGTTTTCTTCATCCTAGTTTCCTAGTCCCCTAGTTTCCTAGTTTCCTAGTTCATTGATCACGAGTCCGCTCCGTAACTTCGGTTCAAACCACGTCGTCTTCGGCGGCATAATATTGCCCGAGTCCGCGATATCGATGATCTGCTGCATCGTAACGGGGTAGAGTGCTAGCGCTACTTTCATCTCTCCACTATCGACTCTCCTCTTTAACTCACCAAGACCACGGATACCACCCACGAAATCAATCCGTTTGTCGCTCCGCAGATCTGTGATACCGAGGATCTTGTCCAAAATCAGATTACTGCTGATCGTCACGTCCAGTACTCCAATCGGATCCGCATCGTTGTAACGACCTTCCTTAGCCGTCAACGAATACCATTTGCCGTCCAGATAGAGGCTGAAGTTATGCAGTGCTTGCGGTTTATAGATCTCTTTACCTTTGTCTTCGACCTCAAAATCCTCCTTCAATGCCTCCAAGAACTGCTCACTCGTCAGTCCGTTCAGGTCCTTCACTACGCGGTTGTAGTCGATGATATTGAGTTGATTGTCCGGGAAACAAACGGCCAGGAAATATCCCTTACCGACACCTGCAGCAGCAGCTGTACGATGGTGTCCGTCGGCAATATACATCGCCGGAATCTCCTCAAAAATAGCCGTGATCTTGTCGATCGTCTCCTTGTTGTCGATCACCCAAAACGTGTGCCTGAATCCTTCCGGTGCCGCCACAAAATCGTACTCCGGCTCACCCTTTACTACCTCTGCTACAATCGCATCGAGGTCATCGCGGTGAGGGTAGGCGAAGAACACCGGCTCCATGTTGGCGTTCAAGATCCGCACGTGCTTCATACGATCCTCTTCCTTGTCGCGTCGCGTCAACTCGTGTTTCTTGATACGACCCTCGATATAGTCGTTCACCCACGCATCGACCACCAGACCGTACTGCGTGTGCTCGCCGTGGGTCGCCAAACGATGACCCTTCGGAATGGTCTGGGCATACACATAGTAATGCGGCTCCTGATCCTGCACCAACCAACCTTTGATCTTAAAACGTTGATACTGCGATTTGGCTTCAGGATATACCCGCGGATCGTGTTCGTCCGTGCCCGGCGCAAAATTGATTTCCGGCTTAATGATATGATACAGACTCATCTCATTGCCTGCCGCTTCCTGACGCGCCTCTTCACTGTTCAGCACGTCATACGGTCGACTGCTCACTTGCTCCACCAACTCTTTCGGTGGCCGTATTCCCTTAAAAGGTTTGATCTTCATATAATTTTCTCTATTTATAGTGAGCATATAAACTCAATCGAGACCGTCTCGAGCGGATGGGGAACGCGAGAGTCGTCGAGCATGGGGCGAGTTGTCTCGATGAGTTTGATATGCGAGCTTCTTTATTTCACCGGAGCCTTCGGAGCCTCGCCGCCCATCGAGCAGGTACCGTTAAACACTGCACCGGGCTCAACGATCAAGGTCTTCGTATGTACATCGCCCTGGATCTTACCGCTCGCACGCAGACTTAACTGCTGGCTGCATGTGATCTTACCGTCCATCAGACCCAGGATCTCTGCGTTCGCGCAGTTAACGGTACCTTTTACCTTACCGCCTTCACCGATAACGACCTTACCCGTACAGTTCAATTCACCTTCGATCAAACCGTCAATACGGAAATCACTGTCCGCCGTGATGTTACCCACGATCTTACTTCCTGCAGTCAATGCGTTGAACATCAAACCGCTCTGTTGCTTCTCATTTGCCATAATTCCTATATATTTAATAATTCAATTCGTACACAATTGGCCATAATAACCAAAATCGGGCGCAAAGGTACAAAAAAAAATTGACATACACAAGAGTGTATGCCTTTTTTTATAAAAATAGTGGATAAAATTACTGTGCTACGAGGGTTTCTACTTTGCGTTGCGCCAGTTTTTGGAGCTTGATGCAGAAGTAGATGAGCACAATAAAACTGAGTCCACCGGCAACGGGATCCACCGAGCCGCTCATAGCAAGGGAGTCATAGACTCCGTGTGCCAAGATCGGGAAAAGAAGGACCTTGACAGCGTTCTTGCGGGATGGGTCGATGAAGTGGTAGATGGAGTAATAGAAGCCCATCAGGATGGCAAACGCATAATGCCCCGGGACAGCCAAAAGGGCACGCATTGCTGCTACAGTTGCCCATCCTTCACCGCTCTGGAAGACGTAGGAGACGTTCTCGATGGCGGCAAAGCCGAGTCCGACACAAACGGCATAGACGATACCGTCAAAACGTTCGTCGAAATAGGGGTTTTTGCGGAGAACCAGCCATAAAGCGAGCAGTTTGGCGCACTCTTCAGGTACAGCAGCTACAAAGAAAGCTTGCACGGTCGTACCGAAGAGCGTGGTGGGGCCTCCTACAGGGAAGAGATAATTGGAAATAACCATCTCCACCAGTGCGACGGGGATACACAGTCCGGCACCTGCCAGAAGGGCGCGGAATAACCACTTAAAAGGTTCCGGTTGAGCCGCATCTTTGCGCCAGATATAAAGGAAGAGAATGATAGCGGGTAATAACGCCGCAACAAGCATCGAATACATAGGATGGATAAAAGGATTATTCAGTTAGTTTTTTTATCATCGTGATATGAGGGATATCGGCCTCCATGAAGGTCTTTCCGGATGTCTCAAATCCGAACTTCTCATAGAAGGGAACGACCTGTGTTTGTGCATGCAGTACGAGGGACTTGGCGCCTTGGCGTTCTGCTTCGGAAATGGCTTGCAAGAGAATGTACCTGCCGTGTCCTTTTCCGCGTTCGGTAGTAAGCATACGACCGAGGATCCATTGACCGCGCTCTTTGCCTTTGAATAAACGTGCGTAGGCAAGCACCTGTCCTTTGCGGTGAACGGCAAGATGGATGGCATTGTAATCGATTCCGTCGAAGTCCTGATAGCGGATATTTTGCTCCATGTAGAAGACCGCAAAACGCGCTTTAAGGATTTCGTACAGTTCGGTATTGGAGAGATCTGCAAAATGTCTGATATGTAATTTGAGACCTTTCGGAAGAGCCTTTGGAAACGGGTTCTTGCGACGTTTGCGTGACTCGGCTTTTGCCAGTTGGGCACTGATGACAGCGTGGGCGTAGGATCGAGTCGTTTTATAGCGTCTGGCTGTCATATCTTGAGCCACACTTTGATTGTACTCCAGGCGTTTACGGTCCCATTCTGCGTTTTGCTGCGGGTCCGCCACAATCGCATTGACGAGTGCGGTTACTTTGCCGAATAACTTACGATGAGCTTTCTGCGCTTTGGATGGCGGAACGGAAGATTCGGACAGCGTATAGGATTGCTGTTCGCCGTTACGAATCCTGTAGACGGTAGAGCTTTTCTTGTTAACTTTTCCTCGAGTGCCCGGGAAAGCGTTGTCTTCTACTTTTGCCATGTTTTTTATCAAAAAGTATATATATACATAGTATATATATAGTATATGTTGAATTTTTGCTATTTTCTGCGTTTTATCCTATGGATATCCTATGGGTATGGTATGGGTATCCTATGGTCCGCATAGTCATTTCCCCTTGTTTTGGGTAACAGTTGTTATTTATTTGTTTTCTGCGTCGCCAATGAGCAGGAGAATGATCCAGGTCAGGATGGGCGAGAAACAGAAGGAAAGGAGCGTCCAAGGCAGCGGATCGCGACGGCGGTTCTTGGCCATGCGATAGGCGATATAAATGCGGAAGAAGAAGGTAAGGATAAGTCCGATAGCAGCGATAAGGAGCCACAAGAAGATCATACCTGTTACCGTCATTCCGGCAAAGAGAGCGACAAAAAAGTCAGACATCGAGAGAAAGAAATTTTCCATAATTGTGCTATTTTACAAATTTGGGTGCAAAGATACTAAAAAAAGTTGGAACATGCAAGAATTTTATAAAAAAATATGGAAAAAC
>CADCCH010000020.1:0-31349 GCA_902799875.1 uncultured Bacteroidales bacterium | reverse complement strand
ATATGAGAAAAAAGTAGTATCTTTGCACCCGATTTATGTCTATACTGATAGTAATAGGACTGGTGGGGGCGGCGATGTTGCTGCTGAGTGTGGGGGTGATCTTCCGCAAGGATCACTCGTTCCGGTCGCAGCATATTCATCAAAATGAAAGGATGAAAAAAGACAAAATTCATTGCGCGATAAGTGAGGATACAATTGAAAGAAAAAAACAAAAAAAACACTGATTATTTATAAATAAATTTAACATAACTCGTTCGAATAAATCTTTGAATTTTGCAAATTTCTATAAATAATCAGACAAAAACATCAAAAACATTTAAATACATTATAAAATGAACAAGATTAATTTATTGGTTGAATCGATTTTGGCAGCGGGAGTAGTTGCCTTGTTTGTGTTGTTTTTTACGGTGAATCCGTGGGCAAAGAAAGCCGGTGAGACGGTAGAGGCACAGGGAGATTTGTTGCCGATTGCGATTGTGAACACCGACTCGATTCTGCTGCACTACACCTTGGCGGTGGAGTCTTCGGAGAAGCTACAGAGTCAGTACGAGGAGTCGATGGTGAAACTCGACGATCGTGCTAAAGCCTTCCAAAAAGAGTACGAGAGTTTCCAGCAGGACGTGCTGAACTTCCAGAAGAAGGTAGAGGCCGGTGCTTTCCTGAGTCGTGAGCGTGCAGAGAGCGAGCAGAGTCGATTGCAGAAGAAAGAGCAGCAGTTGATGGTGAAACAACAGGACCTGGAGAACCTGCGTCAGAAGTTGAGTAATGATTTTATGGCACAGCAGTCGGAATTGACCCAACAGTTGCAGGACAGCGTGCAGGCTTATTTGCGCGAGATGAACAGCGACGGTCGTTACCATCTGATACTCAATGACGCGATCTTGCTGAACAAGACCGCAGGATACGATATTACAGATGAAGTTATCGAAGGCTTAAACGCACGGTACCAGAAGTAATAACGTTCTAACGTTATGACGACATTACGACAGATAGGATTTATTTTTGCGGCGAGTCTCTCGTTAAGCCTAAGTGCTCAACGCATTCCTCAGATGATCGAGTACACGGAGGTGTATGATTTTCTGGAGGAGTTGACGACGGATGGTGTGATTGAGACGAATGCAGCGGTCAAACCGTACACGCGGGATTATATCGCGGCGCGGTTGATGGAGGCGTACGAGAAATTAAAAATTAAAAATGAAGAATTAAATGGCGGACTGACGTACGGAGAGAGAAGGCAGCTGGAGGACCTTCAGTTCTATCTGCAGGACTTCGCGTTGGAATGCGACACGCTTCCTACTTATTACTCGTACGGTCACAAGCATGTGACGCAATGGAAGACCGCGGTGTCGAACCTCAATCTGGCGGACCCGAGTCTGCATATACTGACGAAAGACAAGATCTTCAAGATGCGGGTGCGTCCGATCTTAGGTATGGACCTGAGTTATAACAAGAAGGGCCTTTTGACGCACCGTGTG
Organism: uncultured Bacteroidales bacterium; assembly: GCA_902799875.1. The sequence goes on along the minus strand of CADCCH010000020.1, from coordinate 29,874 downwards.
TACGGCGCAGAGATCCAGATGGATATCGCGCACCATGTCTCGATCTGGGGCTCGATAAGGGACAACAGCTGGGATGGGACCCGATTGAAAGAGAGTTATTTCCCGACGATCTATGACCAAATTAGCGGTGCGCGTGTGACGAAGCCGCAGTACCTGAATAATCTGGCGGGTGTGCAGTACAAGGAGTCCAACTACGGTGGTGATTTCTCGGATTCTCGTGGCGGAATCTCGTTGTATGCCTGGTGGGGTAGTATCGGTATTCAGCGTGAGCGGGTGACTTGGGGAGATGCCCAGCACTGTTCGAATATTTTGTCGGCACACAATCCTGCCGTTCCGATGCTGACGCTGCAGTTAACACCCTGCAAGTGGTTCCAGTTCGATTATTTCCATGCGTGGTTGGTGAGCAATGTGATAGACTCGACCTATTACTACGCAGAGAACTACAAGGAAGGCGTGACGAAGTACAACTACCGGCCGGCGAATAAGTTCATGGCGGCAAATATGTTCACGTTTATGCCGTGCAAGTATATTCAGTTCGGTTTCGGTAACTCGATTGTGTATGCGGAGCGGAACGTACAAGCGGCCTACTTCATTCCGATTGCGTTCTACAAATCGCTGGATCATTTGTTGACGAAGGGGATGAGTACGGAGAACCAGAACAGTCAGGCTTTTGCAACGATCACGGTGCGTCCGACCGATCATCTACGGCTGTACGGTTCGTTCTTCCTGGATGAGTTCAAATTAGCGCGTCTGAAGAAGAGCAATCCGCAGAAGAACCCGATCTCATACCTGGTGGGCTTCAACTGGAGCGGTTGGCCGGTAAAAGGCTTGGCGTTAAGGGGCGAGTTTATGCGGAGTTATATTGCGACGTATGTACACTCGATTGCAGTGCTGGACTATACGTCGAACAGCTACCAGATGGGGCACTATATGGGTGCCAACGCGCAGAGTATCTGGTTGCAGTTAAGTTACCGTCCGACGCGGAGTCTGCGTCTGACACTCGATTATACGCGTGATACCAAATATACAGCGTACGATTATATCCGCGGGGACATCAAGAATATCATCTCGCAGACACCGTTCAAGAACGCGATCTGGAAGAACGACGAGATTAGTTTCCGCGCGGTGTATGAGGTGTTTAACAACTGCTACGCGCATATCGATATGGCGTATAACTACGCGCGGGCAGGGAATGCAGCGGACCTGGAGCAGTACAGTCCGGTCTATCTGCAGGGCAAGAACCTGACGATGAGTTGCGGATTAAGTTTTGGATTTTAGGATATCGCGTGATCACGAGATCACGAGATCACGTTATTACGAAATATAATAAAAATCAATAATACATGAAAAAGGAAATTCAATTTTCGCTGGTGTACCGCGACATGTGGCAGAGTAGCGGTAAGTACGTGCCTCGTAAGGATCAGTTGGCGCGGATTGCGCCGGTGATCATCGACATGGGCTGTTTTGACCGTGTAGAGACCAACGGCGGTGCGAGTGAGCAGGTGAACCTATTGTACGGAGAGAACCCGAATCTGGCGGTGCGTACGTTCTGTAAGCCCTTCAATGAGGCGGGTATCAAGACGCATATGTTGGACCGCGGTCTGAACGCGTTGCGTATGAACCCGGTGCCGGCTGATGTAAGGCAGTTGATGTACAAAGTGAAACACGCGCAGGGTACAGATATAACACGTATCTTCTGCGGTCTGAATGACCCGCGGAACATCATTCCGTCCATCAAGTGGGCGAAAGAGGCGGGTATGACTGCACAAGCGACGATGTGTATCACCTATTCGAAGGTACACACGGCGGAGTATTATATCAACCTCGCGGAGCAGCTGATTGAGGGCGGTGCGCAGGAGATCTGTTTGAAGGACATGGCCGGTATCGGTCGTCCGCACATGCTCGGCGTGATCGTAGCCGCTATCAAAGAGAAACATCCCGATATCATTATTCAATATCACGGCCATACAGGCCCGGGCTTTAGTGTGGCTTCGATGTTAGAGGTAGCGAAAGCCGGTGGTGACGTGCTGGACGTAGCGATGGAGCCGCTCAGTTGGGGTAAAGTACACCCGGACGTGATCACCATCCAGGCGATGTTGAAAGACGCAGGATTTAGGGTGAAGGACATCAACATGAAGGCCTACATGGAGGCGCGTAGCCTGACGCAGGAGTTCATTGATGATTTCTTAGGGTATTGGATTGACCCGAAGAACGCGTTGATGACGAGTCTGCTGGTAGGTTGTGGTCTGCCGGGCGGTATGATGGGTTCGCTGATGGCTGACCTCAAGGGCATGCACGCCGCCATCAACGCGAACCTCAAGAAGAAAGGAGAGAAAGAGTTGTCGGAAGACGAACTGCTCGTACAACTGTTCGACGAGGTACAACGTATCTGGCCGATGCTCGGTACACCGTGTCTGGTAACGCCGTTCAGCCAGTACGTGAAGAACGCCGCGCTGATGAACCTGTTTAGCCGTTCGATGGGTGAGAAAGACTTCACGCGCATGGATCCGGCGATGTGGGGTATGATCCTCGGCAAGAGTGGTAAGTTACCGGGTGAGTTGGCTCCGGAGATTATTGAGTTGGCCAAAGAGAAAGGTTACGAGTTCTACACGGACGATCCGCAAAAACTGTACCCGAACGAGTTGCCGCGTTTCATCAAAGAGATGGAAGAGCTGGGCTGGGATCGTGGTCAGGACGACGAGGAGCTGTTTGAGTTCTCGATGCACGAGAAACAGTACCGTGAGTTCAAGAGCGGTCTGGCGAAGGAGCAATTCCTGAAGGATCTTGAGCAGCGCCGGGCTAAAGCGGGAGTAGCGCAGGCCATTCCGAGTACTCCGAGTATTCCGAGTAATCAGAATTCTCAGAAGGCCGACGACGACCTGGCAGCGGTTGCGTATGCGCTGTACCTGGCTGGTAAGAAGCAGAAAGAGGGTACGATTGCCTTACCGCATATCAAACCCACCGCATGGAATCATAAATTTTATACACTTAAATAAGACATGAAAAAGTACAATTTTAACGCAGGACCGAGTATCCTGCCGCAAGAAGTGATCAAACAAACGGCGGAGGCCGTGATCGATTTTCAGGGAGAAGGTCTGTCGGTTCTGGAGATCTCGCACCGCGCGAAGTATTTCCAACCGGTGATGGACGAAGCGGAAGCCCTGATGAAAGAGCTGCTGAACGTTCCCGAAGGATACCGCGTGCTGTTCTTAGGCGGCGGTGCAAGCCTGCAGTTCTGCATGGTGCCGTTTAACCTGCTGGAGCACAAGGCTGCTTACCTGAACACCGGTGTATGGAGCAAGAAAGCACTAAAGGAAGCCAAGGGTTTCGGTGAGGCCATCGAAGTAGCGGCCAGCACGACGGACATCCCGACCGAATACGAGATTCCGCAGGACGCCGATTATTTCCATATCACGACCAACAACACCATCTTCGGTACCGAGATCAACGACGAGAAGTTGGCTCAGATCTACAAAAAGAAAGGCAATGTACCTTTGGTAGCCGATATGAGTTCGGATATCCTGAGTCGTCCGATCGACGTGAGCCAGTACGATATCATCTACGGCGGTGCGCAGAAGAACCTCGCGCCGGCCGGTGTGACGTTCGTGATCATCAAAGAGAGTTGTCTGGGTAAAGTAAGCCGTTACATCCCGACCATGCTCAATTACCAGACCCATATCGACGGCGGTTCGATGTTCAACACGCCTCCTGTTCTGCCGGTTTATACTGCGGTGCTGACGCTTCGTTGGCTCAAAGCACACGGTGGTGTGAAGTGGATCGAGGAGCGCAACAAGGCCAAAGCCGACCTGCTCTATAAGTGCCTCGACGAGTCGAAGCTCTTTATGCCGACCATCGCCAAGAAAGAAGACCGCAGTCGTATGAACATCTGCTTCGTCTTCAAACCGGGATACGAGGATCTGCAGGACGACTTCTTCAAGTTCGCTACCGAGCGTGGTATGGTGGGCATCAAGGGTCACCGTCTGGTAGGTGGTTTCCGCGCTTCGTGTTATAATGCTATGGATTTGGAAGGCGTTCAGGCCTTAGTGGATTGCATTAAAGAGTACGAGAGTTTACATTAATCGTTATAACGTAATAACGTTATGACGTAATGACGAAAGAATTATGACAAAAGTTTTAGTTGCAACAGAAAAACCGTTCGCGAAAGTAGCCGTAGACGGCATTCGTGAGGTGGTAGAGGGTGCCGGATATGAGTTGGCACTGCTCGAGAAATATACGGACAAAGCGCAGTTGTTGGAGGCGGTAGCAGATGCAGACGCCCTCATTATCCGTTCGGATATTGTGGACGCGGCGGTGCTGGACGCTGCCAAGCAACTGAAGATCGTGGTGCGTGCCGGTGCCGGTTACGATAATATTGACCTGGAGGCTGCAACCGCCCACAAGGTGGTAGCGATGAACACCCCGGGTCAGAACAGTAATGCGGTGGCTGAGTTGGCACTCGGTCTGATGGTGTACGCCGTACGTAACTTGTACAACGGCACGAGCGGCACGGAGCTGAAGGGCAAGAAACTCGGTATCCATGCCTTCGGTAACGTAGGCCGTAACGTAGCGCGTATTGCGCAAGGTTTCGGTATGGAGGTCTATGCCTACGATGCGTACTGCCCGGACGAGGCGATGATTGCCGCTAACGTGAAGCCGGTTCACAGTGCCGAAGAACTGTATCGCACTTGCGACATCGTCAGTCTGCATATCCCCGCTACACCGGAGACCAAGAACAGCATCAACCACGACCTGGTGAACTTGATGCCGAAGGGTGGAGTACTGGTCAACACCGCCCGCAAAGAGGTCATCGACGAAGAGGGTCTGATCACCTTGATGCAGGAGCGTATGGACCTGAAGTACATGACCGATATTATGCCGCTCGCGGACGCGAAGTTCCGTACGCTCTTCGAGGGACGTTACTTCGCAACCCCCAAGAAGATGGGTGCACAGACCGCCGAGGCCAATATCAATGCCGGTATCGCGGGTGCCAAACAGATTGTGGACTTTATCCAGAACGGCAATACGCGTTTCCAAGTTAATAAATAATATGACGACATGACGTCATGACGACATGACGAGAAATTTTCTAACAATATTACTAACGCTCTGTGCCGTTGTGTCCTACGCGCTCCCGATCGAGTGCGTAGGCACGGCGACGCAGGTGGTGGAAGGTACAGATACGCTGTTTATTTTTAAGGACGAGATTCACCTCAAGTGCCCGGACGGAGACGTCGATTGGTACCGTGCCGATGGTTCGGTCTATGCGTCCAACACGGACGAGATCTACCCGGACGAAGGGTGTTACAATGCCAACGGCTGTCATTTCTGCTGCCAACTCTACAGAGGGATTGACTCGTTGGCGTTCACGGTCGAGACGCGTTGTGATGCCAGTGTGATCCATATCACGCACGGCGATATATCCTCACGCGCGCACACGTATTCCTTATCTTATAAGGCGCTCGCCTGGGACGGAGAAGCGTGGTACGACTCCGCGGCAGTAATGACCGGTAAACTGACCAAGACTATCACTTTCGATGCCCTGTACGACTCGACGCTCGTCACGCTCTGTTACGACAAAGAGGTGCGTACGGCGCTCGGAATGGCAGACAGTTGTATAGAAGTCGATGTACCGTTCGACAGCATCAAAGCCGTGAATTTCAAGATGACTTCCCTCGCTACCACACGAGGAAAGGAGGGGGAGAAATCGAACGAACGCAACCGACCGACGAGTCAGGAGTTGATCACCGGATCGGAGTACAGCGGTGCGCTGGAGGTAGCTTTCTATTCCAACCCGACACCCGCTGCACGGTTCTTCAAATGGGACATCTACCACGCCGCGGAGCATCTGGCTACGCGCCGCGACCAGGATATACGCTACGTCTTTACCGAACGCGGTACGTACCGCGTCGTATGTACGGCGCTCAATGACCTCTGTACGGCGGACTCCGCCGAGACGACCGTCGCCATAGCCGAGTCCTATCTGGCGGTGCCGAATGTGTTCACACCCAACGGCGACGGAATGAACGATGAGTTCCGTGTGGCCTACCGCTCGCTGGCGGTGTTCCATATATGGGTGTATAACCGCTGGGGAAAGCTGGTTTATGAATCGGACGACCCATCCAAAGGATGGGATGGGACCATCGGTGGACGGAATGCGGCCGAAGGAGCGTATTTCTATGTGGTCCGTGCACTCGGTACCGATGCCGCCAAGGACGCCAAATACATGTCCAAGATCTCGTACAACAAGAAAAAACTCAATGCCGATGAGGCAGTGATTGGAGTATATCAAATGAGTGGAGATATTAATCTTTTGCGGGGCAAAAGATAATTTAAGATTTTGTATTTAAGATTTTATATTTGATGAGAAAATTTTTAACTATGGCTTTAGCCACTACAGTTTTGGCAGCAAGCGCTGCTACGAACCCGTTCTTTGAGTATAAGAACTGGAAGACGCCGCACGGGACCTATCCCTTCAATGAGATCCATGCGGAACATTATATGCCGGCTTTTGAAGAGGCGATGAAACAGGGTCTGCAGGAGATCGACGCGATAGTGGCGAACCCCGAGGCACCGACTTTTGCCAACACCATCGAGGCCTACGAGGCTTCGGGTGAGTTGTTGTCCATCGTGGCAGGTTGTTTCTATAACCTGACCAATTCGGAGACCAACGACACGCTCCAGCAGATCGAGATGGAGTTGAGTCCGAAGTTATCGGAGTACTCGTCCACCATTCGTCTGAACGAGGGACTGTTCCAACGTATCAAAGCCGTCTATGAGCAGCGCGACAAGCTCAAACTCAACAAAGCGCAGTACAAACTCCTCGAGGATATCTACGAGTCGTTCGCTAATAACGGTGCGAACCTCAGTCCCGAGGACAAAGAGACTTACCGTCAGTTAACCGCCAAACTGAGTCAACTGACGCTCCAGTACGGTCAGAACGTGCTCAAGGCGACCAACGCCTGGACCATGCTCATCACCGACGAGGCGCTGTTAGCCGGTCTGAACGATGACACCAAGTCCGTGCTCCGTACCAACGCTGAGAAGAAAGGGGTAGAGGGCTGGTTGCTCAACCTCAAACCGACGACCACCATCCCTGTGATGCAGGATCTGGACAACCGCGATATCCGTCGCGAGCTCTATATGGCGAACGCCGGTAAGTGCGTCGGCGGTGAGTTTGATAACACCGGTATCATCGTCGAGATCGTCAACACGCGTCTGGCGCTGGCTCAGCTCTTCGGTAAGAAGACCTACGCCGACAAGTCGCTCTATAAGACCATGGCGGAGACCCCGGAGAATGTGTATAAACTGCTGGACCAACTGCGTGACGCGTACATGCCTGCGGCTCTCGCGGAGGTGCAGGAGCTGGAGGAATACGCCCATGCGCACGGACTCTATGCGGCGCATATCCAACCCTGGGATTTCAGTTATTACAGCAAAAAACTCAAGAAAGAGAAATATGCCATTTCTGACGATGACCTGCGTCCGTACTTCGAGTTGGAGAGCGTGAAGAAGGGTGTGTTCGGTCTGGCAGAGAAGCTCTATGGATTGAAGTTCAAAGAGAACAAAGCCATTCAGGTATATCATCCCGAGGTAACGGCCTACGAGGTGTATGACGAGAAGGGTAAGTTCCTGGCTGTTTACTATGCCGATTTCCACCCGCGGGACGGCAAGCGCGGCGGTGCTTGGATGAATGATTTCCAACCGCAGTTCATCAAGAACGGCAAGGATCATCGTCCGCATATCGTGAACGTGATGAATTTCACTCGTCCTACCGCAGACAAACCGGCACTCTTCACTTACGACGAGGTACGCACTTTCCTGCACGAGTTCGGTCACGCCCTGCATGGCATGCTGACCCGCTGTCAGTACGCGTCGCAGAGTGGCACCAACGTACCGCGCGATTTCGTGGAGTTACCCTCGCAGTTCAATGAGAACTTCATCGACGAGAAAGAGTTCCTCGATACCTTTGCCAAACATTACAAGACCGGCGAGAGCCTGCCGCAGGATCTGTTGGACAAGATGCACGCCAGCCAGACTTACCACGCTGCTTACGCTTGTGTACGTCAGCTTAGTTTCGGTTACCTCGACATGGCTTGGCACAGCTTAGAGGCACCGTTTGCGGTCAACGAGACCATCGGCACCATCGAGTCCGTAACGCGTTTCAGTGACGCCGCGATGGAGCAGGTACAGGTGCTGCCGAACGTACCGGGTACGCAGATGTGCTGCGCGTTCACCCATATCTTCTCCGGCGGTTATGCCGCAGGTTATTACAGCTATAAGTGGTCCGAGTTGCTCGACGCCGATGCCTTCTCGGTCTTCAAAACAGCCCAACAGAAGAAGAACGGAACGATCTTCGATAAAAAAGCTGCCAAACGTTTCCGCGAGAACATCCTCGAGCGCGGTGGTACGGAGAAAGCCATGGACCTCTATGTCCGTTTCCGCCAAGGCGAACCGACCATCAATGCCCTGCTCGAACGCGATGGCATCAAAGCACGAGAAATCAAAAATTAAAAATTTGAAATCATAAATCATAAATTAAGTCCCGCCCCTCGAAAGAGGACGCGGGATTTATTATAGTTAAGTCTAAGTACGCTTAGTTAGGGTAGGTCACCTCGCTTTTTAAAAGCGAAAACAGCCGTCATCGCGACGTCTGTTTTTCTAAGGTATTAGTCTGTTTATTTAAGGTACAAAAAAGATTGGTCATTTTTCAAATCCGGTGCAAAGGTACTGCTTTTTTCCGACATATGCAAATTTTTTTTTATGTTTTTCAGCATAAAATGCAAAATAGACTTTGCAAAATGGCATTTTTTGTCAAATCCGCTCCAACTCAATCACCTCCAGGTCCTTGATCTCGTGTCCGTCGATGGCAAACCGTAGTAGTGTCTGACAGGGTTGCCAGCCTTGTTTACCGGCCGCACCGGGGTTCATGGTCAGCATCTTGAACACCGAGTCATACTGCACTTTCAATATATGACTGTGTCCGCAGACGAACAAGTCCGGCGGTTCTTTGCGGAACATCGGAATCAACCACGGGTTATAATGCCCCGGGTACCCACCGATATGCGTCATCAGCACATTCACATCCTCTACCTTAAACCGGTAGAAGTCACACAGACTGTACCGTACATCCCCCGAGTCCATGTTCCCATACACGGCACGGGTAGGCTTGAACTGCCGCAAGGTCTGCAGCAACTCATAACTGCCTATATCCCCCGCATGCCAAATCTCATCGACATCCTGAAAATGCACCAGCACACGTTTGTCCAGCAGTCCGTGCGTGTCACTCAAAACACCGATACGAGTCATTTGCGGGTCAGTTTATCAATCGTGAGAATAGATCCGATAACGGCTACCACCGCTACCGAAAAGAAGATCGCCACGTCGCGCAGGTCAATCACACCGCGGGAGAGGGCAGAGTAGTGGTCCTGCAGCAACACCCAGTACAGCACAAAACAAGCCAGTGCACCGGCAATGAAGCACACGATCTGACTCTTGCTGAAGGTCGCGCACAGCAGTCCTACCGCCATGAACGTACCCGACAGCAATATCAGTCCGACGAACGATCCGAGGAACGCACCGCTGTCCAGATTGCCCATCGGTTCCGCCATGTACGCCACCACAAAATAATGCACCCAACAGGGCAGCAGACCAATCAACACCAGCGTCCATGCAGCGAAATACTTGCCTAACATAATACGACTGAGCGAGACGGGTTTGGTGCGAATCAGATCCCAGATGCCCGTCTGCCGCTCTTCGGACAACAGACGCATCGTCAGCGCCGGACAGAGCAACATGAACAACCAGGGACTGAGTTGAAACAGTCCGTCCACTTGGGCGTACCCCGAGTCAATGATGTTCCATTGACCCGGGATGACCCAAAGGAAAAGACTGATCGCCAAAAGGTACAATCCAATCACGATGTACGCAATCGGCGTCGAGAAATAATATCGTAACTCTTTAATGAACATTCACCCGTTCATCCATTCATCCATTCACCCATTAATGCTTGATCTCAATATCCTGATGCACCGGCGTTTTCGGGAAGAAGATCCAGAACGCAATCGATACCACCAATGCAAAACCGGCAAAGATATACCATGCTTCTTTCCAACCGTCCCAAACAGCCATTGGACCTTGCGCAACCACTTCCTGTGCGTTGACCAGTTTATTGACAATCGCCTGAGCCGAGAGTGTACCGATGGTAGCCCCCAGACCGTTGGTCATCATCATAAACAAACCCTGGGCACTCGAGCGTTGTGCCGGTTCGGTCTCCTGATCCACATACAGCGCACCGGAGATATTGAAGAAGTCAAACGCAAAGCCGTAAACGACGCAACTCAGTACAAACAGGATCACGCCAGGCATGCCAGGATCACCCGCACCGAAGAAACCGAAACGGAATACCCAGGCAAACATCGCCATCAGCATTACGTTCTTGATACCGAAACGCTTGAGGAAGAACGGGATCGCCAGGATACACAGCGCCTCGCAGATCTGACTGATCGAAATCAATATGTTCGCGTGCTGTACACCAAAGGTGCTGGCAAACTTCTCGATCTCACCGAACGACGTGATATACGGGTTAGCGTACGAGTTAGTCACCTGCAGACACATACCTAACAGCATCGAGAAGACGAAGAACAGCGCCATCTTTTTCTGTTTGAACAGCGCAAAAGCCTTCAGTCCCAGCGCCTCCACCAGGTCCACATTGCCTTCTACTTTCTTCACCTCGCATGCCGGCAGACTCAGCGAATAACCCGCCATCAGTAAGCTCAGACCACCGCTCAGGATGAACTGCAGCGGGCTGGCCTGGATACCTAACAAATCCACACTCCATTCCGCCGCAATGAATCCGACTGTACCGAACACACGGATCGGCGGGAAGTCCTTGACCGTGTCCATGTTCGCTTTCACCAGCGCATTGAACGCTACCGAATTGGTCAGCGCAATCGTCGGCATAAAGAACGCCACGGACAACGTGTACAGACTAAACAGCGTACCGAATTGCACGTCAGCACCGCTCTGCAGACCGTACCAACCGGCGGCAATCATAAACGCACCCGCCAGGAAATGACAGATGCTCTGTAGTTTCTGCGCCTGAATCCAACGATCGGCTACGATACCCATCAGGGCCGGCATAAACAGACTCACGACACCCTGGATCGAGTAGAACCAACCGATCTGGTGCGCCATTCCGTGTTTGAACAAGTACGTACCCATCGAGATCAGGTACGCGCCCCATACTGCAAACTCCAAGAAGTTAAAGACAATGAGGCGGAATTGAAGGGATTTGTTTTTCATAAATTAGAACTCACTTGTAAAGTGGAATTTTATATGTTTATAATCTTGTTGTGCCATATTCAGTACGTACGCGCTGTCGGCCATGAACACGTCCCGACCTTCCTTGTCGTACGCCATGTACTGCGCCTTGCGTTTCTTGAATGTCTCTAACTCGGCATATCCGTCTCGGTCACTGACCGCGATCCAGCAAGCTTTGTACATCTGCAGTGGTTGCCATTTGCATTTGGCCTGGTACTCGTGCTCCAGACGGTATTGGATCACCTCGAACTGCAGTTGTCCCACCGTGCCGATGATCTTGCGGCCGTTGAGTTGACTCACAAACAGCTGTGCTACACCTTCGTCCATGAGTTGGTTAATACCCTTGTCGAGCTGTTTCTGCTTCATGGGGTCGGCATTGTCGATGTACTTGAACATCTCCGGGGAGAAGGACGGCAGACCCTTGAAATGCAGTTTTTCGCCGCTCGTCAGGGTATCTCCGATCTTGAAGTTACCCGTATCCGGCAGACCTACAACGTCCCCTGCAAAAGCTTCATCGACCGTCTCTTTCTTCTGCGCCATGAAGCACGTCGGGGCGGCAAAACGCATCTGCTGGTCCTTGCGCACGTGGTAATAATAGGTGTTGCGTAGGAACTTACCGCTACATATCTTGAAGAACGCAATACAACTGCGGTGATTCGGGTCCATGTTAGCGTGAATCTTAAAACAGAACGCCGTGAACTTGTCCTCCATCGGCTCCACCACACGCTCTTCCGCTCCTACTGCAAGAGGGGAGGGGGCGTTCGCTACCAGAAAGTCCAGCAACTCCTGCACACCTACCGTCTTGTACGCCGAACCGAAGAACACCGGTGCCAACTCGCCCCGCAGGTACGCTTCTTTGTCAAACTCCGGATACACACCATCTACCATCTCCAAGTCATCGGCGATCTTACCGTTCAATCCTTCCGGACGGTTGTCTAATGCGAACACGCTCTCGAATTTCAGACCCTGTCCGTTCGCCCACGTCACGGGTGTCACACGTATCTGCAACTCGCGCTCTACCTCGTCCATCAGATCGAACGGATCCTTACCCTCGCGGTCCATCTTGTTCATGAACACCATCACCGGTGTCTTACGCATACGGCAGACCTCCATCAGTCGCCGCGTCTGCATCTCCACACCCTTGGCGCTGTCGATCACCACAATCGCACTGTCCACAGCCGTCAAGGTCCTAAACGTGTCCTCCGCAAAGTCCTGGTGACCCGGCGTATCGAGGATATTGATATGGTGCCCTTGGTAATCAAAGCCCATCACGGACGTCGCTACCGAGATACCTCTCTGTTTCTCGATCTCCATCCAGTCGCTCGTAGCGGTCTTGCGGATCTTGTTCGACTTCACCGCACCCGCTACGTGGATCGCACCGCCGTACAACAGCAGCTTCTCCGTCAGCGTCGTCTTACCCGCATCAGGGTGCGAGATGATCGCAAAAGTCCGACGTCTCAGTATCTCGTTTTGATCAGCGGAGGGTAGCATGGAACTTCTCTTCGAATGTTGCCTTGAGGCGGTTCATAATATGCTCGATCTGCGTGTCCTTGAGCGTGCTCTCCGGATCCTGCAGAATGAAACTCAACGCGTAGCTCTTCTTGCCTTCCTCTAAGTTCTTGCCCTCATACACGTCGAACAGGAACACGTTCTTCAGCAGTTTTTTCTCCGTACCAAACGCTGCACGCGCCAGGTCCGCAAACTCGATGTTCTTATCGACTAACAATGCAAAATCACGCTTCACTTCCGGATATTTCGGCAGGTCATTGATCACGGCCTTGTACTGTTTGTTCAGCTTTAGCAACTCTTTCCAGTACAGGTCCGCGTAGTACACCTCCTGGTCGATGTCGAACTGCTTCAACAGCCCACGAGCCACAATCGCGATGTATCCGAGGCTCTTACCGTTCTGCGCCTTCAGCACCAGACCGTCGCTGAAACACTCCACGATTCCGCAACTCTTGTCGCCCTGCGGATCAATCGCCGGCTCCAGCGTCAACTTATTCACATCTACACCCAGACGCACTAAGATATTGTTCACATACGCACGCAACTGATAGAATGTCGTCTTCTCCTCTTTGCGTACCCAACTCTGAGCACTCTTGTTTCCCGTCAACCACATACCCAAATGCGGCTCCTCCGAATAAGCGGAGAGGGGATCTGCGTCGAGTCCTTTCAACTTTAAACTTTCTACTTTCAACTTATCGTAGTGGTAGCAATTACCGAACTCGTAGAACTTCAGGTCATTATTCTTTCGGTTCGCGTTGCGTGCAATCGACTCCAATCCACCAAAGAGTAGGGTTTGACGCATCACACCTAAGTCCTGACTCAGCGGGTTCATTATCTTCACGCAACTGTCCAGCCAACCGTCTTTGTAATACGAGGTCTTGGTCAGCGAGTTATTCAGTATCTCATTGAATCCCTGGGCGGTCAGCTGCTCCGCAATCTTACGACGCAACTTCTCCGGATCGGGTTTCACACCGTACGCCAGACTCGTGTTCAGCTTCTCCGGGAACTCCACATTGTCGTACCCGTAGATACGCAGGATATCTTCCACTACATCGCACTCCCGCTGTACATCTACGCGGTAACGGGGAACTTCCAATTTCCACAAATCGCCATCTTTAGCGACGATCTCTATCTCCAGCGCTTTGAGGATAGTCTCGATAGTATCTTCGCCGATCGCCTTTCCGATCAACGAGTTCACGCGTTGAATATCGATCGTTACGTCCCACGGTTTGAAATCGCCGTTCACCACGTCGATCACATCCATCGATACCGTACCGCCGGCTACCTCTTGAATGAGCAGCGCAGCGCGTTTCAGCACGTATAGCGTATTATTCGGGTCGCAACCGCGCTCATAGCGGAACGAAGCATCGGTCTGCAACTGGTGACGACGACTCGTCTTACGGATCGTAACCGGGTTGAAATAAGCGGACTCGAGGAACACGTTCTTCGTGTTTTCCGTCACACCGCTCTCCAAGCCACCGAACACACCCGCAATACACATCGCTTCCTCGCTGTTGGCGATCATCAGGTCTCGCGCATCCATCTCGCGCTCCACGCCATCCAGGGTCACAAACTTCTCGCCCTGACGTGCATAACGCACATGGATCTCGTTATTTTTTATTTTATCGGCATCGAAAGCATGCAGCGCTTGACCGCACTCGTGCAGCACGAAGTTCGTTACGTCCACGATATTATTGATCGGACGCAGACCAATCGCCAGCAGACTGTTCTTCAGCCATTCCGGACTCTCCTTAATGGTCACTCCCTTGATGCTCACGCCCGAATACCTCGGACATGCATCCGGCGCATCAACTATCACCTTGATCGGTAGATCGTTATTCTCGATCTTAAAGTCCTCTACAGATGGCTTCTTCAGACTAATACTCTGACCGTGCGCTTTGTAGTAAGCGTACAGATCGCGTGCAACGCCAAAATGACTTGCCGCATCAGAACGGTTCGGCGTGATATCCACTTCGATGATCGTGTCGTTCTCGATGTGGTAGTAGTCCGCAGCCTTCATTCCCACCGGTGTATCGGCGGGCAGTACGATGATGCCGGCATGGTCCGTACCTACACCAATCTCATCCTCCGCGCAGATCATTCCCCAGCTGTCCTCGCCGCGAAGCTTACCTTTCTTGATCGTAAAGCTCTGATCGCCGTCATACAGCACCGTACCTACCGTCGCCACAATCACCTTCTGTCCTGCCGCTACGTTCGGCGCACCGCAAACAATCGGAAGCGGTTCTTCCGCACCGATGTTCACTGTGGTGATATGTAAGTGATCGGAATTAGGGTGGGGAACGCAGGTCAGCACTTCGCCTACTACCAAGCCTTTCAGTCCACCTTTGATGGTCTCTACTTCTTCCACTGTTCCTACCTCGAGACCGATTGAAGTAAGGATTTTCGCTACCGTCTGCGCATCATCCTGCAGGTCTATGTAGCGTCTTAACCACTTGTACGAAATATTCATATATGTACACTAATTTGCAATTTGGCTGCAAAATTACAAAAAAATTTTGATATACGCAAGCGCACGCGTAAAATTTATGGAAAAAACATCGTCATTTGCGTCAAAGGCAGGTCCTCCGGTTTTTGAATCAGGAAGATCTTCATGGCGATAGAGGAGGGGAATTGGGCAAAATAGGGGTCGTCGGAGAGGTACCAATCAATGCGGTCAATTGGGAAGCGTCGCATCGCCATCTTATGCCAATAACGGATATGTTTCTCCTGTTTGGGTACCACCTTAACTCCTGTCTTTCCATCGGAAAAATGCACAATCGCTACCGCGCGTTCCTTATGTATATGCGCCTGCGCTTTCTGTTCTTCGTTCAGACGATGGGTGATGGAGATATGCCGATTGCCTTCCTGATTGATACGCGCCATTTGAGCACGGAAGAGACGACCGTGCGCGGAGGTATCTTGTAGTTGATTAACGGCAATATAATAATGAATCATCTCATGCAGAATGGTGTCTTGTACCAATTCTTCCGGCAGGTCAATTCGAACATTTATACGCAGCACAAAATCTTCATTTTTATATCCCCGAAACAGGCCTTGCCGTTTGCGCACAAAAGTGACCTTACCCAGGAATCCCTTGGCGTGGCTGAGTTTGATCGGCAGGGGAGGTAAGGAGTTATCAAAATACTGCCGGTTAAAGGTATCAAAACAATGCTGTATGTACTCGACACTTGGTTTCACGGCACAAAATTACTGCTTTTTTACGAAATATGCAAATTAATTTGCACATATCAAAAATTTTTTGTACCTTTGCAGCCAAATTGGCGCAAAGCCGACAGGAAAAGAAATACTATAAAAAATACTATACAAAATGAACTTATCAGA
Source organism: uncultured Bacteroidales bacterium (assembly GCA_902799875.1). Next base: position 13,707 of record CADCCH010000020.1, on the reverse strand, counting down.
GATTACTGAAAAGATCTACGCAGAAGGCGTAGAAAAAGGAAATGCGCAAGCGCAGGAGATCATTGCTGAAGCGCAGAAAAAAGCAGAGGCTATCGTGGCTGACGCACAGAAGAAAGCGGAATGGCTGGTGGCAGAGGCAGAGTCGAAAGCGGCTGACCTGGACAAGAAGACACGTGCGGAGCTGAAGTTGTACGCGGAACAGAGCGTGAATGCGGTGAAGACCGAGATCGTGAACCTGCTCTCCGACAAGATCGCTGCGGACAGCGTGAAGGCTGCGACGGCAGATGCGAAGTTCATGCAGGGCTTGATCGCGAAGTTGGCAGAGCAGATGGCTAAGAACGGCGAGGTGCTGATCGAGACCAAGGATGCAGAGGCATTGCAGAAATACTTTGCCGCTAACGCGAAGGGCTTGCTCGAGAAGGGCGTGAAGATCGCAGAGGTGAAGGGTATCAAGACCGATTTCACGATCCAACCGGCAAAGGGTGGGTACAAACTTGCCTTTGGTGACGCTGAGTTTATCGCATATTTCAAGGAAATGCTTCGTCCGCAACTCGTAGAAGAATTGTTCTAAAATGACTTACGAATATTTATTGGCGGGATTGCCGGAACTGAAGGCAGGAAGTGATAGTCCGATCTCGATGGAGAAGTTGGACGAACTGCTGGATGAACAGCTGTCTGCGTCGGATAAGAAATACCTGGAGCTGCTGCGGGCACCGATGGATGAGGCTACTTTGGCGGAAGGGCTGAAGGCGCGGAATACGTTCGTGCGGGAGTGGTTTGCGTTCAATCAGGACATGAATAATGTGCTGGTGGCGCAGATATGCCGTAAGCACGGGTTCGATGCCAAGATCCAAATCGTCGGAGAAGGGGAAGTGGCCGAGCAGTTGCGGAGCCACGTGAACCAGAAAGACTTCGGTCTGAACGAGGTGGCTGGTGACTGGACGGAGATATTGGCGCTTGCCGGTATCGAAGATCTGATGCAACGCGAGAAAGCGCAGGATGCGATACGGTTCGAGTGGCTGCAAGGCCGCACGGAGTTCGATTTCTTCTCGCCGGAGATGGTGTTTGCTTACTATTTGGAGGCTGTGATGCTGCATCGATGGTCAATACTCACTATTGAGGAGGGCGAAAAGATCTTCCGCCAGCTTGTTGCGGATATGAAAAAGGGAATTAAATTAGACTAAGATATGACACAAGGTAAAGTAAAAGGAATTATTGCCAACTTGGTGACTGTCGCAGTAGACGGGCCGGTTGCGCAAAACGAAATCTGTTACATTTACGTCGGTGAGACCCGACTGATGGCGGAGGTCATCAAGGTCATCGGCGCAAATGTGTACGCGCAGGTGTTCGAGTCCACCCGTGGCCTGAAAGTGGGCAACAAAGTGGAGTTCACCGGTCACATGCTCGAAGTGACGTTGGGTCCGGGTCTGCTGAGCCGTAACTACGACGGTTTGCAGAACGACCTGGACAAACTGACAGGTGTGTTCCTCAAGCGCGGTGAGTATAACTTCCCGCTGGACGAGCAGAAGAAATGGGCGTTCACACCGATCGCTAAAGTGGGCGATAAGGTGGAGGCTGCTTCTTGGCTCGGCGAGGTGGATGAGAACCACCAGCCGCATAAGATCATGGTGCCGTTCGTATTCGAAGGCACGTACACGGTGAAGTCGATCGCCAAAGCCGGAGAGTACACCATCAACGAGACGATGGCGGTACTGACCGACGCAGAGGGCGTGGACCACAACGTGACGATGGTGCAGAAATGGCCGGTGAAGAAAGCCATCCTGGCGTATCGCGAGAAACCGCGGCCGTTCAAGTTGCTGGAGACCGGTGTACGTACGATCGACACGGCGAACCCGTTGTGCGAGGGTGGTACAGGATTTATTCCGGGTCCGTTCGGTACCGGTAAGACCGTGCTGCAACACGCTATCTCCAAACAAGCGGAGGCAGACATCGTGATCATCGCAGCCTGCGGTGAGCGTGCCAACGAGGTAGTGGAGACCTTCACCGAGTTCCCGGAACTGGATGACCCGCACACGGGTCGTAAGCTCATGGAGCGTACGATCATCATCGCCAACACGTCGAACATGCCGGTGGCGAGTCGTGAGGCATCTGTCTATACGTCCATGACGATCGCGGAGTACTACCGTTCGATGGGTCTGCGTGTGCTGCTGATGGCGGACTCGACGAGCCGTTGGGCACAGGCGCTGCGTGAGATGAGTAACCGTCTGGAGGAGTTGCCGGGTCAGGATGCATTCCCGATGGACCTATCCGCAATCATCGGTGCATTCTACGCACGTGCAGGATACGTGTACCTCAATAATGGTGCAACCGGATCGGTAACGTTCCTCGGAACAGTTTCGCCGGCCGGTGGTAACCTCAAAGAGCCGGTGACCGAAGGTACGAAGAAAGTGGCACGTTGCTTCTATGCGCTGGAGCAGGCACGTGCCGACCGTAAGCGTTACCCAGCTGTGAACCCGATTGACAGTTATTCGAAATACGTGGAATATCCTGAGTTTGAGGAATATATCTCGCAACTGATTGACAAAGACTGGTTGCCGATGGTCAACGACATGAAGACCTATCTGCAACGTGGTAAGGAGATTCAGGAGCAGATCAATATCCTTGGTGACGATGGTGTACCGGTTGATTACCACGAGGCGTTCTGGAAAGCCGAAGTGATTGACTTCGTGATCCTGCAGCAAGATGCGTTCGATAAGATCGATGCCGTGTGTCCGCTGGAGCGTCAGCAGTACATCCTGCGCATGGTAATGGACATCTGCAAGCACGATTATGACTTCGATAACTTCCTCGATGTAACCGATTACTTCAAGCGTGTCATCAACCTCTGCAAGCAGATGAACTACTGCGAGTTCCACTCGCCTGAGTTTGAAGATTACCGCAAGAAACTCGATGAACTGTTGGCAGAAAAACAAATTAAAGATTAAGTACTATGGCAAAGGCTTTTCAAAAAATATTTACGCAGATTACTGCGATTACGAAAGCGACTTGTTCGCTTAAGGCCGAAGGAGTAGGTAACGACGAGTTGGCTACCGTGAACGGTAAGTTGGCGCAGGTGGTGAAGATCATCGGTGACGAGGTGACGCTGCAGGTGTTCCAAGGTACCGAAGGTATCCCGACCAACGCCGAAGTGGTGTTCCTCGGCAAGGCTCCTTCGTTAAAGGTTTCGGACCAATTGGCCGGTCGTTTTTTCAACGCGTACGGTGACCCGATCGATGGCGGACCTGCTATCGAGGGTAAGGATGTGGAGATCGGTGGTCCTTCCGTGAACCCCGTTCGTCGTAAACAACCGTCCGAGTTGATCGCCACCGGTATCGCCGGTATTGACTTGAACAACACGCTGGTATCCGGTCAGAAGATTCCGTTCTTTGCGGATCCGGACCAACCCTACAACCAAGTGATGGCGAACGTAGCACTGCGTGCGCAGGCAGATAAGATCATCTTGGGCGGTATGGGTCTGACCAATGATGACTACCTCTATTTCAAGAACGTCTTCACCAACGCCGGTGTGCTCGATCACATCATCTCGTTCGTTAACACGACCGAGAACCCGCCGGTTGAGCGTCTGCTTATTCCGGATATGGCGCTGACAGCCGCAGAGTATTTCGCAGTTGAGAAACACGAGAAAGTGCTGGTTTTGTTGACCGATATGACGCTGTATGCCGACGCGTTGGCGATCGTCTCCAACCGTATGGACCAGATTCCGTCCAAAGACTCTATGCCGGGTTCGCTCTATTCGGACCTCGCGAAGATCTATGAGAAGGCGGTTCAGTTCCCGGAGCAGGCAGGTGGTGGTTCGATCACGATCATCGCCGTGACAACCCTTTCCGGTGGTGACATCACGCACGCTATTCCGGATAACACGGGGTATATCACCGAGGGTCAGTTGTACCTGCGTCGTGACTCCGAGATCGGTAAGGTCATCGTCGATCCGTTCCGTTCGCTGTCTCGTTTGAAACAGTTGGTTGCCGGTAAAAAGACGCGCGAAGATCACCCGCAAGTGATGAACGCGGCTGTTCGTTTGTATGCCGATGCGGCCAACGCCAAGACCAAGAAAGAGAACGGTTTCGATTTGACGGACTACGACTTGCGTTGTCTCGATTTCGCACGCGACTACAGCCGCGAGATCCTGGCGATCGACGTGAACATCAACACCGTTCAGATGCTTGACATCGCATGGCAACTCTTCGGTAAATACTTCAAACCGGAAGAGGTGAATATTAAAGCAGCATTAGTGGAGAAATATTGGCCAAAGGCTTAAACTATGGCAATAACTTATCAATTTAATAAAACATCGTTGCAGAGTCTGGAGAAGGACTTGAAGATGCGGCAACGAACGCTTCCTACGCTGCAAAGCAAGGAAACGGCACTTCGTCTGGAGGTGAAGAAAGCCAAGAAAGAATTGGCTGACCTCGACGAGGAAGTGAACCGCCGCATCAAGGACTACGATCAGATGATAGCGCTTTGGGGAGAGTTTGACACGAGCCTCATTCACGTGGACGACGTACGCATGTCTATTAAAAAGATCGCGGGCGTGCGCGTACCTGTGTTGGATGAAGTGGTGTACTCGACCAAAGAGTTCTCGCTGTTCTCCAGCCCGAAATGGTTTGCAGATGGTTTTGAGCAACTCAAGGCTATCGCCGATGTGGGTATCCGCCAGGAGTTTGTGCGCCGCAAAGTGGATCTGCTCGAGTATGCGCGAAAGAAAACGACGCAGAAAGTGAACCTCTTCGAGAAAGTGCAAATACCCGGTTATCAAGACGCTATCCGTAAGATTAAACGCTTTATGGAAGACGAGGAGAACCTGAATAAATCGAGTCAGAAGATTGTGAAATCCAAAAAGGAAAGAGAGGTGCAGGTATGATCACACAAATGAAAAAATATACCTTCCTGGTATTCCATCGGGACTACGAGCCTTTCTTGGAGCAACTTCGTGAACTCGGAGTAGTACATATCACGCAGAAAGCCGCTGGTCTCATCGAAGATGATGCCGATTTACAAGCAGCCCTGCAACACGAAGACGAATTGCGTCGTCTGCTCAAACAAGGTGCGCCGGATCAACTGATTGCGGAGCGCAATGAGGTGAACGAGCGTATCGCTGCCGCCCAAGAAGCCGCTAAACAAGCTGCGGTATGGGGTGATTTTGATGCAAAACGTATCGAATCGCTCAAAGAAGCCGGTTACACGCTGCATTTCTATGAGTGCCCGACCAAGGCTTTCCAGGAAGAGTGGGGTATTAAGGTCAATGAAGCAGGCGGTAAGACCTACTTCGTAGCGCTTGAGACCATCGAAGATCTGACCGAATTGCCTATCCCCGAGAAATCGGAGGCGGCTTGGTTGCAAGAAGTAGAGCACTTAAAGGGTCTGCTCGCTGCTGCCGATGCGCGTATTGAGGCATGGCAACTCGCTAACAAAGAGCAGTTGGAGAAAGAACTTGTAGAAGCCCGTCAACAGATTGATTGGCAACGCGTTACGCTTTCTACCGATAAAGTAGCAGAAGGAGCGTTGTGCCTGTTCGAAGGATTCTGTCCGATAGACAAAGAGGCTGAGTTGAATGCTATGTTGGCGGAAGCGCAGGTTTATTACGAGGAGACGGATCCGGAGAAGGAAGACGCGACACCGATCAAGTTACGCAATAACTGGTTCACCAAACTCTTCGAGCCCCTCACCGGTATGTACGGTTGGCCGAACTACAATGAGTTTGATCCGACGCCGATCTTGGCTCCGTTCTATCTGCTGTTCTTCTCGCTCTGCGTAGGCGACTGCGGGTACGGTTTGGCGCTTATCCTGGTAGGATGGCTTATCGCTAAAGAGAAACTGCGTATCGAGATGTTCGAAGGTTTAGGTCCGATCATTGCCGTATTGGGTGTCGGTTGTACGATCGTAGGTTACCTGTCCGGTACCTTCTTCGGTGTCGACATCTATCAGGCCGAATGGATCCCCGCATGGGCTAAAGCACCTATGTTCAAGGCTTGGTTCGGAGACGGAACCGGTAACTGGATGGGGTATGACATTATGATGGTGTTGGCGCTGTTCATCGGTGTATTCCATATCTGCTTGGCGATGACCGTCAAGGCGATTTGTTACACCAAACAGAACGGTTTCCATGCCACGGCTTCGACCTGGGGCTGGTTACTGCTCATCGTGGGCGGTATCGCAACCGCTATCTTGGCTTCGACTTCCGTACTGGGTCCGCAAATGACACAAGTCATTCTGATTGTGATTGCATCTATCTCGGCTTTGGGTATCTTTATCTTCAATACGCCGGGACGTAATCCGCTGATTAACATCGGTGCAGGCTTGTGGGACACCTACAATATGGCAACCGGTATCTTGGGTGACGTGCTGTCGTACTTGCGTCTCTATGCCTTGGGTATGGCAGGTGCGATGTTAGGAGCCGCCTTCAATGAGTTAGGTATGACCGTGTTAGGTGAGACCCCGAACGTAGGAACGGCTATTGGTTTTGCGCTGATTGTCGCTTTCGGACACGTACTGAACCTGCTGATGGCTTGTCTCGGTGCATTCGTCCACCCGCTGCGTCTGACCTTCGTGGAGTACTTCAAGAATGTGGGATATGAAGGTTCAGGAAAGAAATACAATCCTTTTAAAAAATAATTAATCACAAATAAATGTTTATCACTATGTTAGTAGAAACAATGTTAGGTTACCTCGGCCTGGGCTTGTTGCTCGGTCTTGCAGGTGTAGGCTCGGCCTACGGAACCACTATCGCTGCCAATTCGGCAGAAGGTGCACTCAAAAAGAACAAAGAGAAATCGAGCCAGTACATGATTTTGGCTTCTATGCCTGCTACGCAGGGTCTTTACGGCTTCGTAGCTTTCTTCATGCTGCGCAGCAAACTGATTGCTGAGACAGGTGAGGGTGGTCTGTTGCTGTTCGGTCTTGGCGTAGGCGCTGGTTTGGTATTCCTTCTCTCCGCTATCCGTCAGGGCATGGTTTGCGCCAACGGTATTGCAAACATCGGCGCTGGTCACGATGTATTGTCCAACACCATGATCTATGCTGCTCTTCCTGAGTTCTACGCAATCTTGGCGTTGATCGGATCGTTGATGCTGTAATATGGCTAAAGCATTCGTATTCCCGGGGCAGGGAAGCCAGTTCCCGGGTATGTGCAAAGATCTGTACGATGCCCACGCAGAGGCACGCGAGATGTGTCAGGCAGCCGACAGGCTGCTTGGCTTCTCGCTGACCGATGTGATGTTCAACGGCACGGCAGAGGATCTGAAGCAGACCAAAGTGACGCAGCCTGCTGTCTTCCTGCACTCGGTGGTAGCTCAACGTCTGATGACGATTGAGAAACCCGACATGGTGGCAGGTCATAGCTTAGGTGAGTTTAGTGCCTTGGTTGCTTGTGGGGCTTTGCGTTTCGAGGACGCCTTATTATTAGTGAGCGCGCGTGCGCAAGCGATGCAGGCGGCCTGTGAAGCCAATCCCGGTACGATGGCGGCTGTTCTCGGTCTTCCTGATGAACAGGTCGATGAGATCTGCAAGAATCATAAGGATGGGGTAGTGGTAGCTGCTAACTTCAATTGCCCGGGGCAGATCGTGATCTCCGGTGAGGTAGAAGCGGTGGATGCAGCTTGCGTTACCCTCAAAGAAGCAGGTGCTCGTCGTGCATTACGCTTGCCGGTAGGTGGAGCTTTCCACTCGCCGCTCATGGCTCCTGCCGCTGAGGATCTGGCCAAGGCGATCAACAAAACGGAGTTTAGAAAACCCTTCTGTCCGATCTATCAGAACGTAACGGCACAGGCATCGGTTGAGCCGGAAATCATCCGCGAAAACCTGCTCAAACAACTCACAGCTCCCGTTCGCTGGACGCAGAGCGTGCAAAATATGATTGCAGATGGGGCAAACGAGTTCTTTGAGTTTGGTCCAGGCGATGTGCTGAAGGGTCTGATTCGTAAGATTAATTCGGACGTACAAGTAGGTTAAATTATGGAAAATCTTTATTCAGCAGAAACAACGATCATTGACGAGCGCCGCAAGGATGTGGTAGCCGAATTGATGCGAAACGTCTATCTGTGGATGACAGGTGGTCTGGCACTGACAGGCCTGGTGGCATGGATTGTGGCTACGTCGCCCATTATGCAGCAGATCATCTTCGGATCCCAACTGGTGTTCTGGGGAATGATCATCGCCGAGTTGGTCTTTGTGGTGGTGTTAAGTGCCGCGATTCAGAAACTGAGTTTCGGGATGGCTTCGATGCTTTACACCCTTTACTGCGTAATCAACGGGGCGACACTGAGTTCGATCTTCATGGTCTATGAACTTGGCAGCGTGGCAGAGATCTTCTTCGTGACGGCCGGTGCTTTTGGTGTACTGGCTTTCGTGGGCACAGTGACTAAGAAAGACCTGAGCGGCATGGGGACGTTCCTTATTATCGCTTTGGTCGGTCTGATCATCGCCTCTATTGTGGGCCTTATTATGGGTAACCCGGACAACATCTGGATCTCGGCTATCGGTGTGCTGATTTTTGCCGGTTTGACGGTCTATGACGCACAACAGATCCGTAATCTGATGCTCGACCAGGAGACAGTCAATGAGGGCAATATGAAACTGGCGCTCCTCGGTGCGCTGTCGCTCTATCTGGACTTCATTAACCTGCTGTTGCGGTTATTGAGTTTATTCGGTAAAAAGAAATAATCAAATACATTTAATGATATGATTTCCAAACGTTTAGAAGACGCTATCAACGCGCAAATCAATGCCGAAATGTGGTCGGCATATCTGTATCTTAGTATGTCTGCATATTGCCATGACAAGGGCTATAGCGGAATGGCTAACTGGTTCTCTATCCAATTCAAAGAGGAGCAAGATCACGCGCAGATTTTCTACAATTATCTGATTAGTCGTGGTGGTCGTGTGATCCTCAAAGCTATTGACGCCGTAGAGACCGAATGGGCTTCTCCGCTGGCTGCTTTTGAGGCTACTTATGCACACGAGCAACATGTGACGTCGCTCATCAACAACCTGATGCATATCGCCGTAGAGGAGAAGGATTTTGCAGCACAGAGTCGTCTGCAATGGTTCATCGACGAGCAGGTAGAAGAGGAAGAGAATGCCGTTGAGATCATCAATAAGCTCAGAATGCTTGATGGTAACGGTTATGGCATGTACATGCTGGACCAGGAGCTGGCAGCACGCGTCTATGCGACACCATCGCCTTTAGCAGCAAAAGCATAAGTGAGTAAGCTGATAGACATCACAGATTCGGAGCAGGCGGAGTTGGCGTTGGAGTTCGCAGAGTCGATTCACGCCGGTTTTCCTTCGCCTGCTGCCGACCATGCCGGGGAGCGGATTAACCTCGCACGCGAGATGACGCCGCACCCCGAGACTACTTTTTATGCGCATGTAGAAGGCGATTCGATGCGGGACGCGGGGATTCTGGATGGCGATATCGTCGTAGTAGACCGCAGTTTGGAGCCCAAGAACGGCGATTTTATTGTAGCCTATATCGATGGCGAATATACGCTCAAGGAGTTCAAACTGGATGAAGACGCACAATGCGCTTGGCTCATTCCGCACAACCCTGATTTTCAACCGATTCGTGTAGATAAGCATAATGATTTTGCGGTTTGGGGAGTGGTGACCTATGCGATTCACAAAACTCGCTAACCATGTACGCGCTCGCTGACTGCAATAATTTCTTCGTCTCGTGCGAACGGGTTTTCCGTCCTGATTTGGAGGGGAAACCCGTTGTTGTACTCTCCGGCAATGATGGTTGTGTGGTGAGCCGCTCCAACGAAGCCAAGGCGCTCGGTGTCAAAATGGGCGTACCGATCTACCAGATCAAGAACCTTGTGGATAAAGAAGGAATTGTTTGTTTCTCGTCCAATTTCTCACTGTACGGTGACCTTTCCAATCGTGTTATGTCCATTATTCGGAGTCACACTTCGCGTTTTGAACAGTATTCGATTGACGAGTGTTTCTTTAATATCGACCACATCCAGGCGGAACGACAGAAAGCGTACTGTGAGCAACTGGTGAAGGCGATCCGACGGGGAGTAGGGATTCCGGTTTCTATTGGGATTGCTTCGTCCAAGACCCTCGCTAAAGTTGCCTCCAAGTACGCCAAGAAATACCCGGGGTATCACGGCGTGTGCGAGATCCGTACGGAAGAACAACGCCTCAAAGCGCTCTCTACCTTCGAGATCGGCGATGTATGGGGAATAGGGCGACGAGCCAAAGCCAAGCTCCAGAATGCCGGTATCAAAACCGCACTGGACTTTGCGCAGAAATCGTCTGCTTTTGCGCAAAACATGCTGCATAAGCCGGGTTTGCTGACCTGGCAGGAACTGCGCGGACAGGATGTGATAGATAATACAGAACTGCCTATGAAGCAGTCGATTACAACCTCGCGCACCTTTGCATCTGCAATCACGGATCAGACGCTTCTCGAAGAACAGATTGCCAATTTCTGTGCGCATTGTGCCAGAGAACTTCGGGTACAGAAATCCGTTGCGCAACAACTCTATGTCTATGCGCACACGTCGGCTTTCCGTACGGATATAGAGCAACATTACTTGTCGGAACTGGTCACATTGCCGGTCGCGACATCCAATAGTCAGGAACTAATCTCCTATGCCTTGGCTGCTTTCCGACGAGCGTACAGACCGGGCGCGCTATATAAAAAGGCCGGGGTCGTGTTACTCAAGATCATTCCGGAAACGGCCGTTGTGCCGGATCTGTTTGACACCAAGGACCGGGATAAGGACAAGCGTCTTCAGCGTGTGTTGGATCATATCGATGATCGTCACGGCAAGCGCGCTATCATCCTTGGTTCACAAATACAATCGCAGCAAACGGTGTATAAGAACGAGCACAAGTCTCCGCTTTATACCACCGATCTGCGCGATATTATCACCCTTAAAGCAACATAATTATGGATATTGCATTGTTAGTCATCGCGTTTGTTTTTATCCTGATCGGGTTTATCGGTTGTATAGTGCCCGGTCTTCCGGGCACGCCTATTGCCTATGCAGGTCTGTGGATCGCACAAGCCACCGATCGTGTGGATTTCTCGTGGCAGTTTTTGCTGATTTGGGGTGTTGTTGTAGTTATCATCTCCGTGCTGGATTATCTTGTCCCTGCATGGGGAACAAAGCACTACGGCGGCACAAAATGGGGAGTCTGGGGGAGCACGATTGGCGTATTCGTCGGACTTTTCTTTGGCGCAATAGGCGTTATCCTGGGTCCGCTGGTAGGTGCGATCATTGGCGAACTTCTTGCAGGTAAAGAACTGCAAGCCGCTCTCAAAGCAGGCTGGGGTAGTTTCGTCGGTATCCTTTTCGGAACTATCCTCAAACTCATTGCCTGCGGTCTGATGACCGTATATCTCATCCAGGCAATTTGGTAGAAAAGCAAAGAATCTGCATTAAAGTGCAGATTTTTTTGTATATGTCAAATTTTTGTTGTACCTTTGCACACGCAAAGGTTTTTACTATGGAAGACAATAAAAAACAAAGGAAGGAAATGAGTTGGTTACAAATTGTAACCAACTGAAATTACCGCTTGATGAGGATAAAGATAAATAGTCTCCTATACTCCACAAAAAAAGACATAAGTAATGAAGATGACCAAAACACAATCCATAATAGTAAAAGATACAACCGTTCGTTCTTTTGTTCAGAACGGAATGGACTATATCTGTATCACAGATATTGCAAGACAAAAGAATGCCGAAGATCCTAATGGAGTTGTCGGTAATTGGATGCGCAATCGTAATACATTGGAGTATCTTGGGTTATGGGAGATGTTGAATAATCCCAATTTTAACCCCCTCGAATTCGAGGGGTTTAGAAGCCAAGCTGGATTGAATGCTTTCACGCTTTCCCCGAGCCGATGGATTGAGGCTACGCGCGCTATAGGACTTGTGGCTATGTCTGGCAGATATGGTGGCACTTTTGCACAGCGGGATATTGCATTTAAGTTCGCAAGTTGGGTATCCGTTGAATTTGAACTCTATTTAATTAAGGAATTCCAGCGTCTCAAAGAGGAAGAACAAAAAACACTAGGTTGGTCTGCAAAACGAGAGTTGGCAAAGATCAACTACCATATCCATACCGATGCCATCAAAGAGCACCTTATTCCCCAGGAAATTGACCAATATCATCGTTCGCTTATCTATGCCAACGAGGCTGATGTGCTCAATGTAGCGCTCTTCGGCATCACAGCAAAAGAATGGCGTGACGCACATTCTGACGATAAGGGGAATATCCGCGATTATGCGACCATCAATCAGCTGATCTGTTTGAGCAATATGGAGAACCTTAATGCTGTCTTCATCAACGAAGGCATGCCGCAACAAGAGCGACTTTATAAACTCAACAAAATAGCTATCCAGCAAATGACCGTGCTGGAGAATGTAGAAAGCAAGCATATACTAAAGGCATAGTCATCGGGGTATTAGCTCATCCACTCCCTTCTGAGTCCGCTATACTCCACAAAAACAACAAATCTGCATTAAAAGTGCAGATTTATTTGTATATATGAAAAAAAAGCAGTAACTTTGCAGCGCAAAGTTGATTAGGGTATCAAAAATGAGCGAGCCATATATATATAATCCCTCTTCTGCGGAAAGTCGCAATATATTCACTGCTTCCTGCGTGGAATCGGTTGCATCAGCATTACAGCAACCGGCAGACGAGATTTATCGCCGCATGGCGCGCGTGAACCTTATAGACGACTACATTATCCCATGCTATGAGGTATTGCACAGCGAGAGCCGCGAGAATGTAACCAAAGATATTATCTATACCCTCGAATTGTGGGAACAAAAACAAGGCCTATGATTGAAGTATACCACGGAGGAACAGAAGCAATTGCTAACCCACTGGTAAGTGCCGGTCGCGAAGGATTGGATTTTGGCAAAGGTTTTTATGTAACCCTTTTGCGCGAACAAGCGGAGTTGTGGGCAGATAGGATGGCTCGTCAGCGCAAAGGCGAGAAGATACTTTCGGTATACGAATTAGACATAGATGCTATCCGCGCCAACTATCGATATCTGTTTTTCCCGCATTACGATGCCGATTGGCTCAATTTTATAGCAAATAGCCGAACAGGCAAAATACCCTGGAAAGGGTTTGATTGTATTGAGGGCGGTATAGCTAATGATCGTGTAATCGATATGGTGGAGGGGTATATTGCCGGAACGGTAAGTGCTGAATATGCGCTGCAAGAACTGAGCAAACATCAGCCGAATCATCAGATTTGTATTTTGAATCAGCAAGCCATTGATAAATACTTGCATTTTAAGGAGGCTATCAAATGTTAAGCGATGTATTGATGTGGAATAAGATTGGTCGTGTGGTAACACGTATCAGCGAGCGTAAGGGGATTAGTGCCTCTCGTGCGTTTGAGTTGTTCTATACATCTCCGCTAAGCAAAGAACTTCACGATCCCGCGACCGGTTTATATCTAATGGGCGACGAATACCTTGCTCAAGCAATATAATTGGGGTATTAGCTCATCTGGCTAGAGCGATCGGTGAGAGTTCTTAGCCGCAATGGCACGATTATTGCGTGTCCGTTATACTCCACAAAAAATAAAAAACTTATTCACATAAAATTTTATAACTATGGCAAAGTACATTTGTGATGTCTGCGGGTACGAATATGACCCCAGCGTAGAAGGCAAAGCGTTTAATGAACTCCCTGAAGATTGGACTTGTCC
>CADCCH010000019.1 GCA_902799875.1 uncultured Bacteroidales bacterium | reverse complement strand
GCGAAAATAATCCTCCAAAATCTGTTTCTTAAACGATTCGGAATAACTGTTTTTCGTTCTTGACATAAAACTAAAATCTTAATAATAGTACATTTTTCTACAGTTTTATGTGACAACTTTTTTCAGTATAAGACAGAGTGCAAAAAGAAAAATCCGAGGCGTTTATGGAAGCGTCTCGGAGATTTAAGCGGGCAATAGTATTGCCCTGAAATGGACGAACGTTTTTTTGACCCAGGATATAACTATGGTCAATTATTTTTTGTCATATTTCACAGTACCCTTTTTAAAGGATACTTCCCATACTTCACCTGTTGCGGTATTTATCACAAAACAATGTTCAATAGAATCTCTATTACCTTTCATTAATTGATAAACACATTGGTTGCCTTGATTATCCGCGTTATTTGGATCTCTCATGGCGAGCGATACACCATCTTTCGAATATAACCATATGTTCCCAGTCCACTTATCAAACTTAACATTGTAAGCATTAGCACCGTAAACCAATTGAACCATTTCATAACGATTATTGTCCATAGTTGTTTTAATGTAGTCATCATCTGCGAAGACAGCATTACTAAAGGACAATACCATCAAGAAAATTAAACTTAGAATTCTTGTTTTCATAACAAAATTATTTTTGTAACACCATTAATATGCCGACTTATAATGTTGTATTGAAAGAAACTATACTGGTCTTATTCTCTTTTACATAAAATTCATAATCTTTTTCCGTCGGATACAATAAATATCCGGATTGTTGTTTTACATGCACGTTATAGTAGCCTTCTTCAACTGTCTTTGTTACAGACTGTTTTCCATTTAAAGTGAAAGACATAGAAGTGTTTCCTTTTATGGATATAGTATAAGGGTCCGATGAATTATTAAGCACTTGAATATATCCGTACTTTTTCGTGCTCTGCTGTGGGGCATTTGGAGAATTTCGATCAGAGCAACTAGTTATGATAAAACCACAAAGAGCAACAACTAATAAAGATAAAAACTTTTTCATAAATCTTTTGTGGCTGTTATATCCCATCGCCTCGTCGGTTTTAAATATTGTATAGTATTGATATGCATAAAAAACGTGAGCAAACTGCTATTGGTACGTTCGGGTCTCGACTCCCATGGATCCAATATATGCAGAAAGCCCACGCGGATGCGTGAGCGTTTCGCTATATCAAGGAATCCATGATTCAAGTTGTCGAGAAATGAACGTATCCTCAAATAAAGCAAACGCTTCGATATTTTCAATATGTCCTTCTGTTTAACGTCGGGAAGCGACGAGGGGTTATTTAGCCATCAATTGCCGTTGTACACTACCAATTGTAGCACAATGGATAATCGGCATATCACCAGCCAAGTGACGGCGAGGCAAAAAACGACCTTTAGTGACCGCAGAGAGCATTTTCTCTACAAACGGCTCCAGATTGATCAAGTCCACATGCATATCGCTATGCGTGAGATTGTAGAGTTCATCCGCTGCCGAACGAGAGATTTGCTCTACACCGCTCATATCCAACAAGTATTCATTATTGGAATCCAAAGAAGCAGCCAACCGCTCCATCATTTGACGCGTGTGCAATTCCGCGCCATATTGCTCTTGTATATTGATAATCTGTTTCATACTCAACTCATGTAATCATAAATATTAAAACCATCTGGCACTTGCGCCGGCATTCGTACCATAATCATCGTACCTTTAAAATCAATATCCTGTGGTAAAGCTAAAATCTTACGATTATTTTGTACATGCAACAATAGTGCATTTCCCGAAAGCGCTGCAAACTCACCGTGTAAGCCTCCAACTACCATTTTGATATTTGACGAGATCCCATAACCTCGATTCTCTGTTTCCGGTAGGTTCTTTACAGAATAACCGTTCTGCGCGAGATTAAGAGCCTCAGCATCGCTATCTCCCAACTTATCCAGATGTTTCTGGGCTGCCACATAACTACCATATATGGTAATTCCAAAATCAGCAATAAGAATTTCAATC
The DNA here is from genome assembly GCA_902799875.1 of uncultured Bacteroidales bacterium. The sequence goes on along the minus strand of CADCCH010000019.1, from coordinate 30,846 downwards.
GCGTTAGTCTCCTTATTATATCTTAAGTACGCATAACCTTTATCCGTCTGCGCATGCTGCTGAATGTTACAAATCAGTTCGTCAAACAAGTATGTCAGCGGCATGTTGAGTGATTGCGGCAATTCAGGGTAAGAGTCCGACAACTGCTCTTTCAATTGATTGATCGCATTAGCCGTTGACTCATCATCCAATGCAAAGGACACAATTCCATCTGCTGTTTGGCAACTAAACAAGGAAGTCATAGCCCGTAAGTATGGGGTCTGAACTGTTGCTTGATCATTCTTTGTTATGCATTCAAAGAATTGCAACAGGACTTCTTCGAGGGTTGATATGTTCTTGTTATTTTCCATACACCAAACCTTTGCGGGTGCAAAGGTACAACAAATATTTGATATATGCAAGAGGGAGAGGGATTTTTTATAAAAAATTAAGAAAAACGTGCACGAGTTTGCATAATTCAGAAAAAAGCAGTACCTTTGCAGCGGCAAAGGTTTTTTTTTGAAATATGGCAAAGAAATTGAAACCCTATTTGGATCAGGAAGGCAGGGCGTTGCCGTACCCGTGGTTGATCAATCTGATGTTGATGATTGTGGGCGGGTCGCAGACTATCCGTCTTCGTTTCTGGAGTCGCAAACCGCGGCATATCGCCGAGAAGACGCTCCGTGATATACTCACTATTTCCCGAGACACGGTGTATGGTAAAGAGCACCATTTTGATCGAATCCTGTCGGCGACGAATGCCGAGGACCTCTTCCGTCTGTATCGTCTGTACGTGCCGGTGAATAACTCGTTTGAGACCCTACGTCCGTACGTGGAGCGGCATAAGCACGGTGAGGAAGATGTGCTCTTCCCCGGTAAACCGGATATGTACGCGACCACTTCGGGTACGACCTCGGAGCCCAAATGGATCCCCATGACCCATAAGTACCTCAAGGACGTGTACGGCAAGATGAGTCATATCTGGACTTGGAACTTCGTCAAGCACCGCAGTCGTATCTTCGGCGGACATATCTTCACCACCGTAGGTAAGGAATGCGAAGGCTACGCGCCCGACGGGACTTTGTTCGGTGCGGTGAGCGGTGTGTTGGTGCGCGATATTCCACCGATCATCAAGAAACATTACACGGGTCCGGCGGCTGTTATGTCGATACCCGATTACGGTGCACGCAACTACGTACTGATGCGTTTGGCGCTTCAGCACCGCGACGTCACGCTCTGGGCAACAGCGAATCCTTCGACGATCTTAGAGTTGCTACGCGTGATGAACGAGAACGTCGAGGAGATGATCCGCGATATCGAATTAGGTACGATCTGCGAAGATTTCGATATCCCGTTTGAGATCCGCTCCGAGCTCGATGCGTATATTTCCCCGAAACCCGAACGCGCGGCGGAGTTGCGCAAGATACTCGCCGAGAAAGGTCATCTGTACCCGCGGGATTTCTGGCCGTGGTTGCAGTACCTCAGTACCTGGAAATGCGGCAACACCAAGATCTACATGGACAAGTACATGGACCAGTTTGATTGGGACAAGACCTTCTACCAGGAGTTGGGTTACATCGCCACCGAATGCCGTTTCGGTTTCTCGCTGGACGACACGAACGAGTCCGTGCTCTTCCCGCAATTCCATTACTATGAGTTTGTGGAGGAGAGTGAGTTGGACAGCCCGCACAAGCATTTCCGTCAGATCGACGAGTTGGAGATCGGTAAGCGGTACTGCGCGTACGTGACGACCTATTCGGGCTTGTTCCGGTATAACATGAACGACCTCGTGGAGGTAGGCGGCAAGTACAAGCAGACCCCGACCGTACACATGGTTAGCAAAGTCAACGGTATCGTCTCCATGACCGGCGAGAAACTGTACGAGCCGCAGTTCATGGATGCGGTGCACCAGGCCGAGGACGAAACCGGCATCAAGACCAAGTTCTTCGTCGGTTTTGCAGACGTGGAAGAGTCCAAGTACCATTTCTATTTCGAGTTTGCGGACGAGAAGATCAAGCAGGAGCAAGCCGATGCGTTCGCCAAAGTGGTGGACGAGAAACTGCAGCATATCAACCTCGAGTACGAATCCAAACGGCAGTCGTTCCGTCTGCACGAGCCCGAGACACATATCCTTTTATCTAACGCGTACGCGCGATTCAAGGCGGCGTGCCTGAAGGACGGTTTCCGGGACGGACAGTTCAAGTTCAACCTGCTGATGCAGGACGAGAAGCGTCGGACGAAGTTCAACATGCTGCAACGTCTGGAGTCGCGCTTCGATCAGTTCAGTGAAAACGTTATTAACCGAGCCAATAAGATTGATGACAGACAGAAAGAACGCGCTAAACGGCGTGCGCAGCGTCGTGCTCGATCTTGACGGGACGCTGTACGACAAGAAGGGTCTGGCGCGCCGCATGGTGCGCCGGTTGTGGTGGTGCCTGCCGCTGTTAGCCGCTGAACGGCTGGCGCGGCGGAACATGCACTACGTGCAATATGCGTCGGAGGACGAGTTCTTCGGTGCTTTCTTTGCCTACATGAGTCGCGGACACTGGTGGACAAGAAACATGGCGGCCACCTGGTACCACACGGTTTATATGCCGACGATGATACGACTCATTCGCAAGTACCACCATCCGCGACCGGAAGTGATGGCGCTGGTGGAAGAGGCCAAAGCCAAAGGACTGCAGTTAGCCATCTACTCTGATTACGGTTGTGTGGTCGAGAAACTCGAAGCGCTCGGTATCGATCCCGCGCCGTTTGAGTTGATGGTTTCGGCACCGGAATTAGGTGCTCTCAAACCCTCCGAGCCCTGCGCCAGACGCGTGATGGAGATGCTGGGAGCCCAACCCGAAACGACGCTGTTCGTAGGGGATCGTGAGGAGAAAGACGGCGCGTCCGCCCAAAGCGTAGGGGCGAAATTTTTATTGGTGTCGTAATGACGTAATGACGATATGACGAATAAAAGATATCAAGACCTGAAAGTCACCCCGGGCACGTACGTACCGCCGGTGAACATAAATTATCCGGAAGAGGATCCGTACGTAGGATTGTACAAGCCTGTTTATGACCGGGATTTTCCGGCAGTCGATGCGAGTTATCCGTATTTCGACGAATCGCCGAAGACGCTCCGGTTTATTCGCAGAGGATACCACACCGTACTGCGTACCATGGGACTGATTTTGCGTATCAAATACGGATTGAGATGGCAGATCGAGGGGGAGCAAAAATGGCACCGCTGTTCGGGACCGATACGCCGGTGGTTGAAGCAGTTTGATTTGAGTCACGGTGCGATCACAGTCGCCAATCACTGTTACCGTCACGACTGCGCGTCGGTGCTGACCGCTATCCATGCCGACCACCGCACACGTATTCCGATGTTTGCACCCAATTTCCGCACCAAAGATCAACCCTTCTTGTTGATGGTTGGTGGTATTCCTATTCCGGAACCCGAAGCAGGGCTGAGTGCGATGAAAGCCTTTAATGCCGCTTTCGATGCGTATAACGAAAAAGGGTACTGGTTTCATATCTTCCCCGAAGCCAAGAGATGGGACTGGTACAAGCCCCTCAGGCCCTTCCAGAAAGGGGCGTTCACGATGTCGTACAAGTACAACAAACCCATCATCCCTTGTGCGGTGAGTTATCGGGAACGAAAGGGTATTTGGCGTTTGTTCGGCCCCAAAGACGAGCCGCTGACGCAGGTGGTCATCGGGAAGCCGATCTATCCGGATACAACCCAACCGAGAGCAGCGGAGACCGAACGATTGTTGAACGAGACACATGCAACGATATGTCGATTAGCGGGAATAGAACACAACTCGTGGCCGTCGCAGCTCTGATCGGCTCGATGCTCATCTGGTCGGTGAGCGGTATCGCCATCAAGCACGCTTTAGCCGTACTCCCACCGTTCACACTCATCGTGATGCGGTTTGTACCTTCGGTGCTGCTGATGCTCTGTATCGGATTGATCTGCCGTAAGAATCCGCTGTTCGGATTGCAGAAAATGGACATAAAGGACCTGCCGTTGTTTCTGATAGCGGGTTTTTGTCAGCCGTTCTTGTATTACCTGCTGGAGACCTTCACCTACGATGCGCTCAACAGCCCGACGATTGCCGAGACTTTGCTTTCTACGAGTCCTCTGTTAAGTCCGATTTTTGCAGCGGTTTTGCTGCGTGAGCGAGTGACGAAATACAACATTGTGGGAATTATCATTTCCACCGTCGGTGTCTTTGCACTGACCCTTGCCGGCAGTACGAATTTTGCAATCGGTAACTACTGGGGTATTCTGTTGGCTTTTGCGGCGGTGTCGGCGGCAGTCGTGGACTCGATCATGATGCGCAAAGTGCCGGCACGCTACACGTCGCTCTCGTTCATTTTCTATGCCCAGCTGATCAGTCTCTGTTTCTTTATCCCCATCTGGCTCATCAAAGAAGGACCTCAAACCATTTACCAATTACCAATTACCATTTACCAATCCGAGATGCAAATCGCGTTAGGTTGCGTGGCCTATCTGACCGTTTTTGCAAGTGTGATAGCGTTCATTTTGTTCTGTTTTGCGTTACGCAAAGTAGGCGTCACGCAGGCGAATGCATTCAATAATATCCGACCTGTTTTTACGGCACTCATCATGTTAACTTTCTTCGGCGAGCATATGCCTGCCGCCAAGTGGATAGGTATCGGATTAATCATTTTCGGTCTATTTGTGTGCCAAAAACAAGAAAAAGTTTCCAAATTTTAAGATTTATTTGCGTATACGAATTATTATTCGTACCTTTGTACGCTTTTTGTGATTAAGAAAATAACAAACAACTATGCCGATAGAAAATATCTACTCGATTGATTTCTTTTACGACTTGCTGTACATCATGTTTTTGGTGGGCTTTGTCGTATTTGTCTCCCTGTATTTTGTGGACGCAGGTTATGGAAAAATGCGTTCGGAGAAATGGGGACCGTCGTTGAACAACAAAGTAGGCTGGCTGTTGATGGAGTGTCCGGTGTTCTTCGTGATGCTGTACCTCTATTTTAAGTCCTTCCCGCTCTATGACGGCGTGACCATGAGAGCTCCCTACTGGCTGTTCTTCCTCTTCTTTGAGTTCCATTATTTCCAGCGTTCGTTCGTGTTCCCGTTCCTCTTGAAGGGCAACGGCAAGATGCCGGTAGTGATCATGATGCTGTCCGTTGTATGGAACTTGATCAACGGTTATATCCAGGGTTACTGGCTCTTCCATCTGGCGCCGCAGTACTATCCGGAGCTGTACACCAGCGCGTGGGTAACCAGTCCGCAGTTCATCATAGGTACGATTATTTTCTTCACGGGTTGGATCATCAACATGCACTCGGATCATGTGATTCGTCACTTGCGTCAACCGGGCGATACGAAGCATTACTTGCCCAAGAAAGGCTTGTACAAATATGTGACGAGTGCGAACTATCTCGGTGAGATCACTGAGTGGTTGGGCTTTGCGATTTTGACTTGGTCGATGGCAGGATTGCTCTTCTTCTGGTTCAGCTGCTGCAACCTTGTTCCGCGTGCGAACTCGATCTACCACAAGTACGAGGAGGAGTTCCCCGATGAGTTCGACCGCAAGAAATTGAAACGCATCATTCCTTTTATTTACTAATGAATAAATTATTTACCCCCTATAAACTGGGACCTATCACGCTGCGGAATCGTATTATCCGCAGCGCTGCTTTTGAGAATATGGCGCGTGCGAATGCGCCTACCAAAGAGTTGCAGGACTACCATGTGTCTGTAGCGCACGGTGGAGTCGGAATGACCACCGTAGCCTATTGTGCAGTGGATCTGAGTGGTGTTTCTTTTGACGGTCAGCTCTATGTCCGTCCGGAGATCATCCCGGATATGAAGAAGATGACCGACGCCATCCATGCGGAGGGTGCGAAAGCTTCTATCCAACTCGGTCACTGCGGCAATATGACGCATATGCGCACCTGTCATTGTATTCCCGTCAGTGCTGACACGTGGTTTAACCTCTACAGCCCGACGATCCATCGTCGTCTCAAAGTAGCGGAGATCAAGACCATCGTCAAGCATTTCGGTGAGGCGGTCGATTGGGCCCGTGAGTGCGGGTTCGACTGCGTGGAGATCCATGCAGGTCACGCGTACCTCCTTTCGCAATTCCTGGCACCGCGAACCAACCATCGTCACGACCGGTACGGCGGATCGTTCGAGAACCGTGCCCGTTTCATGAACGAGGTGCTGGACGAAGTGATGCTGCATGCCAAAGACGACATGGCCGTCATCGTTAAGACCAATATGTGGGACGACTGTTGGAAAGGTGTATCGATCGAAGAAGGTATTCAGGTAGCCCGCGAGATCGCCAAGCACAAAGTACACGGCATCGTGCTGTCCGGTGGTACTGTAAGTCGTTCGCCTATGACCATCCTCGGTGGAGCTATGCCCATCAAGACCCTGGCGCATTACATGCCGATGAAAGAGTTGTGGTGGCTCAAAGCGGCCCTTCATATCCCGTACGTTGGAGCAATTATGACCCCGACCGTACCGTTCAAGGAGCTCTACTTCATGGACAAGGCCAAATACTTCCAAGAACAACTCAAGGACATCGATATCCCGCTGATTTACGTCGGCGGAGTGCAGAGTGGTGACAACTGTCAGCAGATCATGGACGAGGGTTTTGAACTCTTCCAGATAGCACACGTACTCATCAAAGATCCGGATTTCGTCAAACATGTAGAGGCTAACCCGCATTACCATGCAGGTTGCAAACGCTCCAACTACTGCGTGGGACGTATGTACAGTAAGGATATGAAATGCCACGAGTGCGTAGAGCGCGACGGAGAAACGATCCAACCGTCTATTCAACGTGAAATTGCCAAATTAGAACACGATGCTAGCATTAGTAACGGGCGCAAGTAGCGGTATCGGCTTGCAGTATGCGACCCAGCTCGCGCGGGATTACCAGTGCGACCTGCTCTTGGTGTCTAACCAACGCAAAGAACTAGATGAGGTAGCGAAGGATCTGGCTGCGCAATACCACGTCAAGACCGTAGCGCATTTTGCGGACCTGAGTCTCAACGATGCGGCGGAGAACTTATACGATTGGTGCAAGCAAGAGGGACACGAGGTCGATGTGCTGATTAACAACGCCGGAGTCTTCTTCTTCAATAAGTACTGCGAGACGGACATCAAACGTATCGAGTTGATGCTCCAACTGCACGTGATGACCGTCGCCAAAATGACGCGCCTCTTTGCCGCGGACATGTGTGCGCGCAGACGCGGGTATATATTAAATATGAGTAGCATGTCGGCATGGATGGCGATGCCGGGTATTCAGACCTACAATGCCTCCAAGGCCTTCATCTATAATTTCTCCAAGTCCCTGTGGTACGAACTCAAGCCCTATAACGTGCATATCACGGTCATGGCACCGGGTGCCGTTGATACAGGCTTGTTTGGTTTAGCGCCTAACCTACGCAAGCTAGCCGTGAATCTGACGGTATCGATCCCGCCGGAGAAACTGGTCAAACGTGCCCTCAAGAAACTCTTCAAGGGCAAGCAGGAAGACACCCCCGGTTTCATCAACTGGTTGTGTACTCCGCTGCTCCGTCATACGCCGGATTGGATACTCTTCCTCGCGCAGAAAAAACTATCAAAATTTATGAAATAAGCAAAAATTAGCGCAATTCTTTTACTAAAAGGTGCATGATTATTAAGATTCTTAATAATTGTGCACTTTTTCTTATATCGGGGTATCGCCTATCTCAAAAAAAAGCAGTACCTTTGCACCGGATTTTGAAAAAATGAGTATGAAGAAGATTTACGTATTAGTCTTTTTATGTGTGGTAACCGCATCGGTGTATGCGCAGAAATTGTCAGGTGTGATCACGGATGCATTTACGCGTGAGCCCCTTATCGGAGTCTCGATTCTCAATACGGATAACGGTACCGGTACGGTGACCGATCTGGATGGTCACTATGAGTTGGTGATCACCACCTTGCCGGCTCACCTGCAGTTCTCGTATGTGGGCTATCAGACAGAGGATAAGGTGCTTAAGACCATTCCTGCCAAGTACGATCTGGTGCTGCAGGCGGATAATGAGGTGCTGGACGAAGTGGTGGTGACCGCCGGTCGTTTTGAGCAGCGCATGACGGATGTGACGGTGAGTATGGAGGTGGTCAAGCCGCAAGTGATTCGTTCTCAGGCTCCTACCGACCTTTCTGCCACCTTGCAGACGCTCCCCGGTGTGGAGATCATCGACAAACAGCCGAGTATCCGCGGTGGCGGCGGATGGACGTATAGCGTCGGTTCGCGCTGCCAGGTGCTGATGGACGAGATGACGATCCTCAACCCCAAGACGGGTGAGATCAACTGGAATAACGTGCCGCTGGAGAACGTGGCGCAGGTAGAAGTGGTGAAAGGAGCCTCTTCGGTGCTGTACGGTTCGTCGGCGCTCAACGGTGTAATCAACGTGCGTACCCAGCGTCCGGGCTTGACGCCGCAGACGAAAGTGTCGGGGTACGTGGGTATCTATGACAACTATAAGAACTATGCTTATACGGGTGCCCGTCTGCCGTTGTACTACGGTGCGGAGGCATCACATGCCCGTCGAGTGGGGAACTTCGACGTGTCGGGTTCGATCAGCGGCTTCAAGGATGAAGGCTTCCGCGAGCAGAGTTTCAACGACCGCGTGCGTCTGGGTGGTAACATGACGTATCATGCGCCCATGCCGGAGAACAAGTACATGAACGCGGGAATGAACGTCAACTATGTGGCGAACCGGTACGGCGATTTCTTTATCTGGCGCAGTCCCAAAGACCCGATTCATCCTTCGCCTCTGACGAATATGGGACGTAAGGAGCATAACTTCAATATCGATCCGTTCTTCAATTACGACGATACGGAGCGGGGTATCTCGCATAAGCTGCGTACGCGTTTCTACATGACGGCCGACAACCTGACCACTCCTTCGCCGACCATCAGTACGGAGGAGTTGATCAAGTGGGGGGTCACGAGTTTCGATTTGGAGAAGCTCAAGGGCTATTACGACAAGATCACCGGCTTTACGAACGCAGGTGTCTCGCTGCAGGATGCGTTGCTGGTGACCTTCAAAGATGTGGCGGTGCCGATCAAGAACGAGCAGTGGTTGGATGCAATCGTGAACGGTATCGACCTCGTTCAGAACGGTATGGGTTATACCGGTACGGTCGCAGAACTGCAGGATGCGGTAGCATACGCGATGAACCTGGTGACGGACCATACACCGACCCGTCCGGAGTTGACCTATAACGGCTATATCGACTATCAATTCGCCAAGTCCTGGCATAACGGTGTGCGTCTGACGACCGGTGTCAACTGGAGCCATATCACTAATACGGCGAACATCACCGGCACGCACCACACCGATAACCTGGCGGCTTATTTGCAATACGACCACCGTATCGCGAACCGTCTCTCGCTCAGCGCCGGCGTACGTTTTGAGTACTACCGCATGGACGATCAGTACAAGGAAGCGAACATACAAATCGGCAAATGGCTCTGCCCGGTGCGTCCTGTGCTCCGTGCCGGTTTGAACTGGGAGATCTACAAGGCCGGCTTCCTGCGGGCCAGCTTCGGTCAGGGCTATCGTAACCCCTCCATCACAGAGAAGTTTGCCCGTAAGGATATCGGCGGGGTCGGTGTCTATCCGAACCACAACATCCTGCCGGAGTCCGGTTATAACGCCGAGATCGGTTACAAGCAGCTCTATAAGTTCGGTCCGGTGAGCGGTTCGCTGGACGTAGCTGCTTTCTACACCGAGTACCGCAACATGATCGAGTACCAGTTCGGTTTGTTCCGTAACTCGGATTTCACGATGATCAACTCGATCTATGACGTGATCGACGAGTTGCAGAACATGATCGACGGTATCAAGCAGACCAAGTCCATGAGCGGTGCCGGCATCGGTATCGGTGCGCAGTTCGTCAACGTGAGCCATGCCCGTATATACGGCGCGGAGGTGAGCACGGTCGGAAAAGTGGATATCAAGAAAGATATGGAGCTTCGCTATATGCTCGGTTATACCTTCACCGAACCCGAAGACCTGGATAACGCAGCGCGTATCGAGCAGGAGAAGAACTATGTGGACCCGCTGCAGATGAAAAACAAGTCCAATGACTCCAAGTACCTCAAGTACCGCAATAAACATACGTTCAAGGCTACGATCGATTATACCTACAAGTGGTTCTCGATCGGCACGAACCTCTCGTACCGCAGTAAGATGCTGGCAGTCGATTACCTGATGGTCGATGAGCGCGACAAAGCGCAACAGGACCTCATGGATTATGCCCGTAAGTTCATCTTCGGTTACGAAGACGGTCTGTCGTTGCACGATTACTGGATGACGCATAACACGGGTGTCTTCACGATGGATCTGCGTGCGTCCATACGTTTCAAGGAGCATGTGGAGATGCAGTTCATGGTCAATAATCTCCTGAATGCGGAGTATAGTTACCGTCCGATGGCTTTGGCTGCTCCCCGTACGTTCGTTTGTCGGTTAAATCTTAATTTCTGATGCGCATGAAGAAGCTACTTACCATCTTTTGTTTGGTCTGCGCGATGCAGGCAATGAGTGTGGAGTTGGGCGTATATAGCGGTTCGCTGACGATTGGTGGTACATCATACAGTGCTGAACGGATTTATGTCTTACCCGGTGCGGATGCGAACAGTTTGACCTGTGTGGTAGGGAATCAGGTGCTGGTCAATATACCGGCCTCCTCGATTGTCCTCTCAGCCCAGCCGGTCAACGCCAACTACGCCATCACCAACGGCGGGTTTGAAGGAACCTGGTCTAACGGAGAGCCGCAAGGATGGCACTCGTTCAATACCGCTACCGGTGATTACGTCTCTTTTGTGCAAAACACCGACCAGTTCAGCCGTTCTACGGACAAGCGCCCGGGCTCGTCCGGAACGCAGAGCGCGATGATACAAACGAAGATCGTGGCAGGCACCAACGCGAACGGTAACTGTACGAACGGTCAGATCAATGCCGGTTCCATGACGGCCACCGATGCATCGGGAAACTATAATTTCTCCGCCCCCTCAAATAACGGATATAATACTCCTTTCGTGGGAAATCCGGACTCGCTAGTGTTTTGGGTAAAGTACATTCCTGCAGATAAGAACCCCTCTAATCCTATAAATAAAGCGCGCGCGCACGCGGTGATCACCACCAACGCCCGCTACCAGGATCCCGAGGCTACCTCTTATGCCTCGGTCAAGATAGCCGACGCCGCGGTCAACTATGCCGCTACCACCTCGATGGGTTGGCAGCGTATCTCCGTACCCTTCACTTACTACAGCGTCAATCCGTCTTTGGCGGCGTACATGCTCATCACCTTTACCTCTAACTACGAACCCGGTGGAGGTTCTTCGCACTCTGAAGGTGGCATGTTTGACAAAACCTATTATCTGGACAATGTCTATCTGGATGATGTGGAAATGATCTATAACCACGGCTTAAAGTCCCTGACGATGAACGGACAGAAAGTGAGCTTCACCAACCGCCGTGCGGAGGTGAACCACGAATACAGCGAGAGCGCCTATAACTTTGTGGCAGTACCGGACGGCAAGGCCGCAAAGGCTTTTATCGGATACGATACGCCCAACAGTCGGGTCTATGTCTATGTGGTGCCGGATAACTACGCGCAGGCAAAGACCTGCTCGGTTTATACGATTCAGATGACCGCGCCGCAGATCATCATCCCCACGACCACCTATGCCTATGAGGCATCTACCTGCGATAACGAACCTTATTCGGACGACCTCTTCAGTAACCTGACAAAAGCAGGTACTTACACGGATACGATTCCGAATGCACAAGGCGGTGATTCGATCGTCACCCTCACTCTGCTTCTGCTACCGACCTACCGCATGGAGGAGACCTTGTACTTCAAGACGGTCGATATGGTTTGGCACGGCAAGACCATCAAGGACCTGCCGCAGGCCTCCGAGCCGTATCTCTTCTACGACAGTCTGACCGCATCCAACGGTTGCGACTCGGTCTATGTGCTCAAGCTCTATGTGTCCGATCTGCCTGTTACTTACGGCGCGTATGAGGCGAAGATGTGCGAAGGTGAGACGGTGTCGTTCGAGGGCGTGACCTACAGCGAGGCTTTCGAGGGCGATGTGCATGTGAGCCAACCCAATATCTACGGTGGGGACTCGATCGTGCATCTGACGGTACGTGTGGCTCCCAATTATTCGGTCGATACCTATATGACCATCACCCAAGGCGAGCAGGCTACCTGGGAGGGCTGGAACTTAAGCACTATGCCGGTCGGACAGGCCGAACTGAATGCGTGGTATTACTCGATCGACGACTGCGACTCGATCGTGGTGCTGCATCTCACGGTGAGCCCTCAACCGGTTACTACCGGACTTAATCCACTGCCGACCCACGTAGAGCACGCGGTGTACAAGACCCTTTTCAATGGACGAATATACATCATCCGCAAAGAGGATGAAACGATATATGATATCTTAGGAAATAAAATTCAATAACACAACAATGAAAAAAATCTTTTTTACCCTTTTCGCCGGCCTCATGGTGTCGGCACAAGTGATGGCCGTTTCGGTGGCAGAAGTCTGCGGACAGTATAACGGCAATCTGAACATCGGTGGTACCAATTATCCGAACAAGACCATCTGCCTTTTGCCGGGTACGGTACAAAACACGGTGACCTTTGTGCTGCCGGATTTTACGTACAATGCAGGCAACTTAGGGGATATCGTATTGACCAATATCCCGATGGATGCGAACGGTAAGCTGACCTTGGAGGGCGCGACGCTCTATCTGGATGCGATCGATAAGCGTGCTACGATCAACGTGGTGAACGGTCTGGAGGAAGGTGGGGTCGTGTATAACTCCATCCTCTCCGCTACCCAAGCCCAGGTGCTGCTCTCTATCGCGGCACCGTCCCTGCCGGAGCCGATCTTCGTGCTCTTCAACGGCAATACGGCGGCCGGTAAGAACTATGCCTTGACCAACGGTGGTTTCGAGGGTTCCTGGACCAACTATGAGCCCAAAGGATGGCATTCGTTCTGGACGGCAACCGGCGTGATGATTGATTTTATCAAAGCCAACGACCAGTTCATGCAATCGACCAACAGGCGTCCGGGCTCCAAAGGTTCGTACAGTGCTTTTCTGTCGTCTAAGTTTGCGTTGAGCGCCAAGGCGAACGGTAACTGCACCAACGGTCAAATCAATGCCGGTTCTTCCACCGCGGATGATCCGGCCAATAACTTCAATTTCTCCGATCCGACCAACACCGGTTACAACACCCCCTTCCAGGGTCATCCGGACTCGATCGTTTTCTGGGCACAGTATATCCCGGCGGACAAGAACCCCGGTAATGCGGTCAACAAAGCGCGTATGCATACTGTCATCACCACCAATGCCCGCTATCAGGATCCCGAGGCAGACGGCGATTATTCGCAAGTGAAGATCGCGGAGGCAACGATCAACTATGCCGCAAACGCTTCGATGGGTTGGCAGCGCTTTTCTGTACCTTTTGAGTACAATGCCCAAGCACAAAGCAAGGATCCGGCGTATATCCTCGTCACCTTCACGACCAACATGACCCCGGGGGGCGGTTCGTCCTACTACGAAGGTGGTAAGTTTGACAAGACCTATTATCTGGATACCCTCTATCTGGATGATGTACAACTGATCTACAGCCGTGCGATGAGTAAGTTCACGGTCAATGACCAGGCGATCCGTTTCACCAAAGGGGTGGCCACCATCGGATCGAACTACTGCGACAGCTGTGCGGCCTATGCGGCACAGGGATACGGTAAGACAGCGCAGACCTTTATCGGCTGCGATGCCATCCATAAATGTATCTATGTCTATGTCATCGCCGAGGATTATTCGCAGAGCAAGCAATACAGCCTCTACCGTATTGATTTTGCAGACAGCCAAACGGATGACCTCACTCCGTTCTTCCCCGAAGAAGGCGTAGAGAAAGTGCAAGGTCGTACCGAGCGTTTCGAGAAAGTGCTGCTGAACGGACAGATTTACATCCGTCGCGGCGATGTATGGTATAACATGAATGGTGCAAGAATTCGTTAATATGAAAAGAAGACTGTTTATTATCATCGCGTTGCTCGGTGTCTGTGGGCTCTCTGCCCAGACCTACCGCAACGGCGTCTGGTACGCGCTGTACGACGATACCGAGTACACGATGAACACGCAGGGTGACAAGGAGATGAACGTCTTTGCCCCTACTGCCGGTACGCTCAACGTCAGCTGGCGGTACGAGTGGTGGGAATGGTTGGGCATAGCCCGCAAGATAGACACCAAGGTGCTGGAGTCGGCTAACGGCGGTAGCAGCACCAATAAGATAGGTACGTTTCAAGAGAACACGGACAACAACTCGAAGACGAACGAGTCTTTCTCCGTCAGCCGCGATATCAACTGGATCAAGTACAACCGCGAAGGACTGCCTACTCATAATGTTGTCCTGACCCATCAGGACATCCGCCTGGCGCAGCATATCCTCTTGGCTTCGGGTGAGTACGGTACAACCACCGGTCTGTATGATTTCGCCGTGGTGAACATCATCGATACCGCTTCGTATAAGGTCAACCTGCGTTCGTTCCTCTCTGCAGGAGACATTACGATCTCGAGTTCCGAACCGTCTGTCTTCCACGTCGGTGCGGCGAACAGCAATGCGCCGCTGGTGTATGCGGTAGGCGCGAATGCCTGTGCTTCCAAGAACGGCAATGCCGCGGCTGCAGGTGGTACACTCGGTAAGATCGACAACTATGCTTTCACCGTCTATTTCACCCCCAAAGAGCCGAAACAATATGTGGCAGTCATCACCCTCACGGATGGTGTCTCGACGGCGAAGATCGCCGTTTCAGGTACCGGTTACAAAGCCCCGCAGACGGATTATTCCTACGAGGCTGCTATCTGTGAAGGCGAGACCTATCCGGATGCGTATTTCGGTGACCTCACCGAGGCCGGCATCTATCGCGATACGATCATGAACATCGCAGGCGGTGACTCGGTCATCACTCTCACGCTCGCCGTGAACCCCGTCTATGCCTTCGAAGACAGCCTCACCATGCAAGTAGGGGATGCCCATACTTGGCAGAACCGGGATCTGAGCCTCTTGCCGGTAGCAGACACCACGCTCGTAGCGGCCTATCAGACCGTCTTCGGTTGCGACTCCGTCTATACGCTCCATCTGACCATCCTGCCGCGGCCTACGACCTACGGCAATGATACGATCTACCTCTGTTCCGGTGAGACGGCCGTCTATGACGGCACAACCTACAAACGCCCGACCGTGGACTCGGTGCTCTTGAGCACCAAGAACCGGTTCGGTGGCGACTCGATCGTCGAGCTCGTGGTCTATGTCTTCCCGAAGATGAAGATGACCGCCTCGCTGTCTATCTATGAGGGCGATCAGGAGAGCTGGCAGCAGATCGACCTGAGCTCCTTCCCCATCGGCGATACGACGCTCACCGTCACCTATACCTCTGTGCATGGTTGTGACTCCGTCTATGTCCTCTCGCTCTCTGTACAAGAGAAACCGGTGGAGCCGGATCCTGTTGACCCGGATCCTGTGGATCCTGATCCCGTCGATCCGGTTGACCCGATTGATCCTGTGGATCCTGTGGACCCGATCATTATTGACCCGGTAGATCCGAATGAACCGATTGGACCGATTGAGCCCATTCAGCCGCAGTTACAAGGACTGGACAACACCAAGGCTGTACCTACCGCCACGCAAAAAATAATCCGCAACGGACAAGTATTTATCCGTCGCGGAGAAGATTATTACGATCTGCTCGGGCGCAAGATCTAATGGATCTCTTTTAATGCGCGCT
Organism: uncultured Bacteroidales bacterium; assembly: GCA_902799875.1. The sequence continues at coordinate 15,019 of CADCCH010000019.1, read as the reverse complement.
TGATCTCATCGTCATAGCGAATCGAATACGCTGCTTGGCCTCGTTGGTAGTAATAACGCAACACTATCTCGGCGCCAAGCAGTTTTTTTACTTCCTCTTTGTTCCGCGCAATCGCTTCCCGGAAATCGGGCTGGAGGATGGGCTTGAGTGCCTCTAACTGCGCAATCGTCGTCGAGTCGATATCTTCGTGTTTCGCCATCTTGATCATATCCGCGAAGTACTTACTCGTCTCCGTTTCATACGTAAACTGCCGCTCGTCCAGGTACTGACAAAAATCCTCGATCTGCTCATCGCTCAACTCAAAAATCTCCGGCCGGGCGATACTGTCGTTCAGCCTATGAAAACGCGTCGCATAATCAAAGAAATAATGGTTGATGTAAAGCGAATAGCAGATATCCACCTTCGCGCTGTCATCCATCACAATATCCGGCATAATGCCGACGCCCTGGATACAACTGTCAGAGGGCAGGTAGTACTTGCTGGTCGTCACCTTTATATGTCCGCCGTGCGCGATAGGACGTACGTTCTGCACCAGTCCCTTACCGAAGGTCTTCTGTCCCACCAGCTTGGCGCGGTTCAGGTCCTTCAATGCACCCGAAACGATCTCACTCGCGGACGCGGAGTTCTTATCGACGAGCACCACCAACGGCAGATCTTTGTAACGGGGTTTGTTCCGGGTTTTATACACATAATTGCTCCGTTGAATCTTACCGCGGGTCTCCACGATCTTCGTGTCCTGTTCTACGAACAGACTCATTATTTGTATGGCTTCATCCACCAACCCTCCACCGTTACCGCGCAGATCCATGACAAGCGCACGGGCTCCCTTGGTGTAGTACAACTCGTCCAGCGTGTTGGTGAACGCCTGTGCCGAACCTTCGGTGAACTCCGAGAAAGCAATATAGCCGATCGGATAAGGAAGTGTATCTGCCGTTAGTACCGTTGCATAACTGACCGGCTCAAGGTGAATATCCTCACGCACGATGGACACCGTAAAAGGCTGCTCCACCCCTTCGCGTTCGATCTCCAGCACCACCGTCGTACCCGGTTCACCGCGCAGGTTGTTACTGACCTCGCTGACGGTCAAGCCTTTGGTCGGTTTGCCGTCCACACTCAGTATTTTATCGCCTGCCTGAACACCTGCCACCTGTGCCGGTTTGCCTTCGTACGGATTCACGGCGTAGGTAACACTGTCGCGTTGCTGAATGATAGAGCCGATACCGCCGTACTTACCTTGCGTCAGCATACGCAGGTCCTTGTCCTGTTTCTTGGAGTAATAAACAGTATAGGGGTCGATCTTACGCAACATCGCACGGATCGCTTCCTCAGTCAGCATCTCGTAGTTGAGCGTATCGACATAGTTGACGTCCACCTGACGGAAGACATCGTTGAAGATATCCAAACTCTCTGCTACCCGCGTCGTCGCTTGCTGAGCGTGGACCGAAAGACTAACGCAGAGTATTAGGAACAAATGCACTAACGTCTTTTCCATAAGCGTACAAATCACGAACTAACGTGGACGATATATGTGCGTACTCGGGACGGGTATAGAGAATCACGGTCTCGATGCCGCTTATCTGCTTGTTGGCTTCCGCCATGTTGCGTTCGTACTCGAAGTCTCCGATACAACGCATGCCGCGCAGGATGAACTGTGCGTCCTGCTCTTTCGCAAAATCAACCGTCAGACAGTCGTAGATAGCTACTTTCACACGCGGCTCGTTGGCAAAGATCTTACCAATCGCCTCTTCGCGTTCACGAATCGGGAACGTCTCCCGTTTGGTACTGTTACGACCGATACCGATCACGATCTCATCAAATAAATCCAGGCCACGCATCACAATGTCGTAATGGCCTACGGTAAACGGGTCAAATGAGCCCGGGAATATTGCTCTTTTCATACTTTAAACTTTTTTGGTAATTAATCACAGGATTATTATACATTTCATATAGTTTTTCCCGTAGGAATTCTTCGTCTTTATCCGGGATGTCAATCTTCGCCAACCGACTCTCGATATAGGCATCAAATTCCGTGCCACGCTCGAAGATCTCGTAACCACGGAAGATATGCTGGTCGATGATAAAGCACAGATGGTCAATCTGGTCTTTGACGGGCAGCCCCTTGTAGTAGGGGAATTTCTCCAACATCCGGTCTATATCGTGGTTGATGCTCGGGGTGAGACGATAAACGACATGTCCTTTCTGGCCCTCGATACCCGTGCGCATGGACTCGACATCGTCCTTGGCACGCTTGCGCCATTTGGGATTGTCCCGTTTGAGTTGCATCTCTTTGGCCTTCAGATAATCGCACGGGTCAAACTCGTACGTGATACTGACCGGACAGATATTGAGCTCTTTGACATAGTCAAAAAACTCCTCCACGGGTCGGTTCTGCTGTTCAAAATCAATCGTCAGCATGTGCAGCACCGCCGGTTGAGTCAGGTCATTGCTGTCCTTCGCACGGCCTTCGCGCTGGGCTAACCAGATGGATTTACCGCGCTCACGCAGCATGCGGATATAGGTACTTAACTGCTTCGAGTTCTCCAATTGAGCATGGGCACCTGCTCCACGCTTGACCACGAAACAGCGGTTGAAACGAACGAGGATCTCAATCCATTTGTATGCAAACAGATTATTACCGATGCCGATGTACGGACGAATGAAATAGCGGCAACGCAGCAGGAACGACAGCCACGCCGAGTCCATCACAATATCACGGTGGTTGGTCATGAAGAAGGCACCGTGTTGGATGTCTTTCTCGATCAGCTTGCGGTCACCCAGGTAGTCGAGTTTGATGCCCTTGGTAGTCCGTTTGGCAAGATACCATAAGTACGGAAAAACAAACAAGAAATCAAAGACAGGGAGAATCGCTCCTACCCGATATGCCCGAATGTCCTTAAACTTATCTTTCATTCTTTCACTCTTTCACTCTTTCATTCTTTATAAGCGTCCAGCGCAGCCTTGGATGCTTCGCGATAGGCGACCATCAGTCCACCGGTGCCGAGCAGTGTGCCGCCGAAATAACGCACGACGACCACCAGTATATTGTCCAGATTGCGTGCATCGATCGAACGAAGGATAGGCGCACCGGCTGTACCATGCGGCTCACCGTCATCCTTGGTCCGCCATAAATTCGGTCCCAGACGATAGGCGTAGCACACATGCCGCGCGTCGTGGTATTTCTTCTTGTACCACGCTACGCGTGCCTTGGCTTCGTCCTCGTCCTTGATCGGCTCCGCAAATCCCAAGAACTTCGATCCACGATCTTTATAAACACCTTCTGCTGCCATTAATCCGGAAACTCCATGAGGTACGCTTTGATGAACGCATCGATATCGCCGTCCATGACCGCATTGACGTTGCTCGTCTGGTAGTTCGTGCGGTGATCCTTCACGCGGCGGTCGTCGAACACGTACGAACGGATCTGCGATCCCCACTCGATCTTTTTCTTACCGGCCTCCACTTTCGCTTGCGCCTGACGTCTTTTCTCCAATTCCAACTCGTAGAGTTGACTCCGCAAATGCCGCAACGCATTCTCGCGGTTCTTCGGCTGGTCACGCGTCTCGGTGTTCTCGATCACGATCTCGTCCGGTTGGTTGGTAAGCGGGTTGACGAACTTATAGTGCAGACGCACACCGGACTCGACCTTGTTGACGTTCTGACCACCGGCACCGGAGCTACGGAAGGTATCCCAACTGATACCTGCCGGGTTGACTTCCACCTCAATCGTATCGTCGATCAACGGCACCACGAACACCGACGCAAAACTCGTCATACGTTTGCCCTGTGCGTTGTACGGACTCACGCGCACCAAACGGTGTACACCGTTTTCGGACTTGAGATATCCGTATGCCATGTCGCCTTCGATATTGAAAGTCACGGTCTTGATACCGGCTTCGTCGCCTTCCTGCAGGTTCTCGATCGTCACCTTGTAATCATGCTTCTCGCAGTACCGCATGTACATACGCATCAACTGTTCCGCCCAGTCCTGCGCCTCGGTACCACCGGCACCGGACACGATCTTGAGCACTGCCGGCATCTGGTCTTCCTCATGCGACAACATGTTCTTCATCTCCAGGTCCTCGACCTCACCCAGCGCTTTCGCATAAGCGGCATCTACCTCTTCTTCGGTTACCAACTCCTCTTTGTAGTAGTCAAAAGCCAGCGCCAACTCCTCCACCGCCGCACGGACACCCTCGTATCCCTCGATCCAGCGCTTGATACCCTTCACCTTGCGCATCTGAGCCTCCGCAGCCTTCGCATCGTCCCAGAATCCCGGCGCCTGCGTATGCAGTTCTTCCTCCTCCAGTTGGATACGTTTTTCGTCGATCTGCAAATAAGCCTTCAGCTTATCCGCCCGCTGCTGTACGTCCTTTAATTGTTCTATCGTGATCATAAGTCTATAATTAGCCAAATTAAAATCGGCTGCAAAATTACGAAAAAAAAATGAGATACGCAAGAAAAAAAGAAAAAAAGCGCCTCAGCCGCCATAAAAACGCACGCGGGCTTGCGCATATAAAAAAAAAGTTGTACCTTTGTGCCCGATTTAGATTGCATGAATATGTGCTTATGAAAAATATAGCTTTTATCATCAACCCGGTATCGGGAAGTAAGGAGACGCAGAACGCCAAGCGTAAGTTGCCGAAACTGATTATGCAGACGCTGGATGCGGAGCAGTGGTTGCCGAACATCGTGTTCACGGAGCGTGCGGGTCACGCCACGGAATTGGCGTATCAGTTTGCCCGGATGGGTTTTGATGCGGTGGTCGCTGTGGGCGGTGACGGAACGGTGAATGAAGTGGCGAGGGGATTGGCGAAGAGTTATCAGCCATCAGCCATCAGCCGTCAGACCGCATTGGGTATTATTCCGATGGGAAGCGGGAACGGTTTTGCACGGCATCTGAACATCCCTATTCGTCCGCAGAAGGCGCTGGAGATGATTAACCACAGTGAGCCGATCAGCGTCGATTACGGTTTGGCGAATGGCAAGTTGTTCGTCAGCACTTGTGGCACGGGTTTTGATGCGCTGATAGCGGATCATTTTGCAGGAAGCAACAAGCGCGGTTTTGCGACGTATTTCCAGAATATCATCAAGGACGTGTTCTCCTATCACCCGCAGACGTACCATATCGTAGGTGACGGTTTGGATGTAACGCACAAGGCGTTCCTGATCACGTTTGCGAATGCAAACCAGTGGGGTTACGAGGCGATGATTGCACCGAAGGCGAGTGTGCAGGACGGTAAGATGGATATTATGCTGATGTCGAGTCACGCGTTGTTGGGAAGCGCGAGTCTGGCGTTGCGTCTGTTTGCCGGTAGCATCGATGACAGTCATTTCATGGATACGATTCGTGCGAAAGAAGTGACGCTGGAGCGCGAAGAGGCGGCGCCTTTCCATATCGACGGGGATCCGGTGGAGATGGAGAAGGATATACACATCAAAATCGTTCCCGACGGGCTCAAGGTCCTTGTCGAAAAACGATTTTAAAATTTCGGTATAACGGTATAACGGTATAACGACAATGGTATTAAAAATTATTAATAAGAGCACCAATCCGTTGCCAAAGTACGAGAGTGCACAGGCGGCAGGGATGGATATACGGTGTAATATATCGGAGGCGGTGACGTTGCAGCCTATGGAGCGGAGGTTGATTCCGACAGGGTTGTTTATTGAGTTACCTGCCGGTTACGAAGCACAGATCAGACCGCGGAGCGGTTTGGCACTCAAGCGTGGTCTGACCGTACTGAACACCCCGGGTACGATCGATGCCGATTACCGCGGTGAGGTAGGGGTGATCCTGATCAACCTGAGTGGAGAGCCGCAGACGATCGAGCCGGGAGAGCGGATATGCCAGATGGTGATTGCGCGGCACGAGACGCCGGAGATCGTCGAAGTAACGGAACTGAGCGAAACGGAACGAGGCGAAGGAGGATTCGGCCATAGTGGTCGGAAATAAAGGTGAGAGGTTATAAGTTAAAGCTTATAGGGTTTATACTCTGCGTATTTTGCTGTTCGCTTTGCGCAGAGAATTCGCAGCAGTTCATGTACTACTGGTACGCGGCGAGGGAGGCGATCGATAATAATCGGTACCCCGAGGCGTACACGCTGTTGCAGTTCTGCAATGAGTTGAAGCCCGACGATGCGCAGACGCTGTATTACTTAGGTGTGATGCAGAGTGCGTTGCGGCACGAGGATGAAGCGAAGGCTTCTTTTGAGAGCGCGTACGAAGCGGACAAAACAGGAGCGTCAGAAGAACTATTGGATCGGTTGCTGAACATCTATGTCCACGAAGAGCAGTGGAAGAAAGCAATTGAGATACGGGATGTGATGGATGCGAAGAACGGTTACGATGCGATGAGTGCGCTGACGCGGTATCGTATCTACGCCATGCAGGACAAGACGAAGCAAGCCATCAAAGCCTTGGAGGATTACCTGAAGACCGACCCGGATGATTTGCGGTTTCATTTACTGCGATTGGAGTGTCTGGAGCGGACGAAGGCCAAGAAGAAAGTGCTGTACGCGCAGTACGAGCGGGTGCTGGAGTTGGATCCGTACAACCTGATGGTGCTCAATAACTACGCCTATCATCTGGCGACACACGGAGGGGATTTGACCAAAGCCGAACAAATGAGTGCCATCACTATTCGTGAACAACCGGATAACGCGGTGTATCTGGATACGTACGGTTGGATCTTGCACCTCAAAGGACAAGATGAGTTGGCGAAATTTTATTTGAACAAAGCACTGTGGAACGCCCAAAAGACGGGAAACAAAGAAGAAATAGAGAAACATCTTGAAGCGATTAAGTAACATAGTATTGATCTTGCTGGCACTGGTGCTTGTGGGGTGCGGAACGAAGAAGAAAGCTGTCAGTAATCAGCCTTCAGCAGTCAGTATTCCGACGTGGCATACGTGTCTGACGCAGGGACAGGCGACGGTGATCACGGACGAGGACAAGATGAGTGCGGCGATAATGATGCAAGCCGTGCGGGACTCGATGCTGGTGATCAGTGTGATGCCTATGTTGGGCATGGAGATGATCCGTCTGGAAGCGACCCCACTGGAGTTGACCGCCATCGATAAGATCCACGGTCGGTACGCCAAGGCAACGTACGCGGACCTCAACCGCAAGTTGACGCCGGACTTGAACTGGGATGTGTTGCAGCAGTTGTGCAGTGCGGAACTGCCGACCGGCAACGAGAAAGCGAGACTGCAATATGCGTTTGGTGAACAAACGATTGAACTGGTGATTGATTACGGCAAACGGCAGTTGGATGGGCCGGTGCGCGTGGTTAATCAACCGCTTAAGAAATATACAGAAGTAGATATATCTCAATGGCTATAAAACGAAACATACTCATATTAATCGTTGCGGCACTCGCGTTGTTGCCGGCTTACGGCGAGAGCGTCAAGGACCTGCAGAACAAGCAGAAGAAACTGCAGCAGGAGATTGAGCAAACGAACAAGATGCTCAACCAGACAAAGAAGGACGAGAAAGCGACGCTGAACAAGTTGCAGTTATTGGGAAAGAACATCCAAAACCAGAAACAACTGATTCGCACACTGGACAATGAGATCGTGGCACTCAACGAGCAGATGAACGAGCTCAGTATGACCCGCGACTCGCTGCAGAAGATATTGGAGGGTTACAAGAACGATTATGCGACGATGGTTAGGCAGAGTCATTTTGCACGGGTTCAGCAGTCGCCGTTGTTGTTTTTGTTGAGTAGCGACAGTTTTCAGCAGTTAGCCCGTCGTGCGAGGTACTTGCAGGAGTTTGCCCATTACCGTCAACAGCAGGTAAAGCGCATCGAGAACACACAGGCGGAGATCGATATCCAGAACGACCTGCTGCAGGCTAACAAGAACGACAAACAGACTGCGCTTAGTTCGCGTAAGCGTGAGCAGGAGAACCTCAAACGCGACGAACGCAAGCAGCAGAACATGCTCAATCAGCTCAAGAGCAAGGAGAAAAATCTGACCAAGCAGATCAACCAGAAACAGAAGAAAGTGAATGAGCTGAATCGCAAGATCGATGAGATGATCCGCAAGCAGGCGGAGAAAGCGTCCAAGACCACGCTGACGAAGGAGCAACAACTGATTGCCGGTGGTTTTGAGGCCAACAAAGGACGGTTGCCCTGGCCGGTGGAGAAAGGAATGATATCCGGGCATTTCGGTAAACAACAACACCCCGTGTACGCACAGGTGATCATGGATAACAAAGGTATCTACCTGCAGACCGTAGCCGGTGCAAAAGCGAGAGCAGTGTACAAGGGCGAGGTGACCAGTTGCTTCATGGTCGGCGGGACGTATGCCGTGATCGTGCAACACGGTAACTACCGCACAGTGTACTCCAACCTCAGCCAACTGAACGTCAAACAAGGCGATATGGTGGAGACCAAACAGACCGTCGGTACGATCTTCACCGACCCGGAACAAGATCAAAAAACGGAATTGTATTTCCAAGTATATAAAGACAGAGACATTCAAAACCCTGAATTATGGATAGCAAGATAAGTCGAGCGGCTCGACACCCGCTTATTTTCATAGCGATAGCCCTTCTTCTGGTCGGTTGCAAGCAGAACAACTGGATCGATTGGAAGACGCAGAACGAGGTATGGTTGGCGCAGAATATCGCGAGCGACAGTACGGTGAAAGTGACGAAGAGTGGTCTGCAGTACAAGATCATTGCCGACCCCACGCCGCTGGACGCCAAGCCCAGTTCTGCCAGCAATGTGACCTGCGATTACACGCTCAAACTCATCAACGGCAATGTGCTGGAGAGCGGTCATTATACGTTTGCGTTGAGTTCAGTCATCAGCGGCTTTGCCGAGGGTTGTTGCCTGGTGCATAACAACGGTGACATCCGTCTGTTCATCCCCTATTACCTGGGGTACGACAAGACCAAAGTGGACGAAAAAGATGAGTACAATGCGGTGGGTAACGAAGGAACCGAAGGTACGCACAGTTATATTCCGCCCTACTCAACCCTGATTTACGATATCCATATATGCAGCGTTTCGGGCAATTAATATTTTTTGCGGCCTGTCTGCTGCTGTGCGCGTGTGAAGGCACTACCTTCAAATCCAGTGTGCCGGTTTATCCCGTAAGGGTGAAGATCAACATGGATCTGGGTGAGTTTGTGCATTTCCGCAATCAGGTGCAAGGCGATTATATCGAGGTGCACCGGGACGGTTTCTCGTACAACGGCAAATGGATTTATCCGCTGGGGGACAATGCATACGGGTACGGTGGAGTGCTGGTGTACGTGAGTGTCAACGGGTACGATGCCTACGACCTGGCCTGTCCCTATTGCGCAGGTAAAGGTACCTGTCAGACCTGTACGATTGACGGCATTTATGCGGTCTGCCCTAACTGCGGAGAGCAGTACGACTTGGCGTCCGGCACCGCCATGCCGCAGAAAAAAATCAGCAAAGAGACGCTCAAACGACTGAGTATGATGCAATCATCCAACACCATTACAGTCAGCCAATGATACGCAAAGAAGACTTGATATCAATCGGCGTACTCAAACGTACCCACAACCGCGATCTGCCTCAGTTCGTGTTCGTGCAGCGCGACGGTTTGTTTGTGCCCTTCCGTTCTTCGGAGATAGCTTCCCTGATGGGCGAAGAGATTTATCTGCCTAAGAGTGCCATAGAGATCGAGGAAGACGAAATGGCGTGGGTGGATTTTGAAGGTTGGACACTGATCGATGGGGAACTGAGTCTGGGCAAGATCGTGCGGGTCGATGACAGCACGATGAATATTTTTGCAGAACTGGAGGACGGTCGTATGGTGCCGCTACACGAAGATTTTATTGTTGAGATAGACGAAGACGCGCACGAGCTGCACGTCCAATTACCTTTTGCGCTATGAGTCAGAAACTAACAACCGCAGAGATGGGTCGTATGAACGTCGACCAGTACCGCGAGGCAGACAAACTGCCGCTGGTGGTGGTGCTGGATAATGTGCGGAGTCAACATAATGTAGGTGCGGTTTTTCGTACCGCGGACGCGATGCGGATTGAACGCGTGGTGCTCTGCGGCATCTGCTGTTGCCCTCCGAACGCAGAGATCCACAAGACCGCGTTAGGTGCTGAAGACTCGGTTGAGTGGTCGTATTATAAAGAGACCCTCGACGCAGTACGTGACCTGCAGGCACAGGGGTATACCGTCTATGCCGTCGAACAGGCACACGATTCGGTGACGTTGGAAGAAATCAGCCTTCAGCTATCAGCCGTCAGCTGTCCCAAAATTGCTGTAATTCTGGGCCACGAGGTTTTTGGGGTTCAACAAGAAGTAGTTGATCAGTGTACGCAATGCATAGAGATTCCTCAATATGGAACGAAGCACTCGATGAACGTCAGTGTGACGGCGGGCATCGTGCTCTACCGCTTAGCTTGCTCGCTCCGGCACGCGACAAGAGCGTAGCCCAAGCGGCGATTCAGGCGGGTGCAGACGCTATCTATATCGGTGCGCCTGCTTTCGGTGCGCGGCAGGCAGCAGGAAACAGCATCGAGGATCTGGCGGAGGTGGTGCAGTACGCCCACACCTATGGGGTGCAGGTGCTGGTGACGGTCAACACCCTACTCCATGAACACGAGTACCCGCAGGCCGTTCAGATGATACACGACTTGTACCGAATCGGGGTTGATGCACTCATTATTCAGGATCTGCATCTGTTGGATTTCCATCTCCCACCTATCCGCTTACATGCGTCCACGCAGTGCGATAACCGTACACCCGAGCACGTGGCGCATCTGCGGGATCTGGGTTTCAAACGGGCGGTCTTGGCACGCGAACTATCCATCGATGAGATACGGGCGATTCACGAAGCCGTGCCGGATATCGAACTCGAGGCTTTCGTACATGGTGCCCTCTGTGTGTCTTATTCCGGACGCTGTTATATAAGCGAAGTGCTCGCTAATCGTTCTGCCAACCGCGGGGCGTGTGCACAGTTCTGCCGCATGGCGTATGACCTGTTGGACAGCAGCTATAATGAGGTGCTGGATGAACAAGGTCAACCGATTCATCAACGCTATCTGCTGAGTCTGCAGGATCTGGACCGCAGTGCCAACTTACAAGAACTGATCGATGCCGGTGTGACGACTTTTAAAATCGAAGGACGACTGAAAGACGCCGACTATGTCACCAACATCGTGGCGTATTATCGGGAGAAACTAAATCAAATTTCAAATTTCAAATTTCAAATTTCAAATGGGGCTGTGTACAAAAGAACTTTTGTACCAGACCCGACCAAGACCTTCCATCGTGGAGCAACGGATTATTTCTTGCACGGTCGTACACGGCCTATGGCCAATTGGTCCACACCGAAGTCCACCGGTGAGTATATCGGTCAGGTACTCGAGGCACGCGGTAACACGCTGCGTGTGCAACTCAAACCCGGCATCGTACTCCATAACGGAGATGGTCTCACCATCGGTAGCGAAGGATTCTCGGTCAATGGCATGGAAGGCAATCTGGTGAAGATCAATAAAGCCCTTTCGATATCTCGTGATCACGTGATCTCGTTATTCCGAAATCTCGACGTCGAGTTCACGAAGAATCTGCATTCCGAACGCCGCATCCCCATTGATATCCTTTTCCGCGAAACGGAAGAGGGATTTGAACTGAGCTATCGCTCGGATGTCAGTTATCAGCATTCAGTATTCAGTTATCAGAAAGAGCCAGCTCGCAATGCCGACAAAGCACTCGAGACGATTCGTACGCAGTTGACCAAACTGGGTGACACTCCTTATATAGCGCGCGACGTGCGCGTGGAGACCGCACCGTATTTTATACCGATAAGTGTTTTGAACGAATGGAGACGCACTACGATCATCTGATGACCTGCCGGTACTGCCTGTTGTTTGAACTGGGGCACTGTCGCAAGCTCAATCCGTATGCTCCGGACAAGGAGCCGCGGTACTTGCGTCTGCGTACAGGGAAAGTGCTCGCGCTCCATTTTGATTGTAAAACCTGCCAAATGACCGTAGACGAATGTTAGCGCTTATCTTCTCACTTATCCTCCATGTCTCGGCCGGTGAATCCATCAATGCGGCCTTGGACTCCGCACGTGCCGTGTATGCCGCCAAAGCAGAACGCACCACGATTTATGTTGCACCGGGGACGTATCAGGAAGAGTTGACCATCGATGTGCCGGGACTCAAACTCATCAATCGGTCCAAGAAGCAAACCGCAAAGATCACCTGGTACTACGGACACGGATACCAGTACCGATCGATGGGTGAGGTGCCGAATTACGGGGGGAGTCGTACCCGTCGGTGGAACGCGTCGGTGCTGGTGACCGCACCGGATTTCTATGCGGAGAACATTGTGTTTGAAAATTCTTTTAACCTCTACGTTTCCGAGAAAGAAGCGCAGGACAGTCTGGTCGATATATCGCAATCCGACCTGCCCTGGACCGAGAAAGAACGGCCGAAAAAAGTAATGCCGGTACGACCCAAAGATGTGGGTTCTACCGAAGTAGCCAAACGTGCCTATCGTGAACGCGCAGCAGCGATTTCGTTTACAGAGACTGCCACCAACGCCTATCTCAAAAACTGCAGTGCAATTGGTAAACAAGACGTGCTGTACGGCGCCCAAGGTGCGTCCATCTACTGGAAAGGCGGTACGCTCTCCGGTGCGGTGGATTTTATTTTCGGTGCCATGAAACTGGTAGTGGATCATGCGACGATCATCGCCAATGTGACGGAAGAGAAGCACGATAACTGTTACATCTCTGCCGGCAGAAGTGGTAGTGCAGACAGTATTGCACGCGGCATGCTGTTCTGGCATTGCCATATCCAATCGCCTGTGCCGCAACGGGTTTGGTTAGCCCGTCCCTGGCGTTGGTGGGGTGAGACGGTCTGGGCGTACTCCACATGGGATGAGAACGTCCTGGTGCCTGAGGCCTGGCATACGGGTTTGACAAAAGGTCAAGCTTGTCCCAACAGCTACGAATATAAGTCGCAAGACGGATCCGTCGGTCGACCGGAATGGGTGCAGGTGTTGACCCGACCTGTCTTACCGGATGGAACCCCAATTGACCCTAAAAAATGGTAAAAGGGTAAAAAGTGATATTTTTTTCTTAAAAAATAACGCAAATTGTTGCGTATTCAAAAAAAATGTTGTACCTTTGCACCGCAAAGATCCGAAAACAACAAAAACATCATACGTATGAACACAAAAAGATTCTTTTTGCTCGCGATGCTGATGTGTTTTATCAGTGTGTGCGCGCATGCCCAGTTGATTTTATTGGAAGAAGATGAGAGTGGTGTCGTAGAAACGGTTCAGCAGGCGGTTACTCCGCAAGTTCAATCGACACCGGCGCCGGCTCCTGCTCCGCAGCAACAACAAATCGTAGCCGAGGAGGAAGAGAACCTCTTTGCTCCCAAGCAGCAGGCTCAACAGGCTAAGAGTAAAGCGAAAGCGGAACCCAAGCCTAAAGCCGAGAAAGCTCCCAAGCAGAAAGCTGAGAAAGCACCCAAGGCCGAGCCTGCCCAACAGCCGAAGAAACAGCAAGGCTTGGTGATGGAGGAAGAAGAGGACGAAGCGGCTGCAAAAGCGAAAGCCGAAGCCGAGCGTAAAGCAGCTGAGGAAGCGGCACGCGTAGAGGCCGAGCGTAAAGCAGCGGAAGAGGCTGCCAAAGCCGAGGCAGAACGCAAGGCAGCTGAGGAGGCTGCACGTCTGGAGGCAGAGCGTAAAGCGGCTGAGGAAGCGGCACGCGTTGAGGCCGAGCGCAAGGCGGCAGAAGCCGCAGCGGCTGCGGAAGCTGCCCGTCTGGAAGCGGAACGTAAGGCTGCCGAGGAAGCAGCTGCTGCCGAAGCGGCACGTCAGGAGGCAGAGCGTTTGGCGGCAGAAGAGGCGGCTAAAGCTGAAGCAGAACGTCTGGCGGCGGAAGAGGCTGCTAAAGCAGCTGTGGTCGTTCCGGTGGTAGCTCCGGTGCTGGTAGAAGAAGAACAACAAGCCGCACCGCAATCCAGCGAGGCACTCAAAGCCGCTGAGATGCAGGCTAAGTTAGACTCCGTACTCCGTGTACAACGCGAGCAGGAAGAGCAGTTGCGTCGTCTGCAGGAGCAGAAACAGGCCGTTCAGACCGAGCGTGACCGCGAAGATGCGGCACTCATGGAGCGTGCGCGTCAAGAGGCCGAGGCACGTGCGAAAGCCAAAGCAGAGGCAGAGCGTCGTGCGCAACTGGAAGAGGAGCGTCGTTTCAACGAATCACAAGTTCAAGCTAACGAAGAGCCCAAGGATAAGAAGAAAGAGACGATCTTTACCCGTTACTACAAGCATAACGGACAGAACATGCTGTCGTTCCTGAGCTTCGGTTACTCCACTCTCTTTGTGCTGGACGGCAACCTGGCTCGCAACTCCGCAGACATGGTCTTCAAACGTCATATGCTCAGCTTCGAAGCCTTCGAGTGGCGTGCTAAATGTTTCGGTATGCAGCTCTTTAACTTCGAGATGGGTCTGAACACCGACCAATATTTCAATGGTCCGCTCTACGGTGGTGCAAATGCCGATCCCAAGACCCAAACGATCGTCAATGATATCCAACCGGCAGACGCCAAGACCATGTGGTTTGCGTACAAACCGGCGATTAAGTTCTATATCCCCTGCACCAAATGGATGGCAGTGGAACTGTACGGCGGTATGGAAGTGGACCTGTGTGCTGTTTGGTCCAAGATCAACCAGAGTTACTACCCGGTTAACTCCCTCATCCCGGCGCAGAACTTCTTCCTCTCCGGTTTCGGAGGTCTCGGTCTGATGTTCACCCCGACGCCGTATGTACCGATGGAGCTCAAGGCGGAATACCGTCATCCGGTGAAGGGTAACACCGCAATCGTTCCGCAGGGTGTCTATCTGTCGCTGCAGATCCACCTCGCTACCCCGACCAAGAAAAGATAAATCTTACTATCAACGAACTATAATAAAAATTTAGTAAAAATTAATTTTTACGCATAAGATGATACAAATCCATCTATATAAGGTTGATTGTTTGTGACAACAGCGAATGC
>CADCCH010000018.1 GCA_902799875.1 uncultured Bacteroidales bacterium | reverse complement strand
TGATGTAACAGTGATGACATGGTATAAAGGCGATAAAGAAGTGTGCCGATACTTAGGCGAGTTATTCCCTGAGAAATTCCCGTTTACGGATGAAGATTGGGATTTGTACGCCAATGGCCGCTTGTGCGCAAAGGCATTTGATCTTGGTCAATTCGAGTTGGCAAAACAATACGGCAAAAAGAGTACTGGTCTTAGTCGAATCAAAAGGCTCTGTTCCCAACACGAATGGATGTTTCGCTTATTCATCAAACTCCGCACAATAAAACGTAATCTAAAAGACAAATAACTATGTTTAAATACACGAAAAGACTACTTTCCGACATTCGCTTTTGGTGTCAGGAGTGCAAAATCCGCAGTAAAGAGAATGCAGAGTGGGAGCGCATAGAGGATGAAGAATGGAGACATCCTATGGCTGGATTAGGATATTACCGTACTATCAAACGCAACCGCGCTGCTCGAAAAGAGCAACACCTCCAACAACGCGCCGCTATAAAATAACCTTTGTCAATTAGCCCGGAATCTAATTCCGGTTACATCGTCCATTGTCCGAAATGGTATTTCGGTCGTCTCATTTGACGATATCTTTCATAGCTTTGTCCATTGCGTCGGAATTTAATTCCGACATCCCACCTTTGTCCGTTTCCAGAGATTTTATCCTGGTTCAATACGTATGTCCATTACCCCGGATTTTATCCGGTTTCTCTCTTTGTTATGTACGCGAGTCGTCAGGCTCGCGTTTTTCTTTCTTCTTTTCCGCGGGATCGAATCCCGCAAACATTGCTTATTTTCATCAAATCTAACACATTTCTCTCCAAATATTTGCATATATCAGAAAAAAGCACTACCTTTGCACTGTCATTTAGCTTATTGGACCGACGGTGAGCCGACGGTCAACCGACGGTCAAGGCTAGGATGAAAGGAAGAACAAGCCAAGGAAAGACCAATTTTTGAACAACATATACTATATTATATATTTATATATAATATACAATTTAAAACCTATTTTTTATGGCAGAAATAGAAACCACATCAGCTATCGACATCGTTCGTGGCAAGTCCCATCCTTTTGTCGAATAAAATGTCATTTTTACTGTCTTTTTCTTGCATATATCAAAAAAAAGTTGTAACTTTGCACGCTTTTTCATTGAAGCAACTTATTGTAAACAATAAAACAACAAATAAAAATGGCAAAAAAGAAAGAAGAGTTCGTTAAACAGGACGAACAATTGCAAGAAGTGAATGAGGCGCTCACAGGCGCAGGTAAATGGATTGAGGACAACTCCAACCTTATCAGTTGGATTGTTTGCGGTATCGCTGTTGTGGTGATGGGTATCATCGCTATCAACAACTACGTCATCAAACCGAAAGCCCTTGAGGCAAGTAACGAGAACGCAAAAGCAGTCGTTTATTTCATGGCCGGTGATTTTGACAAGGCCCTGAACGGTGACGACGCTGAGTGTATCGGTTTTGAGGCAATCGCTGACGAGTATGGACACTTCCAACAAGGTAAACTCGCTGCGCTCTATGCAGGTATCTGCTACTTCGAGAAGGGTGAGTACGAAGAGGCTGCTAAGTACCTCAAGAAGTTTGATGCAGACGATGTCAACATCGATCCGGCTGCTCACCAACTGCTTGGTGACGCGTATGTGGAGCTCGGTGAGTACGGCAAAGCTGCCAAGGCTTTCGAGGCTGCAGCAGAGTCCGGCAACGAGATCATCGCTCCGATGAGTCTGAAGAAAGCAGGTCTCGTTT
The DNA here is from genome assembly GCA_902799875.1 of uncultured Bacteroidales bacterium. The sequence continues at coordinate 41,445 of CADCCH010000018.1, read as the reverse complement.
ATCTCAAAGAAGAGGACAAGGCGAAAGCTCTGAAGGCTTTCAAAGCTATCAAGGAGAACTATCCGACTTCTTCTGAGGCACAGGATATCGACAAGTACATTGCTATCGCAGAGTAATGACGACCGATTTATCTAAATACGACGCTAACCAACTGCCTAGCGCTGACGTTCTTTCGCGTCAGCGCTATGCGATTGTAGTTGCCGATTGGAACAGCGAGATTACTTACGCCATGACGCAAGGTGCGATCGATACCTTCGTCAAGCACGGTGTGGCTGCAGACAATATCGACGTGATGCATGTGCCCGGTACGGTTGAGTTGACGTACGGCGCTGCGCGAATCATGAAAGAGGAGCGCGTGGATGCTGTGATTGTGATCGGCTGTGTCATCCAGGGCGAGACGCCGCATTTCGATTATGTCTGTCAATCGGTGACCCAAGGCGTCGCTGCACTCAACGCACAAGGTAAAGTGCCTGTTATCTTCTCGGTCCTCACGGTCCTGAATCAGCAACAAGCATTGGACCGTTGTGGCGGCAAACTGGGTAACAAAGGTGTCGAAGGAGCCTATACAGCCATCAAGATGGCGAATTTGGTGTAAGGTGTAGGGTGTAAGGTGTAATGAAGGTCTATAAGTTTGGTGGAGCATCGGTGAAAGACGCTGCAGGCGTTCGTAACCTGAAGCAGATCGTGCGGCAAGCGGGATCGGACCTTATGGTCGTGGTATCGGCCATGGGCAAGACGACCAACGCGTTGGAGCGTGTGGTGGATTTCTGCGATGCCGGCAAAGAAGAAGCGGCGCTCAACCAGTGGATAGACATCATTGATTTTCATGTAGCGATCATGAAGGAGTTGGGGCTGCAACCCGGCTCGGACATTCGTCTGCAAGGCGAGATACCGTACGATCCCAACAAATCCTATGACGAGAACTACGATCAGATCGTGTCGATGGGTGAACTTCTATCCACGCAGATCATCGCCGTTTATCTGCTTAAGCAGGGCTTATCGGTCGAGTGGTGGAACATGCCCAAACTGCTCCGTACGGACGCTACCTGGCGTGAAGCAAAGGTTGATGACGCGACCAGCGCATCTACTATCCGTGCAGGTTGGAGTAGGGCAAACCGTCCTGCTGTTGTGGTTGCACAAGGATTCATAGGTGGTACGGCAGATGGTCAACGCACGACGCTCGGTCGTGAAGGATCGGACTACACGGCTGCCCTCTTGGGCAACTACCTCGATGCCGAATCGGTGACCATCTGGAAAGATGTACCGGGTATCCTCAATGCCGATCCGCGTATTGAACCGGACACGGTGCTGATCCCATCTCTGCGTTATCAAGACGCCGTTGAACTCAGTTATTCGGGTGCGCAGATTATTCACCCGAAAACCATCAAGCCGCTTGAGAATAAGCATATTCCTTTGTATGTAAAGCCCTTCGGCGACCCGAATGCAGCCGGTTCTTGTATTTCCAAAGATGGTGTGGGACCGATTGATGTCCCGGTGTATATATGGCGAAAGAACCAGATTCTGATCACCATGCGCCCGAAGGATTTTGCCTTTGTGCTGGAGGAGAGCCTGAGTGAGATCTTCGATATCATTCATCATCATCGGCTCAAAGTGTCGCTTATTCAGTCCTCTGCGGTAACGATATCCGTCTGCGTGGATAATACCCGTTTTGTGGCGGACGCGTTAGAGGCTTTGCGTACACATTTCAATGTGTCGTATAACGACCACTTGTCCCTGCTTACCATCCGCGGTACGACACCTCAGATACTGGAGCAAGCGAAAGCCGGTCGAACGATTATGCTCAGCCAAACGACCCGCCGCACAGCACGTCTGGTGGTTGCGGAAGAAAAATAAAACCATGGAACACTTAAAACAATATTTTACTATTTCCTATTGGAGCGAGTTACTCCGTGATTTTGGGAACGCGTTGTGTACCCGTAAGTTCTGGAGAGAACTGCTTATGATGACTGTCGGTATGAGTTTCGGTGCAGCAGCCGTTTACTACTTCCTCATGCCGAGTCACCTGATTGTAGGTTCTATCTCCGGTCTCTCCATCGTGTTCAACACCCTTATCGGCGGCGATGCCGATACGTTCTCCTATATCGTGATGGGTATCAATGCCTTTTTGTTACTCTTGGCGTTTATCCTCATCGGTAACGAGTTCGGTGCCAAAACCGTTTATACAGCGATGATTCTCGGTCCCTTGACCCAGTTGTGGGACCGTATATATCCCAATTATTACTTCACCCACAAAGCCATCAATGCCCCGGATATCCTGGCACAACTGCAAGCCGGACAAACGGTACTTGATGCGCATGGCAATCCGTATCTTATCAGCCGTACCGGGGAGGTCATGGAGCGTGTACGCGACTCTGTAATGAGCGGCGGTTTAGGGATGGGCGATGTATGGTTTGACCTGATCTGTTTCGTGCTTTTGCTGAGCGCCTGTCAGGCTTTCCTCTTCCGTATTAACGCTTCTACCGGTGGACTCGATATCCTTGGTAAGATCGTCAATAAATACCTGCATTTCGATATTGGAACCTCGGTCGCTATCGGTGGTATCATCATCTGTTGTACTTCGTTCCTTATCAATGACTTCCGCATGGTGGTTATCGGTATTATCGGTACGTGGATTAACGGTCTGGCCATCGATTATTTTACAGCTTCGCTTAATAAACGCAAACGTGTCTGCATCGTTTCGGACGAACCCGAACGTATCCGTAAGTATATCGTAGAGACGCTTGTGCGCGGGTGTTCGATCTACCGCATTGAAGGAGGTTACAGCAGAGAAGAGCATCTCGAGATCCAAACGCTGCTGACCCAAGATGAGTTCTCCTCTGTCATGGCCTTTATCCGAAACAATAAGATCAAAGCGTTCATTACAGCCGGTAACTGCTCGGAGGTGTATGGCTTATGGCTCCGACATAAGAAAGTACATGGCAAAACAATTGTTGTAAACGAATAAATTCATACTATATGGCAAGAATACTTGTAACAGGCGGAACCGGCTATATCGGCTCGCACACCACCGTTGAACTGATGCAACAAGGTTACGACGTGACTATCGTCGATAACCTGAGCAACTCGTCCATCGATGTGTTGGACGGTATCGCGGCTATCACCGGCAAGAAACCGGAGTTCGCAAATGTGGACTGCTGCAATTATATGGACCTCGATAATGTCTTCCGGCAATATTCGGATATCGTGGGTGTCATTCATTTTGCAGCCAGTAAAGCCGTCAACGAGTCGGTAGAGAAACCCCTTCTGTATTACCGCAACAACCTCGGCAGCCTCGTGACCTTGTTGGAGGTAATGAAACTGCATCAGGTACACAATATCGTTTTCTCCTCTTCTTGTACGGTGTATGGTCAGCCGGACGCGGCACATCTGCCGGTCGATGAAACGGCTCCTATCCAAACGGCGCTCTCGCCTTATGGCAACACAAAACAGATCAACGAGGAGATTATCCGTGACGAGGCACATGCCGACAAGTACCTGAAGGCAACAATCTTGCGTTACTTCAATCCGATTGGAGCGCATCCCTCTGCACATATAGGAGAACTGCCGAACGGTGTGCCGCAGAACTTGCTGCCGTACATTACGCAAACAGCTGCAGGACTTCGTCCTGAGTTGCGCGTTTTCGGTAATGACTATAACACCCCTGATGGTTCCTGTATCCGCGATTATATCTATGTAGTGGATCTGGCAAAGGCACATGTCAAAGCCATTGACCGTATGTTAACCGTCGAAGACAGAGAGCAGATAGAGATCTTCAACCTCGGTACCGGTAACGGAGTTTCCGTGCTTGAACTCATTCGTGAGTTTGAAGCAGCTACCGGTGTGAAACTGCCGTACGTTATTGTCGGTCGTCGGGAAGGCGATATCGAACAGGTTTGGGCAAAACCCGACAAAGCCAATAAGGTACTGGGTTGGAAAGCCGATACCCCGCTGAAGGATGTGTTGGCATCTGCGTGGAAATGGGAGAAGAAAATACGTAAAATCTGATTGTATGCTTTATCCTTTTAAATTCAAACCGCAACTGTTCCATAAGCTTTGGGGCGGACATACCATCGAGAAATGGTACGACGATGTACCTGCTGACTACGAGAACGTAGGCGAGGCATGGGTGATCTCGGACGTTGAACGCTTCCCGACGCCTGTGTCTAACGGTTCTCATGCCGGAGATGAGCTGCAGGATCTCATTGAGGTCTATATGGACGAGTTGGTGGGAGAGAAAGTGTTTGATGTCTTCGGTTCTCGTTTCCCGTTGCTGCTGAAGTTCATTGACTCGGAGGACGACCTGTCCATCCAGGTGCATCCGGACGATGAGTTTGCCTTGGAGCACGAACAATGTCCCGGTAAGACAGAGATGTGGTACGTATTACCAGCAAAGGGTGAGTCGGCTATCTATTTAGGATGGAAACAGCAGATGAATGTATCGCTTATCCATGCGGCAATCAACGATGGTTCACTCGCACATTACTTGCGCGAATATAAGGTACACGAAGGCGATGTAGCCTATATCCCTGCCGGAACAGTACACGCGATGCGAAAGGATACGATTGTCGCAGAGATTCAGGAGAACAGCGATATTACCTATCGCCTCTACGATTATAATCGGGTAGGTAATGATGGTAAGAAACGGCCTCTCAAGTTGGATAAGGCTCTCAAAGTAATGGAGTTTTCTTCCAAGAACGAGGCGACTTGTTTGCCGACCATGCCGCGTATGGACGGAGAAGTGAACCTCAAGAAGACCCCGTTCTTTACTACCAATCTCCTCTGCCCGACACGTGCCATGATGCGCGATTACTCGTCTCTTGACTCGTTTGTGGCATACATGTGCGTGGAAGGACAATGTAATGTAACCGCGTTGGACTGCGAATCGGAAGATAAGCAAGTAAGCTTAAAAAAAGGAGAAGCAGTACTTATTCCTGCTTCCCTCAACGATATCCGCATTGATCCGAAAGGACCATGCAAACTACTGGAAATCTACGTCGAACTTTAGTAAAACGTAAGAACGATTTATTGGAAGAATGAGAAGTGCACACTTCCGTACGTGCGCGTCTCCACATGCCTCGGGTGGCTCGTGAAATCGGTATCTTTACCGTGTTCGATAACGAGCCATCCGTTTTCTTTTAAGATATCCCGTTCCAAAACGACATCCGGCAGAGTAGGTAATTGCTCCAGCGCATAAGGCGGATCGGCAAAGATCAGATCGTACTTGGTCCGGCATGCACTCAAAAACTTAAACACGTCGCCACGTATCACACTCAGGTTTTTGATACCTAACTGCCGACAACAACTGATAATCCAGTTCTGCTGTACATGCGCAATCTCCACTGCCGTTACCTCTCTTGCTCCGCGGCTCACGCATTCGATACCGATACCACCCGTTCCTGCAAACAAATCCAACATGTCAATCCCCTCAAAATCCATTCGGTTATTGAGCAGATTGAACAAACTCTCCTTGGCGAAGTCGGTTGTCGGCCTCGCGGTGATATTTTTAGGGGGCGACAATCGCCGCCCCCCGTATATGCCGCTAATGATGCGCATGTTTATTCCCAGTTACCTGCATTGTTGTTCGGTGCATATACATCACCGACCTTCAAGCCAGCATAGTGGTCTAATTTATTCTCTTTATCAATCAGGTTGATCAACTCCTGCTTGTTCAAGTCGCCCAGATAGCTCTCAAACGGAGCGCGTGCCTCGAACAACGGAACACGGATACCCTGGCTGGTCTTATAGTCGTTGTTAACCTCCAACTCAAAACGCATACCCTCGCTGAACGGGATCTCTACGATTGCATCAATCGAGTTCTCGTCGTACTCACCCTTATAGAGTGCCTGCAACATGTTCAACTCAATCGTATCACGACGGAAACCGGCTAAACCGTTGCTAATCACGTCTTTATCGTTCTGCCAGATATATGCATACAACGCATCGGAGTCCTCGAAGTTATTTTTCTTCAGTGCTTTCTTTTTCGCCTCGTTGAGAATCTTAACAGCTTTGTGCTCATTCAAACCGGCTTCTAACTGCTTGTCCGTCAAACTACCTTCCTTCAACACTTCTTTCTTCGGAGCAGTCTTCAGGAAGAGCAGCAAAGAGTCATGATTGGCGGTGAATACACCTTTCTGGTGGTGGTACTCTACCTCTGCCGTACGCAGATCAACCAAATGTTTGATAACCACTACTTCGCGCTCAGCACGCTTGTTCTCAAACTTAATAGGCGTCGTTACACTTGTTACGCAGAAGTATGCCATTACTACTGCCGCGATGCTCAAAAGGCAAATTACAAGGGATCTTGTTGTTTTCATTATCGGTTAAATTTTTATTATTTTCACAAATTTGGCGCAAAGTTACAAAAAAATTTTGATATGTGCAAATTTTTTCGTATCTTTGTGCCGTTTTTTAGAAATTGAATAATGGAAGATAGCAATAAAGTCCTTTTTTCGATCCTCAATGAGCGTTTGGAGTTACTCCGTACGCTTGATAAAGAAGGCGATTCGGATAAGCGGCGACATATCGCTCGCGAGACCCAAAATCTCCACGCTCCTATGGCGCATCGACTCGGCTTGTATCAGATCAAGACCGAGATGGAGGACCTTGCATTAAAGTTCCTGGATTACGATACCTATAAATATATCGCGCACGCGCTTAACGCGAAGAAAGCCGAACGCGAAGCGTATGTAGCCTCTTTCATCGGTCCTTTGGAAAAGAAACTGAAGGAGGCAGGATTTCAGTTTACAATCAAAGGTCGTCCGAAATCCATTCACTCCATTTATCATAAGATGCAAGCGCAGCATTGCGATGTGGATAAGATATACGACCTGTTTGCCATCCGTATCATCCTTGACTCCAAACCGGAGAAAGAGAAATCCGACTGCTGGCAGGTCTATTCGCTCATTACCGATATCTTCCCGCCTAACCCCAAACGTCTGCGTGATTGGCTTTCCGTCCCCAAAGAGAACGGCTATGAGTCTCTTCATACAACGGTGTTAGGCCCTCAAAACCGTTGGGTCGAAGTACAGATCCGTACCAAGCGTATGGATGAGGTGGCGGAGCAGGGTATTGCTGCGCACTGGTCGTACAAGGGGGTCAAAGGCTCTATTGTCCAGAAGTCCGGAGATGTCTTTGTCTTCACTCCTACAGGCGATTTGCGTCGTCTGCCGGAAGGAGCTACCGTCTTGGATTTTGCGTATTCTATACACAGCGAAGTTGGAGCACACTGTGTCGGCGGCACTATTCGTAACCAAAACGTCTCGATACGACAGAAGTTGGAGAACGGCGACCAAGTGTCTGTTTTGACCTCTCCGAACCAACACCCGAATGCGGATTGGCTGAATTTTGTGGCATCGAGCAAAGCGAAGAACAAGATTCGTCAGGCACTCAAGGAGATCGAGTACAAACAAGCAGCAGAGGGAAAAGAAATTATCGAACGCAAGTTCAAGAACTGGAAGCTCGAATATACGGAAGGAGACATTACCCGTATGGCCATCAAACTTGGCTACAAAGAGGTGTCGGATATGTACCAATCGGTGGCAAACGGGAAAGAAGACATGCAACGTCTGCGAGACGTGCTGTTGGAACCCGAAGAAACACCTGTTCAACGCGAACATACGGAATATGTAGACCGGTCGGACCTGAAAGGGCTTGCTATTGAGGTGGATATGAACGTCAAGAATGTGGATTATAACCTCTCCAAATGTTGCAACCCGCAACCCGGTGATCCGATCTTTGCGTTTGTGTCTGTACTCAAAGGTATTCGTATCCACCGTATAGACTGCCCTAACGCGGCCGATATACGCAGCCGTTACCCTTATCGTATGATTCCTGCCCGGTGGGCAAAGAAAAACTAAATGCAGATGTCTGAATACCCAAGCGTCATATTAGAGCAAGCCGTGAACCAGATGGCCTCTCTGCCGGGAGTGGGGCGCAGAACAGCACTCCGGCTTGTACTGCATCTCTTGCGGCAGAAGGAAGAGGAGGTAGAGGCGTTTGCCGGTGCGTTCCTGCGGCTCAAGAAAGAAGTCGTTTATTGCCGCGAGTGCCATAATATATCCGATACGGAACTTTGCCCTATCTGCGCTTCCCCTCGTCGTGACCATGCAACGATATGTGTCGTGGAGAATGTGCAAGACGTCATGTCCATCGAAAATACAGGCCAGTACAACGGTGTCTATCACGTGCTCGGAGGCATCATCTCGCCCATGGAAGGTATAGGCCCCAAGGATATCGAGATAGACTCCCTTATCGAACGGGTTACCAAAGGTTCTATCGATGAGATTATCCTCGCCCTGCCTACAACGATGGAAGGCGATACAACGAATTTCTATATCTACCGCCGCTTGCAAAATGCCGGCATCGATATCAAAATATCCCAAATTGCCCGAGGTGTGGCAGTAGGCAATCAAATCGAATATACGGATGAGATTACCCTCGGACGCTCGATTGTTAACCGAACAGAATTCAAAGCATAATATGGAAGAAAAAGATGTAATCAAATTCCTTAATTGGATTTACTACGGAGTGATGGTTTTCACACTGATCATTTTGTCGTTTATGTACTACTATTCGACAGGGCCTCAAGGTATCGTTATTGATCCCAATAGTCAAATGGGAATTATCATGCAATATGTTGTGATAGGAATGGCTTTAGTGTTCATTCCCGGTGGTTTGTATTTGGTCAAATGGCTTAAGCCGGACAATTTGATTAAATACCAACATGTCGCTATGTATCGTATTGTTTTGGTAGGAGGTATTATGCCTGTTGCTATAGCTGCTTTTTATCTGCTCGGTGGGTATCGTCCTATGATGTGGGTGGCTGCTATGGCTGCGGTGGCTTGGTACTTTACCAAACCGACCCTCGGTAAATTAGAGCAGGAAATGAAACCCGAAGACCCGAATATACCTACGTACTAATATGATTATTGCTTGTGACTTTGATGGTACAATCGTAACGCACGAGTACCCCAAGATAGGTAAACCCATTCCGTTTGCCATTCAGACCCTCAAAAAACTGCAGGAGGAGGATCATCACCAGATTATCCTTTGGACCGTGCGTGAAGGGGATCTGCTCCAAGAAGCACTGGATTATTGCAAATCCAAAGGGCTGGAGTTCTATGCCGTTAACTCCAACTATCCGGAAGAAAAAGAGGAAGAACGTACCAACCGTAAGGTGGTAGCCGATATCTATATCGACGACCGCAACCTGTGTGGACTGCCGGAATGGGGTGTCATCTATAACATGATTCACACCGGACATGCTTTTGAACCCGCTCCGCAGGGGAATATGGAAGATCTGCGTCCCAAGAAAAAAGGCTTCTTTGCCCGTATGTTTGGTGCATGACCTGTTTACGCAAAATAGAACCAACGGATTTGCCGTTCCTCTATCAGTGGGAGAACGACGCGTCTGCGTGGGCTGACGGTGACAACCACAACCCGCTGTCCCAACAGGACTTGCGCGATTATATCGCCTCCACCACCGGTGACATCTATAAAGATGGTCAACTACGTCTCATCATCGAAGAAGATGGGGCTACTGTTGGATGTATCGATCTGTTTGATCTGGATATCCGCAACCTAAAAGCGGCGCTCGGTATGTATATCGCACCCGAGTTCCGTGGCAAAAGAGTAGGGAAACGTGCGCTCGAACAATTGGAGGCCTACGCTTTCGGTCATCTGCATCTCCGTCTTCTGTACGCTGTTATTGCATGCAATAATATTCCTTGTTCTTCTCTTTACCGCTCTGCCGGTTACACCCCTTCTTCTCCTCTTCCTGCCTGGACTCTCGAGTCCGATGCCGTTATTTGGATACGCGTGCGGTGACGCGCGCGTAAGATACAAAAACGGCAGAATAGGCATTTATTTCCATTCTAAGCGCCTGAGTGATTTTTATCGACACTCTGTCGGTAAGAAGTGCAAAATGCATAAAAATGCAAAAAACGGCAAAAAAATTTGTGTATATCATTTTTTTTTTGTAATTTTGCGCGTTATTTTGAAATTTTATATAATAAATTATATACACAATGGAAGAAAACAACGAATTGATTCAGAATGATCACATCATTCCTGTGAAGATCGATGAGGAAATGAAGTCCTCGTATATCGATTACTCGATGTCTGTGATCGTAAGCCGTGCACTGCCTGATGTGCGCGACGGTTTTAAGCCTGTTCACCGTCGTGTGCTGTTCGGTATGAACGAGTTGGGTAACACCTCCGACAAACCGACCAAGAAATCTGCTCGTATCGTCGGTGAGGTAATGGGTAAGTATCACCCGCACGGTGATAGCTCTATTTACGGTACGCTCGTGCGTATGGCGCAACCTTGGGCAATGCGTTATTGCCTCGTGGACGGACAAGGTAACTTCGGTTCGGTCGACGGTGATGGTGCTGCCGCTATGCGTTACACCGAGGCTCGTCTCTCGAAATTGGCCGAAGAGATGCTGCGCGATATCGACAAGGATACCGTCGATATGCAGAATAACTTCGATGACAGCCTCAAAGAGCCGGTTGTATTGCCGTGTCGTTTTCCGAACTTGCTCGTGAACGGTGCCAGCGGTATCGCCGTAGGTATGGCGACCAACATGCCGACCCATAACCTCTCGGAGGTCATTGACGGTTGTTGCGCGTACATCAATAATATCGTTGCGCGTATGCACGATGAGTTTGTGCCGGAGATCACGGTTGAAGATCTGATGGAGCATATTAAGGCACCGGATTTCCCGACCGGTGGTACGATCTACGGTTATCAGGGCGTTAAAGAAGCTTACGAGACCGGTCGCGGACGTGTTATCATTCGTTCAAACGCTGACATTGAGGCAGACGACAACGGTCGTGAGCGTATCGTGATCACCGAACTGCCGTATGGTGTCGTAAAGAACGAGCTCGTCAAAGCAATCGCTGAACTCGCCAACGATAAGAAGATCGAAGGTATTGCCGATATCCAGGACCACTCCAAACGTGATATCCGTATCGTGATTGACGTAAAACGTGACGCGAATGCACAGGTGGTACTGAACAAACTGTATAAGTTCACCGCATTGCAGTCGAGCTTTGCGGTCAATAGCATCGCCCTTGTGAAGGGTCGTCCGATGCTGCTGAACCTCAAACAACTGATCGGAAACTTCATCGAGCACCGCATGGACGTGGTAACGCGCCGTACACGTTACGAGTTGCGTAAGGCAGAGGAGAAAGCGCATATCTTGGAAGGCTTGATCATCGCCGTGGATAACATCGACGAGGTCGTTCGTATCATCCGTGCAAGCCGTACCCCGGCTGATGCACAGGCCAATCTTGAGAAACGCTTCAACCTCGATAATCTGCAGTCCAAAGCGATCGTGGATATGCGTCTGGCTTCGTTGACAGGCTTGCGCATCGATGAGTTGAAGGCTGAGTACGAGGAGATCGAGAAATTGATTGCGCACTTGAACGAACTGCTCGCCAGCGAGGAGATGCGTTATGACGTAATCAACAACGAACTCATTGAGATCAAGGAGAAATACGGTGACGAGCGTAAGACGCAGATCGTCAAGATGGCAACCGAGTTTAACCCGGAGGATATGTACGCCGATGATGATATGATTATCACCATCTCGCACCTCGGCTACATCAAACGTACGCCGCTCGCTGACTTCCGTCAGCAGACACGCGGTGGAGTAGGCTCGAAGGCATCCAGTGCCCGTGATCAGGACTTCATCGAGTACGTTTACCAGGCTTCGATGCACTCGACCATGATGTTCTTCACCGAGATGGGCCGTCTGTACTGGCTCAAGGTGTATGAGTTACCGGAAGGTAATAAGCAATCGAAGGGTCGTGCAATCCAGAATATGATCAACCTCCAGACAGGCGATAAGGTACGTACCTGTATTAACGTCAAGGGTCTCAATGACCAGGAGTATATCGAGAATCATTACCTCATCTTCATCACCAAGAACGGTTTGATGAAAAAGACTACACTCGAGGCATACAGCCGTCCGCGTGCAAACGGTATCATCGCACTCGGCTTGCGTGAAGGTGACGAACTGATTGGTGTAACGCTCACCGACGGACAGAGCGAGATGCTGGTTGCTTCGTACAACGGTAAAGTATGTCGTTTTAACGAGGCTGGTGTACGTCCGATGGGTCGTGGAGCAACCGGTGTGAAAGCAATTACACTCGAAGAAGATGGTCGGGATCGCGTGATTGGCACGGTTTGTGTAGAGAAGGGTACAGACAAGACTATTCTCGTTATCTCGGAGAACGGATTCGGTAAGCGTACCGCGCTGGACGACGAGGAAGGCAATGCGATCTACCGTGTCACCAACCGTGGCGGTAAGGGTGTCAAGACCATCGAGATCACGGAGAAGACCGGACAACTGATCGGTATCCACGCTGTAACCGACGCAGACGACCTGATGCTTATCACCAAAGCAGGAACGGCTATCCGTATGGATATCTCGACGATTCGTCAGACCGGTCGTGCCGCACAAGGCGTCAAACTGATCGAACTCCAGAAACGTAACGATACCCTCATGAGCGGTTGTATCGTTCCAAAGGAAGAACAGGAAACCGAAGAGATTATTGAGAACAGTGAAGAATTAACTAACGAAAATCAAGAATAACATGAAGAAATCATTGATTTTGGCAGCACTCGTGCTCATGAGTTCGGGCTGCTTTGCACAGAAAAACCCGCTGGTAAAGAAGGCGAAGAGTTACATCACGGCAGAGACGCCGGACTTCTCGGCTGCTCGTACGGCTATTGAAGAAGCAATCGCTGCTGAACCTTCGGCTGAAGCGTATTACTGGGCCGGTATGATCGGTTATCAGGAACTCACCCAAGAAAACTACAGCCAGATGATGGGTAAGGGTGTTAATCAGGCTAAAGCCGGTGCAGCTGTTGAGGAGAGTTATGACTACTGGCTCAAGGCTGATGAGTTGGCAACGGCTATGACCCTCGACAAGAAAGGTCGTGAGGTAATGGTTGATCCGAAGACCCACAGTGCGATCACCAAGAAAATGCTGGAGTACTATAAACAGCAGGAGTTGGTGAAGTACGGTATTTACCTCAACGAGCAACGTGACTTTGAGGGCGCTTATCAGGCCTTCAAGAAGCATATCGAAATGCCGGATCTGGCAATGATGCAGGATCCGAAGTTGCAGAAAGAGATGCCGCGTGATACCACATATACCCAGTACAAGTACTATGCTGCTATCTTTGCTGTTCAATCGGAACGTCATGAGGATGCTATCGCCCTTCTGGAGCAGATGAAAGACGGTGATTTCGAGGCTATCTCGGTGAACCAGTTCCTCTATCAGGAATATGTAGCGCTCAACGATACCGCAAAGTTCGTGGAGACCCTGCAGAACGCCGTAGGCCGTTTCCCGAGTGAGCCGTGGTTCTTGCAGAACTTGATCAACTTCTACATCTACTCCGGTCAAGAGCAGACAGCGGTTGAGTATCTCACCCAAGCCATTGAGCGTGAACCGAACGTAGCACAATACCACCTCATCAAGGGTAACCTCAATGAGAATCTCGGTAACTTCGATGCGGCCATGCAAGATTTTGACAATGCCCTCAAGGTAGATCCGACCTTGGCTGACGCGGTAGCCGGTAAGGGTAGAGTATACTACAACCAAGCCGTTAAACTCAATGAGGCAGCTGCGATGATCTCGGATAACAAGGCTTACAAGAAAGCCCTGGACGAAATGAACGAAGTGTTCAAACAGTCCCTGCCGTACTTTGAAGAGGCACATCGTATGGACCCGCAAGAGCGTACGTATATGCAGATTCTCAAAGGTCTCTACTATCGCTTCCACATGGACGCTAAGTACGAAGAGATCTCCGAGAAACTCAATAACCTCTAATGGGACGTATTCTCGCAATAGATTACGGTCGTAAACGTACAGGATTAGCCGTTACGGATATTCTCCGCATAACGGCTAATCCGTTGCTTACGATTGAAACGAAAGAACTGATGAGTTGGCTGAGCGATTACTTTGCCCACGAGCCCGTGGATGAGGTGGTAATCGGCCATCCAACCCAGATGAACGGAGAGGATTCGGAATCAATGAACTATATCCGGCCGTTCATGGGCATATTTAAAAAGACTTTTCCCAATAAACCGATAACTATGTACGATGAGCGCTTTACGTCGGTACTGGCGCACCGGGCGATGATAGATGGGGGAATGAAGAAAAAGAACCGACAAGACAAGGCGGTAGTCGATAAAATAGCCGCGTGTATTATTTTGGAAGACTATTTGGAAAGCAAACTATGATATTACCGATTTATCTTTATGGCCAGCCTGTATTAAGGAAAGAGGCCGAAGAAATAGAGAATACACCGGAACTCAAGCAGTTCATTGCCGACATGTATGAGACGCTGACGCAAGCGGAAGGTTGCGGTTTGGCAGCGCCGCAAGTTGGCAAACCATGGCGTTTGTTTGTGGTGGATGGCGATGAGTTAGCTGAAGATTATCCGGAGTGCAAAGGATTCAAACGGGCGTTTATCAACCCTGAACTGCTCGAAGAATCCGAAGAGACCTGCACCTATTCCGAAGGTTGTCTCTCACTTCCCGGTATTAGTGAGAACGTAGTACGTCCGACGACCATCAGAATGCGGTATTTGGACGAGGATTTCAACGAACACGAAGAGACTTTCACCGGCTTTCAGGCACGTATCGTGCAACATGAGTACGACCATCTCGAAGGACACGTCTTTACCGATCGTATCTCGCCGATACGTAAAACCTTTGTTCGCAATAAGTTAGTTGCGATAGCCAAGGGCAAAACAGGTGCACGTTATAAATACCGCCGTAACTAATGGATTGGATTAACGTCATCATAATGGGCATCGGTCTGGCGATGGACTGCTGTGCCGTATCCACCGTACAGGGATTAACGCAAGGCAAATGGCACCCGCGGGCGCTGCTGATGGCCCTGATCTTCGGTTGTTTCCATATGGGCATGCCGATCATCGGTTACTATGCCGGTACCTTATTCGTAGATTTTATGCGTATCTATGCGCCTTGGATTGCGCTTGGCTTATTGGGCTTCTTGGGCATTAAAATGATCTGGGAGTCCTACCACGAAAAAGAAGACCACGAGAAATGTGCCAATTGGAATGTTTCCAACTTACTGCTTCTTGCGGTTGCAACCAGTATTGACGTGTTGGCAACAGGATTGCTATTTGTGCCTTATCCGGATTGGTTATTTCCTTCTGTAGTCACGATCGGTGGTATCACAGCGCTTTTTTCTTTAGGCGGTTACCTGCTCGGCGTGTATGTGGGGAAATTGAAACTGAATATGGAACTGATCGGAGGAATGGTTCTTATCGGTCTGGGCGTTAAGATTTGTATTGAAGGCCTATGTTTGTAATCGGCAATAACACACTCGTCAGCCTCGATGTCTTAGAGAAAGAGTTCTGCTGCGACCTCGACACTTGTCGCGGTTATTGCTGTATAGAAGGCGATGCCGGCTGTCCGGTCACCGATGAAGAGGTGGAGCAGATCCGACAACTTTTGCCTCAACTGATGCCGCAGATGACCAAAGAGGCTCGAGAAGTGGTACAGACACAAGGACTCTCCTACCTTGACCCCTCCGGTGAACAGGTGCTCTCTATCGTCAACGGCAAAGACTGTGTCTTTGCACGCACGGACCATAATGGTTGGTGTTACTGTCTGATAGAGAAAATGGGCTTTGCTAAACCCGTTTCCTGTCACCTGTATCCGATACGACTAACCAAAGTAGGGGAGTACACAGGCCTGGAGTACCACCGCTGGGATATTTGTCATTGTGCACGAATAAAGGGGAAAAAGTTACATTTGCCGCTCTATCAATTCCTTAAAGAACCGCTGATACGGCGCTTCGGACAGGAGTGGTACGATGAATTGGAATTAACCGCAAACGAATGGAAAAAACAATGCGCGCAGAAATAATTACTATAGGAGACGAACTGCTTATCGGTCAAGTGGTGGACACCAACTCGGCCTGGATGGCTCAGCAACTGAACGAGCAGGGTATCGAGTTGTATCAAATCACTTCCGTCCATGACGACCGCAATCATATTATTGCGGCTCTGAACGAGGCGTTCTCTCGTGCAGACATTGTGCTGACGACCGGTGGTTTAGGTCCCACCAAGGATGATATCACCAAACACGTACTCTGTGACTATTTCGGTACACACCTTATTGAAGATGCGCGTGTGCGCGCACATATACACGACTTATACAAGGATCGCCCCGATGTACTGAACCGACTTACGGCTACACAATGGCTCGTACCCGAAACGGCAGAGATCCTTCCCAACAGAGTAGGATCCGCACCGCTGATGATCTTCCATAAAGAAGACAAACTCCTTGCCTGCATGCCCGGCGTACCGTACGAGATGAAGATTGCGATGGAGGAACAAATACTACCGTATATCCATTTATCCATTCATCCATTCACCAATTCATCCATTATTCACAAAACTCTTCAAATCACCGGAATAGCCGAATCCTCTTTGGCCATCCTATTGGAGGATTTCGAGAACATGATGCCGGATACACTTCATTTGGCTTACTTACCTAAAGACGGCATCATTCGTCTGCGACTCTCTTCGTACGGAGCGTTGACCGAAAAGGAGATGGAGCACTATTTTGAGGAACTTAAACAGTTGGTACGCGATTATCTGATAGCAGAAACCGATGAACCGATTGAGGTAATCGTCGGTAATTTACTCAAAGCACGCCATCAAACGATTGCAACCGCCGAGTCCTGCACCGGAGGTAAACTGGCATCACTTCTCAATAAACATGCCGGCTCGTCTGCATTCTATTTCGGTTCTATTATCAGCTATGACAATTCCGTCAAAGAACATCTTTTGAACGTTCCTTCAGAAATGATAAAAACACACGGCGTTGTAAGCGAAGAGGTAGTTTGTAAGATGGCGAATAATGTTCGCAAGAAAATCGGTACGGATTTTGCAATTGCTACAAGTGGAATTGCAGGACCTTCCGGAGGGACAAAAGAGAAGCCTGTCGGAACGGTTTGGATAGCTTGGGCAACGCCCAAAGGAACGACTGCTGAGTGCTTCCATTTAGGCAAACTACGCGAACAGATAACGGATCGTGCCTGCGCGAAAGCCCTTGTAGGATTATTGAAAATTTTGAATAAGGAGTCCTGAATACGTTGGTATGAGTTCTGCTGAATCCTTTTTGTTTCACCCTTCGATCACGCAGTCCCTTTTGTGGCTGACCATCGTGATGACAATCGGGTTATGGCTGGGAGAGAAGAAGATCAAAAACTTCTCCCTTGGGGTGACCTGGGTACTCTTTGCGGGGATAGCACTTGCTTCATTAGGGGTGAATATTGACCATTCCGTGGCGCAGTTTGCCAAAGATTTCGGTCTGATCCTCTTCGTCTATTCGATAGGTTTGCAGGTAGGACCATCTTTCTCGCCTTTCAAGCGCGGGGTATTGCATCTGAACATGCTGGCAGCTGCAATCGTACTTCTTGCCTGTGTATGTACAATCATCCTGCATTATATAACCGGTATCGACATGTCCACCCTTGCAGGTGTGATGTCCGGTGCCACCACTTCGACACCCTCTCTGGCTGCAGCTCAGCAAGCCTATTTTGATCTCAAGGGCACGACGAATCCCGATATTGCAACCGGCTACGCAGTCGCATATCCGCTCAGTATAGTCGGACTCATTCTGGCTTTTGAACTGATCCGCCGGGCGTTTCATATCAGCCTTCCCGAAGAAGAAAAACGACTCAAGGAGGCCTCTAAAGAAACCACTGAAGAGCCGATATGCGTGGATATAAAGCTCAATAACCCCCAGATAGAAGTCCTCACTATGGAAGAACTGATACGGCTCTGTCCGGTTAAAGAGATGGTCATCAGCCGTGTGATACGTCCCGATGGGTCCGATGAACTGGTCAATGACTTAACGACCTTCCGTAACGGAGATACCCTCCGTATACTTACGGAGAAACAATATCTGGACGGTTTGCGTTTGCTGGGACGGATGAGAGATTATGACCTGCACTTGCAATCGGAGAAATCCGATCACCTCATTTCACGACGTATTGCAGTGACCCGACCGGAATGCAACGGCAAACGGATTCGTTCTTTCAATCTGCGTCAACAATACCATGCCACCATAACCCGTGTGAACCGTGCCGGTATAGACCTGCTCGCTACACCGGATATGATTCTCCAGTTAGGAGATCGACTCATGGTTGTCGGAGACAAGAACGATGTGAGCAAAGTAGCAGATACCTTTGGTAATGAGCTCAAACGGCTCGATGTACCGCATCTGTTACCGGTCTTCTTCGGCATCGTTTTAGGTATCTGTGTCGGTCTTTTGCCCATTCCGATCCCGGGTTTGGGTACGACCTTCAAACTTGGTTTGGTTGGTGGATCGCTCATCGTGGCCATCCTCATCGGACACTACGGACCCTATTACAACATGGTCACTTTCTCCACCACATCAGCCAATATGATGCTGCGTCAAGTGGGCTTGACACTCTTCTTGGCTGCACTCGGTCTCTCCGTAGGAGAGAACTTCGTGCCGACAGTGGTCAACGGTGGTTATCTATGGATCGGATACGGTTTTCTGATTACGCTTATCCCGCTGCTGATTGTGGGGGCTATCGCGTACAAATGGCTGCACATGAATTATTTCAATGTGGTGGGACTGATGGTCGGTTCGATGACATGCGCCATGGCCTTACCGTACGCACAGTCGCTCTCGAACGAGAACAACCAGGTAGCAGTAGGTTACGCGACGCTGGCACCGTTCACCACCTTCCTGCGTGTCATGGCGGGACAACTGATTGTACTTATCTTCTGCAGTTTTGCACCTCTGCCGAATACTATCAATACGCCTATTGGCGAGGAATACGGACCGACGCTGACCATCGATGACAACACGCTCTATTTCGTAGGGTTGAACCGCTCGGAGAACAACGTAACCGAAGATATCTTCGTTTCGCGTCGTAATCCCAAAACAGGAGAGTGGAGTGCCGCACAAATAGTGCCCGGATTAAGCAATCCTTACCGCAATGAGGCGCCTACTTCCATCTCCGGTGACGGCAGAACGATGCTCCTCTTTGTCGAAGGTCGTATGTGTTTCTCCGTACGCGGAGCTTACGGCTGGTCCGAACCGCAACCCTTACCGCGTTACCTGCAATTGGGCAACTGGCAAGCCGATGCACAGATATCCGCTGATGGTTCCGTGCTCTTGTTTGCCGCCAATTATTCGGCGGAAGGTGAAGAACGCCCCTCCCTCAATATCTTCGTTTCTGAACGTACCGAAAGAGGATGGGGGGCTCCGTACTCCATCGGCCCGGTCATCAATACCACCGGCATGGAGCGCTCGCCCTTCTTGCACCCCGACATGAAAACCCTTTATTTCTCTTCCGATCGACCCGGCACACATGGCGAACTCGATGTGTGGGTTACCCGTCGTTTGGCAGATACCTGTTGGAACTGTTGGTCGGAGCCGGAGAATCTGGGGGACTCTATCAACACTGTCGGACGGGATTGCTGGTATAAGATCTCTACAGACGGAAAGACTGCATATTATGCGCAGAAAAACGGACGCAGACACGATATCTACTGTGTGGCTTTACCCAAAGACAAACGTCCGGAGACGATTACCGTGCTGCGTACGAACGAAGCGGTAGCTATCAACAATCTCCTCTTTGAAACGGCCAAAGACAATATCCTGCCTTCCTCTTTGCCTGAACTCAAACGAATTGCCGCTTTTGTGGCTACCTACGGCTATAAATTACGCTTGGCCGGTCACACGGACAATATCGGTAACGCAGAAGACAACAAACAACTATCCCAAGCACGGGCTGAATCCGTCAAACGGCAACTCATCGAGTACGGGGTTAATCCCGCTAATATCCAGGCTTTCGGCTACGGGGACACCAAACCGGTTGCACCCAACGATACCGAAGAAGGACGTGCTTTGAATCGTCGCGTAGAAATAACCATTTATTGATATGAAAAACCTCTTTTTGATCCTTTTGGCAGCATTCTCACTGACTGCCTGCGAGAAAAAAACAAACACGAACTCGGATTCCTCTGATAATCCACAAAACCAGGAAATCATTCAGACTCCCTCGCGAATTGATATCTATCCTTCTTTTACCTCACAGTTCGTTCCTGCTCGCGCCATTCGTGTCTATGTGCCAGCAAACTATGATTCTACAGCTCATTACGACGTTCTGTATATGCACGATGGGACCATGCTCTTTGATGCCTCCATTACATGGAACAAGCAGGAATGGGGTGTCGATGAAGCGATGGATAGTCTGATTGCACAAAACACTATTCGTCCCACTATCGTCGTCGGAATAGATAACCGAACCAACACCATGGAGCGTGTAGCGGAATACTGCCCGGACGATGTAGCTGAACTCCTTCCGGCCGGCAAGCAATTGTACGACGGACTCGGTACACCGAAGGGCAATGACTATCTTCGTTTCCTCGTAGAGGAAGTGAAACCCTTCATCGATTCGGTCTATGCCACCTATCCGGATCGGGAGCACACCTGGATCATGGGCAGCAGTTGCGGAGGACTCATATCGTCTTACGCTCTCTGTAAGTACCCGCATCTCTTTGCCGGCGCCGCATGTATGTCCACTCATAGCACCCTTGCAGCAAGCGTTAATAACCCGGATCCGGACGCGATTACCGCTTATCGTGAGTACCTGCGTCTGCACTTACAGGCCAATTCCTGTCTGCTGTATTTTGATCGCGGGGATCAGACACTCGATGCCAATTATGCGGACTCTCAACAAGCTATCAATGACATGCTGATTGCAGCGGGGTGGGATGAGAACCATTTCATGTACCGCTTCTTCCCCGGTCACGCACACGATGAAAATTCATGGCGTTCACGGTTGGATATACCGCTTAAATTTCTGTTAGGAAAATAAAATTCAATAAAAATGGCATACACTCTTGTGTATGTCATTATTTTTTCGTAACTTTGCAGCCGATTTGTAAATCTGATAACATAAAACTAAAATATATTCATTATGAAACCCACACACATTGAGCATTTGGGTATTGCAGTTACCTCTATCGAAGAGGCTGCTCCCTTCTTTGAGTTCCTTTCCGGAAACAAGTGTTATTCAATTGAAGTAGTTGAGGATCAAAAGGTTCGTACTGCTTTCTTTAAGGTAGGCGAAGTGAAGATCGAGCTTCTCGAGCCGACGAGCCCGGAGTCCACGATCGCTAAGTTCATCGAGAAGAACGGTGGTCGCGGTGGTGTTCACCACGTAGCTTTCAACGTGGAGAACGTTGCTGAAGCGCTTGCAGAATGCGAGGCTGCAGGTATCCAACTCATTGACAAGGCTCCGCGTAAAGGCGCTGAGAACCTTATGATTGCTTTCCTTCACCCGAAATCTACCAAGGGTGTCCTTACTGAGTTGTGCCAGCAACCTAAATAATTCTTAATTTTCAATTCTTAATTTTGAATTATGGATCAAGCTAAATTAAATAAACTGATAGAGAACCGCGAGAAGGCGATTGCCGGAGGCGGTGAAGCAGCCGTAGAAAAACATCACGCAAAAGGCAGTTATACCTGCCGCGAGCGTATTAACATGCTGCTCGACGAAGGTTCGTTCGAAGAAGTGAATATGTTCCTCACCCACCGTTGCCATGACTTCGGTATGGAGAAGAAAGTGTTCCTCGGTGATGGTGTAGCAGTAGGATCGGGTACGATCGATGGCCGTCTGGTTTTCGTTTTTGCGCAGGACGCAACCGTTATCGGCGGTTCGCTCTCGGAGACCATGGCGCAGAAGATTTGTAACGTCATGGATCAGGCTATGAAACTCGGTGCACCGATCATCGGTCTCAACGACTCGGGTGGAGCACGTATCCAGGAAGGTGCTTGTGCTCTCGCAGGCTACGCCGAGATCTTTGAGCGTAACATCCTTGCTTCGGGTGTCGTACCCCAAATCTCCGTCATCTTTGGTCCGTGTGCCGGCGGCGCTGTATACAGCCCGGCACTCACCGACTTCATTATGATGACCGAGCAGAACTCCTACATGTTCATCACTGGTCCGAAGGTAGTGAAGTCCGTTACCGGTGAAGATGTGACGGTTGAGCAACTCGGTGGCGCACATATCCATGCTACCAAGTCCGGTGTGACCCATTTTGTGGCTGCGACCGAAGAAGAGGCACTCGCTGAAGTGCGTCGTCTCGTTTCCTTCATTCCGCAGAACAATATGGAGGAAGCTCCGGTAGTTGCATGCACCGATGACATCACCCGCGTGGATGACAACTTGAACGACATCGTTCCGGACGATCCGAATAAACCCTACGACATGCACGAGATTATCAATACCATCGTCGATAACGGCGACTTCATGGAGGTGCACAAAGACTACGCCAAGAACGTCATCTGCGGTTTCGCTCGTTTCAACGGTCGTTCCACCGGTATCATCGCAAACCAGCCGTCTTGGTTGGCAGGTGTACTCGACTGCGACGCTTCCCGCAAAGCCGCTCGTTTCGTACGTTTCTGCGACGCGTTTAACATCCAGATTCTCACACTCGTGGACGTTCCGGGCTTCCTTTGCGGAACCGGACAAGAGTACGCTGGTATCATCGATCATGGCGCAAAACTGATGTTCGCGTATGGCGAAGCAACCGTTCCGAAAGTTACCATTACTGTTCGTAAGTCGTACGGCGGTTCGCACATCGTGATGAGTTGCAAGCAACTCCGCGGCGATATGTGCTACGCATGGCCGAACGCAGAGATCGCAGTAATGGGTGCGAGTGGAGCAGTGGGTGTGCTGCAAGCCAAGGCTATCAAGGCCATCGAAGATCCCGCAGAGAAGAAAGCCTTCATCGCAGAGAAAGAGGCAGAGTACAAAGATCTGTTCGCTTCTCCTTATCAGGCAGCTAACCGCGGTTACATCGACGATGTCATCGAACCGCGCTACACCCGTAGCCGCATCATTCGTGCCTTCGAGATGCTCCAGACCAAACGTCTGACCAACCCGCTTAAGAAACACTCTAATATACCTCTGTAATTATGGTACTTTTAGCAGTTACAGCAGATACATGGATTGTAACCGGTCTTGGTTTCGGTATCGTCCTGGCGCTTCTTGTCTGCCTCGTCTTTATCCTGATGGGATTTGGCTTTATTATGCAGAAAGCAACGGCACCCAAGTATCCGAAAAAAGAGAAAGAGGAGACCGATGTGATCGCAGCCATCGCCATGGCCTTACATTTGGCTAAGGCGTCCAAGCACGATGCACCTACTTCCATGATCTCTTCGCAAACCAGGGATACCGCGTGGAACCCCAAATCAGAAGGTTTTAATAATATAGGATTTTAATATGATTCGTCGTACCTGCAAGGTATGACAAATCTGTGAAATTTAATAATAAATTATATGAAAGAATTTGCATTCAAACTCAACGGCGCAGAATATAAATGCGCAGTAGAAGAACTCGAAGCCGGTAAGACCAAAGTAACCGTCAACGGCAAAGTATACGAAGTAGAGACCGAAAAGGCTGCACCGAAGGTGGCTCCTGCTGCTAAACCGGTTGCTGCACCTGCTCCGCAAGCCGCTCCTACTGCTCCCAAAGCAGAAGCTCCGAAACCCGCTGCACCTGCTGCAGGTGTTCAGGTGAAGAGTCCGCTGCCCGGATCGGTAATCAAAGTGCTCGTTAGCGAAGGTCAAGCCGTTAAGAAAGGTGACACACTCCTGACGCTCGAGTCCATGAAGATGGAGAACGCCATCATGGCTGAAGCAGATGGTACGGTAAAACAAATTGCCGTAACTCCTGGTCAAAACGTGATGCAAGACGACCTGCTCATTGTTTTGGGATAATCTAGTATTCTAGTAGACTAGTTGACTAGTAGACTATCAAAACAACAGATTATGAATATTTTAGAGTTCTTCCAAAATATGGGATTTATGCAACTGACGTGGCAACAGGCAGTAATGTTGCTCGTTAGTTTCTTCCTCCTGTATTTGGCTATTCACAAGAAATACGAGCCGCTCTTGCTGCTTCCGATCGCCTTCGGTATGCTTCTGACGAACCTACCGGGCGCGGAGATGTTCCATAGTGAGTTGTGGTCGGCATTCTTGGATGAGAATAGCCCGGCTTACCACTCCTACGGTGCCATTCTCAAAGAAGGAGGCCTGCTTGACGTACTCTATATGGGTGTCAAACTGGGAGTCTATCCTTGTCTGATCTTCATCGGAGTAGGGGCTATGACCGACTTCGGTCCACTCATCGCGAACCCAAAATCGCTCATCCTTGGAGCTGCAGCACAGATTGGTATCTTCGTGACCTTCCTCTGTGCGAACGCGATGGGCTTTACCCCTGCTGAAGCCGGTTCAATTGGTATCATCGGTGGAGCAGATGGTCCTACGTCCATCTTCCTGACTTCCAAGTTAGCCCCGCATCTCTTGGGCCCGATTGCTATTGCAGCATACAGCTACATGGCGCTCGTGCCGGTTATTCAACCGCCTATTATGCGTGCGCTGACTACCAAGAAAGAGCGTGCCATCAAGATGGGGCAGCTTCGTCCTGTTAGCAAAACCGAGAAGATCGTCTTCCCGATCATCATCACGGCTATCGTAGCCCTCATCCTGCCTGATGCAGCGCCGCTGATCGGCTGTCTGATGCTCGGTAACTTGATGAAAGAGTGTGGAGTAGTGGATCGCCTCTCCAAGACAGCCCAGAATGAACTGATGAACATCGTCGTCATCTTCCTTGGTCTCTCCGTAGGTGCTACTGCTACAGCAGGCAGCTTCCTCAACTGGCAGACCCTGATGATCCTCGCGATGGGTATCGTGGCCTTCGGTCTCGGTAGCGCAGGAGGTGTGCTGCTGGCTAAGTTCATGAACCTCTTCCTCAAAGAGAAGATCAACCCGCTCATCGGTTCCGCAGGCGTTTCGGCTGTGCCTATGGCCGCACGCGTCAGCCAGACTGTCGGACAGGAGGAGAATCCTTCGAACTTCCTGCTGATGCACGCCATGGGACCGAACGTAGCCGGTGTCATCGGTTCAGCGGTAGCCGCAGGTGTATTACTCACCATGCTTGGTTGATATGTCCAATAGACAGATAGGAACAATCGTACTGGTAATAGCCATGATTATCGTGGCTATTTCCGTATGGTTTACCAACAATCTTGCGCGCTCGCTCCAAGTTGAAGAACAGAAGAACATGGCCATCTGGGCGGACGCGACACGCCAACTCATCTTTGCGGATAACGACGCGGATATCGATCTGATGTCTTCTATCATCGAGAAGAACACCACCATCCCCGTCTATATCTGCGATGAGCAGGGTAAAATCCTGGCAAGCCGTAACGTACAGGAAGGCAAAAACACTGTCGGCAAACACGGTCCGATCGAGATACGGATAGACGAGACAACAACCCAGTATATCTATTGGGATGACAGTCGGCTCTTGACGCAATTGCGCTATGTGCCCTACGTCCAGTTCGGACTCATCTTCCTCTTCATCGCCATCATCGTTATCACCATGCTGGTTGCCCAGAGAAGTGAGCAGAACCGTTTGTGGGTGGGACTTTCCAAAGAGACAGCCCACCAACTCGGTACACCAATCTCTTCCCTCAATGCCTGGCAACAACTGCTGGCAGATGAATACCCGAATGATGAATACGTGCCGCAGATGAAGCGGGACATAGAACGCTTGCAGACGATTGCCGATCGTTTCCAGAAGATCGGTTCGGAACCTTCCCTCGAGGCGCAAAACCTCATTCCGGTCGTAGAGAACGCTGTCACCTACATGCGCGCACGTATATCCGCGCATATCCTTATAGATGATAGTTGTCTGCAGGGCGTTGAACGGATCGTGATGCTCAATGCTCCGCTGCTCCAGTGGGTCATCGAGAATCTGCTCAAGAACGCGGTAGATGCCATCAGCGGAGAGGGAACGATCTCGTTCCGGATCCATGAGAACGAACAGGACGTGATGCTTGATATATCGGATACAGGTAAGGGTATCGACAATAAAACCCAGCGTCGAATCTTCGAGCCGGGCTTTACTTCCAAGGAACGCGGGTGGGGATTAGGCCTTCCACTCGCCAAACGTATCGTCGAGCAGTACCATGGAGGCAAACTCCTCCTTAAGAGCAGCCAACCGGGCGTCGGTACGACCTTCCGGATCATTCTTAAAAAACCCGAACACCGTTGATCCGCTTCCTGTCATCGAAGCATAATAAGCGCCTGCGTCCAGTAGGCGCTTTTTGATGTCCGCAATAATAGGGTGCTTCGGAAAAACCGTCGCCTCAAAATCGTTCGTGAATTTATCTAGTTTTCCTAGGATTTCTAGTTTTTCTAGATCTCCTAGTCCTTCACCGGTAATCGTTATCCCGCTATACGCCTCTTTCGTGCTTACTCCCTCTTCCGGCTTGATCATCACGATTCGTACTCCCTTCAGATCCAACTCAATAGGCGTCAAGATATCTCCGATACCTTCTGCAAAACAAGGTACATTATACACAAAGAACGCGCAGTCGGCGCCCAAAACAGCTACTTCTGCAGCCAGTTGCTCTTTGCTAAGCCCCAATCCAAACAACTCATTCAACGCGATAGCCATATGGGCGGCATCACTACTTCCGCCTCCAAGCCCTGCGCCAAACGGGATGTTTTTCTTGAACCGCACCTTCACACCACCGATCTGCGGGTATTTGGCCTGCATCTTCCGGTAACACTTCACGATCAGGT
This sequence comes from uncultured Bacteroidales bacterium, assembly GCA_902799875.1. The sequence goes on along the minus strand of CADCCH010000018.1, from coordinate 14,746 downwards.
TATCTTCCGGCTTACAATCCACCGCAATCCCTTCCTGTTCCAACACGATATCGTTTGTCATCGAGCATGTATGCTCGATTTCCAGCTCATCATGTAACCCATAAATAGGGACAAAAATCGTCTCTAAATCATGGTAGCCGTCCTCACGCTTACGAACTACACGCAAGCCCATATTGATCTTACAATTCGGATAGAGTATCATAACGGGTGCAAAAGTACAAAAAAAATTGCATATATGCAAATTATTCTACATTTTTATTGATGTAATCGTGCATGTGTACCTACGTGACCACCCGTATAATACGACTTGGGAAGAGTGGAATAGGAATCCACAAACAAACGCAGGATAAAATCCTGCGCCTGTTGTTTGACTGTCAATAAATTCATTTTCATAAAAATTGTTTTAGGTTTAACGGCAAAAGTTGCTGATAATATCATTTTCAAATCCAGTGCAAAGTTACTACATTTTTATGACATACGCAAGAAAAAATTTAGAAAAATATTCACAATAAAAGTGAACATACTTTTGCCTCATTTTGTACACAAATGTATAGTTTGCAAATAACAAAAATCGCTCGATCTATCGGATACAGGTCATAGAAAGCCGCAATAGAGTAGAGTAGTATTCCCAATCCCAATAGAACACAGGATAGATCGTCTATTATATAGAATATCGTAGCGTATAAAACGTTTATTTTCAGCATTTATGTATTTTACTTCAAATAAAACTAAAATATATTTCAGGTAAATATCCTATATCCGCAAATACGTATGATATTTGCATGTGATATATTGCGTAAATCGCATATTTTCTGCATATTATACGTGTTACATAAAATAATAAATAGCCTATATCTGAGTGAGTGTCTGTATGTAATGCTAAAATTGTTCCACGGCTGGCAAAATGAACACGTATTTCACAATGCAAAACATGGCATATTCACAAAATACAAAAATATTTTACAAAAAAGTTTAAATATATTTGTGTATTTCACATTTATTTTGTACCTTTGCAGCGTTTTTACTGAAAACTGAATACTGATAACTGAATACTGGAATGAGTGACAAAGAAAGAATAGAAAGTGTGATGAGTTCCTTAGGACTCAATGCACGGCAGTTTGCCACGGAGATTCGTGTGCAACCGGGAACAATCAGTAATATGATGGCAGGACGAAATAATCCCAGCCTCGAAGTAATGAAACGAATCATGGAGCGCTATCCGACGCTGAATCCGGAATGGCTCATTGCCGGTCGTGGCGTGATGTGGAGAACGGAACCCGGCAAAGAACCCGGACTCTTTGATGCACAAGCACCTGATCCCAAAGCACAAACCGCGCGTCCTGTACAAAAAGAAGAGCCGCAGACTCCTGCAGCTCCTCCTAAACAAATTGCACGGATTGTCGTTTATTATACCGACAATACCTACGCGGAGTTTAAACAAGTGCAATAGCCAGCACTTCACTTATATCGTGGACATAGTGCAGCTTTAAGCCCTTCAGATAGATATCTGCTATTTCCGCGACATCCTTACGGTTGTCCTCGCAGAGGACGATATCCGTGATACCTGCTCGTTTCGCCGCGAGCAGTTTTTCTTTCACTCCACCGATCGGCAGCACCTTACCGCGCAGCGTCATCTCGCCCGTCATGGCAATACGCGGCTTAACCAACCGTTTCGTGAAGGCACTCACCAACGCAGTCGTCATCGTGATACCTGCACTCGGGCCATCTTTCGGAATTGCACCTTCCGGTACATGAATATGAACCGCTGTCTTCTCAAACACTTCAGGTTTGATACCCAGTTCTTTGGCATGTGCCTTCACATACCCCAAAGCTAACGTTGCGGATTCTTTCATCACGTCACCCAGATTACCGGTCAGCGTCAAGCTCGGAGCTTTCGCTGTCGAGAGGCTGGTCTCGATAAAAAGAATCTCGCCGCCCACCTGCGTCCAAGCCAGACCGGTTACCACACCGACGTATTTGTTTGTCTCCCAGGCATCACGGCTGTACCGCTTCTGACCCAGATAATTCCGCAAATCCTCCAGCGTCACCGTCACATTATATTCCTCGTCTAGCGCCAGTTTGGTATCCACCTTCCGGCAGATGGTAGCAATCTGTCGCTCGAGCGAGCGCACACCCGACTCGCGCGTGTAATCATCAATAATATGACTCAATATCTCCTTCTTGAACTTCAACTGACTTGCTTTCAGACCATGGTTCGCCAGCTCCTTCGGAATGAGATGCCGTTTGGCAATCTCCTCTTTCTCTTCCTGCAGGTATCCGGTCATCTCGATCAACTCCATTCGGTCGAGTAGAGGTCTTGGTACGGTTTCCAGACTGTTGGCGGTTGCAATGAACAGCACTTTACTCAAATCGTAATCGATATCCAGATAATTGTCATGGAACGTACTGTTCTGTTCCGGATCCAGCACCTCCAACAACGCAGCAGTAGGATCACCCTTGTAATCCGCACCGATCTTATCTACTTCATCCAGCACAAACACCGGGTTCGAAGTACCGCATTTCTTGATGCTGTCGATGATGCGACCGGGTAGGGCCCCCACGTACGTTCTACGGTGTCCGCGAATCTCTGCCTCATCGTGCAGACCACCCAACGACACGCGTGCATATTTGCGTCCCAAAGCTTCCGCTACACTCTTACCCAGACTCGTTTTACCCACACCCGGAGGGCCGAACAAGCATAGGATAGGGGATTTCACAGGATGACTTTCTTTCTCTTTTTTACTGCGAAGTGCCAGTTGACGCTGTACAGCCAGATATTCGACAATACGTTCTTTCACTTTATCAAGTCCGTAATGATCGCGGTCCAGCACCTCTTTGGCGTGCTGCATGTCGTAGTTATCCTCCGAATAAACGCCCCAAGGCAACTCGAGCATCGTGTTCAGATAATCCAGTTGGGTGGAGTAGTCCGGCGAGAAAACATGCATGTGTTCCAACCGTTTCAACTCCTTCTCAAACCGCGTTTCAACAGCCTCCGACCATGCTTTGGTCTTGGCGCGTTCACGCAGTTCCTGAACCGTTTTCTCGTTGTCATCGTTGGTACCCAGGTCCTTCTTGATGGTCTCCATCTCTTGCTGCAGGAAGTACTCGCGTTGCCGCTGATCGATCTTCTCGGCCGTACGACGACGGATATCCGCTTTGATAGTCAATTCCTCCAAATCCCGCTGCAGAATAGTCAACAGCGCTTCACCGCGCTCCATCATCGAGTGAATCTCCAGCAGACCTTGCTTCTTGTCGGTAGGCATGTGGTAGATCGAGCTGACATAATTGACCATTGTGGCATCGTCTTTGATGCTTTGAATAGAGGTCTGCAGCCCCGCAGGAACATTGTCCTGCTCGTTCATGATCTTCACGATCGTCTCGCGGATACTCTCGGCGGTAGCCCGAAACTCGGATTTCTCGCTCCTCAGCGGCATTCGTTCTTCCATCTCCAAAGCCTGTGCCTTCAGTTGGCCGTCTTCATCGATGAAGTCAGAAGCCTGCACACGATGATAACTCTCAAAAATGGTCATCATCGTATCTTTGCCCATCTCCGGAACAGGAATGATCTGCAGCACACGCGCCATGACACCGGTCGTGTAGAGATCGTTTTCCTTCGGATCGGCCACTTTACCGTCTTTCTGTGTCAACAGAATCAGATTCCGGTTATCCTTGTTGGCAGCCTTGATCAATTTGAGACTGCTTTTTTTCGACACCGCAATAGGCAACAGCACTCCCGGAAACAACACCGTGTTCTTAATAGGGAGTACCTCGTAACGCTGCTTATCCACTTCTGAGTAGTGTACGTCTTCTATATATTTGTTTTCTTCCATATGCTATTTTACATAATCACGATTAGGTTTGAATAAGTCTAGTTCATTACATGAAACATTGTGCAAGAATTATGCCATAGATTGAAGGTTAAATTATTCTGCCATAATGGCAGATTTGAGATAATCTACTATTAAAATTTAAAATTTAATAAATTATGAAACCAATTTATTATTCAGTATGGCTAATGATTATTCGCATTTGTCATCTTTTCACGGATTATCGCTTGAATGAAGTTATCGAGCTTGGCATATTGTTTTTGAAGGAGTTTCGTTGAGCCCGGTCTTGGTTTCTTTTCGTACGGTGCTTCAGGATCCGGTTTTTTGAACTGTGCATAGAAACGCTTGCGGTAATTATCGAGTTGTTGGCATAAGTCCATGACGTGTGTACGTTGTTCCGGTGTCATAGCCGCTAATTCGTCATCCGTGATCTTCTCAGAATTGATTATTTCCGATGAGATACGTTTCGAATCGGCAAATGAGTTGATATTGGCAAGTTCAGCGCCTTTAGGCGGATTTTTCTTGTAATCACGGGGGTTGACGATTTTGTACGACTCTTGAACGCCTTCTTTGAGAACGGCGCCGTTGGGAGCCCGGTACTTCTTTTGTCTCATGACAATCTTGCTTCCTTTTTCAAATTCCCCGTGCATGTTTTTGACGGGTGCATAAAATTCAATTTGGCTCATATATTGGCACGATTTTTGTTGTATATATTGTGTTTTTTCTATAAGTCTGCCAGTTTGGCAGTTCATTGGGGCGTTCTTAGCCCGACGTCGTATAAATATCCCCCTAATCACGCGGTAATTACCCAGTAATCACCCTGAAATCACCCCCATTTGTATGCTGTTTGGTCCGATAAAACCACGTATTTGCTACGTGGTATTTTGTTAGGTCTTCCCTACTCTTTTTTCGGTACCGGTGAGGCGATTAAGCTTCGGACAAGTCCAATCTTCAGGGAGTTCATTAAACGCTTTGCCTTCTACGCTGGGGTCATATTCGTACCCGCAGACATCACAAATGTACTTTGCCATAGTTGTTCTATTTTATGTGAATAAGTTTCTTATTTTTTGTGGAGTATAGCGGACTCGAAAGGGATGGATGAGCTAATACCCCTACTCTTTTAGTTCTTCTTATTTATCAGGTTTACAACAACCTTTACCATAATATCTTTCTCTTCGGTGCGGCTTTCTGCGATCATCAGCGTGAGAGCAACAAGCGTGTTATCAGCAATACGTTTATGCCCTTCCGGTGTATAGAGAATACCATTACGATCCATGAACCACAAGAATAAGGTTGCTGCAATACGTTTGTTGCCGTCTGAGAAAGAGTGGTTCTTCGTAACCAAATAGAGCAACATTGCCGCTTTCTCTTCCACACTCGGATAGAGTTCTTGCCCGCCAAACGTCTGGTATATCTGACCAATACTGCTCTTGAACGAATCGTCTTTCTCATTACCGAATAGCCAACTTTCGCCGAATTTCTCCTTGAGCGAGCGGATAGCCTCCATCGCGTTTTCGTATGTGGCATGGAAGCGTTCTGTACTTTCGGTGTCGCTGATGGCTAAACGCTGATAGTCGTAATTATCTAAGGTGTCGAGCGCGTACGTATAATCGGTAACAACATTAACCAAATCGCGCGCCTCATTGGTCGTCAATGCTTCATTTTGTATCGTCTGCTGCAAGACACCGACCAACTGCTTGAGCTCCTGGTATTGCTGAAGTTGCATGTTAGTACGTACAGCGTAGCCTTTGACGAGATAGTCCTTGAGAACTTTGTTGGCCCACTGACGGAATTGAACACCGCGTTGAGACTTAACACGATATCCTATTGAGATGATAACATCAAGCGTATAAAATGGCACAGGTTTCTTGACTCCATTAACGTGTAAAAAATGCACGTTATTATCGCGAGGCAATTCTCCTTCATTAAAAACGTTAATGATATGACGACGAATGTTAGACTCTTCTTTGCCAAACAATATTGCCATTTGACTCGTGTTTAGCCACACAGTATCCTGATCCAGCTTAACTTGCAGTTGGATGCTATTGTCTGGAGCGGTGTAGATCTCTATACCTGATTGCGTAATATGTTGTGGACTATTTGTCATAGTGCTCAAATCAACTTTGCCCTGCAAAGGTACAACAAAAATTTGGAATATACAAGTCTTTTATGGAAAATTTCAAATCTTTTTGAAGATTTTGCTTAAAATGGCTTGTTACATAATTCGTCGGTATCCAAAAGGATTGTCACCGGACCATCGTTGATAAAATCGACTTTCATGTCTGCGCCAAAACGGCCCGTTTCTACACGGAGGTTGTAAAGATTGCGGAGCGTTTCATTGAAATAATTATACAACGGAGCCGCTGTTTCCGGTCGGGCTGCACGGATGAAGGAAGGTCTGTTGCCCTTGCGGCAATCGGCATAAAGCGTGAACTGCGAGATACTCAGCACGGCGCCCCCTACCTCATTGAGCGCCAGGTTCATCTTGCCTTCAGCATCCTCAAAGACACGAAGCTGCGCAATTTTCTTTGCTAACAGATCTGCCTGCTCACGAGTGTCGGAGTCCGTTATACCGACAAGAAGGACGAAGCCTTTTCCGATCTGCCCTACCCTTTCTCCGTCTATGCGCACTTCTGCGCGGCTGCAACGCTGAACTACTACTCGCATAATCTATATCATCATTAAATAAGCAAAATACTTGTACGCTAAATCTTCAATCGTGCGTTCTCCTTGGGCGAGAGATTGCAGGTCTCCTTCTGTGAGTCGCTCGCTGTATGATTGCTGCTTGAATGTTATGCAGATATATTTCTGTCCAGCTCGCTCATTGACATGCACATCATCAAACGGCAGTGAACTATGTTGATTGTAACACGGCAAATAGGCCACATTGCGCACATTACCATGAACCGGACATAGCATCTTCTTTTCTACCAAATCAGCTATATCACGATTAGCGGTATCCAAAGACACCTCTGCCAATTTAGCCCAATTCTTTGCAGTCAATTTGCCATCATAGCCGCTAAGATAGATGTTGAGAATTCTCTTCTGCCGTTCGGAACAAGTTATATCTTCGTGGATATGCCAGAAATAGGTTTTGTTCAGGACATTTCCTATGACTGTATCGGATTCTTTGATTGCTGTCAGCAAGGTATTAAGGAACCATAACAACCAATTTGTGATATCGCTTCCACGTTGGGCACGTTCCAATTCTAGGTAGTAGTTTTTTCGGTCGGCATAAATAGCCTTAGACATACTATAGTAGCGCAAGTTACTATTCTCTGCTCGCGCTAAGAGCATATCAGAGAGCGCACGAGTGAGACGGCCATTACCATCGTCAAACGGGTGAATACACACGAACCAAAAATGAGCGATAGCGGCTTTCAGCGGCGTAGCGGGAATATCGGGATTATTATACCATACAATGAACTGCTCCATTTCTGCCGGCACTCGTTCCGGAGCCGGAGCTTCATAACAAACGCGTTCGCGCCCCATATTACCGGAAACGACTTGCATGCCTACTTTGCGATACTGCCCGACGTCGATGCGATAAAGTCTTGTGCGCTCTGGTGGGAAAAGCTCTCCATGCCAAGCGAAGAGTCGCTCGGCTGTAAGAGGATGCATGTAGTTGCGTGTGGCATCTAAAGAGACGCTTACCATTCCTTCAACATAATGGGAAAGTGCGTCATTCGTTTCTTCATATGGCACACCTAATCGGCGTGCTACAGATGAACGTACGGAGCGGGTATTCAACGAAACACCTTCAATCTCAGAAGACGAGACGATATCCTGTGTCACGCTCTCTGCTGTTGCTTTGAGTTGTTCGTCAAACCCGATCATACTCAGCCTACCATGCAAATAACCCAGAGCTTGCGATACTTCAGCCAACCTGGCATCTACTTTGTCGTGATCCCACGAAAATTGCGTCCAATTGTTTAATTCGTGAATAAACATAAAGCCATTTACCATTTAGTTATTAACGATAAACATTACAATTCGGGTGCAAAGGTACAACTTTTGCGGCATATATGCAAATTTTAGCCGCATATTTTGCGGTTAATTTTGATTTTTTAGCCGCAAAGTAGAGATTTTGGGTCCAAAAAGACCGAGATTCAACAAAAATTGACCGGGACGGCAAGCACGTCTACCGCGGCCGCTCGTCGTATAGCAGCGACATCCTGTATTCGTTCGATGGCGCCCTGCCCCTTCCCATCTTGATGATGATTATTCAATAGCAGTGTGTTCCATTATGGAACATGCTTGCCAACTGTTTCCTTTTTGGAAACTATTGGTTGACGCAAATTTTGCGCCTACCAAGGATTGCGACTGTTTCTATTTTGGAAATCGTCGGAGAAAATTACTAACTCATATATGCAAATTTTTGTGGGATTTTATTCCCAAATTCTTACGTAATATGCATCAAAAAGGGCGAGAGTTGCCTCCCTCCCTTTTGAATTATAAGTACCCCCAAACGTGATATAATTATATTTAGTTACTTTTCTTTTTAGCAGCCTCTTTTAGAGAGTATCTTGTATCCCCCTCATAACTGATTATATCATCGACGAACCAGTTTCCGTTTTCATATACCATCGGCATATCAACTGATTTGTATTCGTCTAGTTCTGAATAAAACAACACAACGTGAGCTATTGCAGAAGTTTCTGTCTTCTTTTCTACTTCTATTGATGATAATTTAGCTTCCGCACCTTGAGTACAATGCCAATAGTCCCAATCTGGCCAACCAACTTCGCTATCGTCAGATTGTTGAGCTTTGCGAAATATTGAATAGAATGCTTTTGACATGATTTTATCATCCGAATACCAGCCATTATATTGGTCGCAGATTCGTGCATGAATAAGATCAACAACCGGATCATATTCTATATCTTCATCAACTTCGTCACCACGTCCTAATTCTTCATCGTCGGTCTCATCATAAGAAGTTGCCGGAGCATTCTCAAATACACCTGTTTCCAGATATTCCGCGTAACGGCCAAGATCCCATATATCAGCATCAAATAAACAAAGAACACCTACTGAAGCCGTAAAATGCACCCTACTATTCTTTTCCATGAACCGATATTTGTAATCTTTTTCCTTGTCTTTTTCAAAAGGAGTCAGATCTATTTTGAGACCATTATAAATCTTCAACAAATTAGTGGCATACTTCTTTTCAAAAGAGTTACCTTCTTTACTCAGTTTCTCCAGAGCCAATTTGTAACTCGGCTGATCAACATCGTCATAGGATGAAGCATACTCTTCAATTTTCCTATCTGCTTTACTTTCCAACTCAGTAGAACCATAAGTATCACTTGGATGTACGCTAGCTAAGGTATAACGTACACAATCGTCAATATACACGGTGTAATTCTTTACATCATATACATCGTCAATAGTTTCTACAACTGTTTCTGCCGTTACCTTAAGCAAATACAAGATACCACCCGCTGCTACAACAAGCGTTAAAATAATGATAAATGTGTATAATAAAAACTTTTTCATAATGATATTGATTTAATATTTTTTAGAATGGGAAATTTTCTTTATACTCATCCACGGAAGTAACTTTGTCATCAAGGAATGTAATCACAATGATAGGAGCATAACCTCCAAATAGTTCGTACATAGTAGAATATGTCCACATCTCTACTACGCCAAGAGAACTTGAATTTCGGGTCGTATTATTTGGCTTTCCCATCGCTTCTTGACACATTTCCTTTGTCATTCCCACACAAACTTTACCGTCCAAAATATTTAGAGCAAATTTCTCTCCATACTTTTTGATATACTCCGCTTTTTGTTTTGGTTTCTCCGCACGAGCTTGTGCTTCCTTTATTTGTTCTTCTTGATACCATTTTTGCACAAGTGAATCAATATCAGTACGCATAGGCATTGCAGATGTACTTTCCTCCCAACATACACCTTCTATTGTATCTTTGTGTCCAGAGGGTATGCATTTCCCCTCGTTTCCATATATCTCCGTACTTCTTTTCCCATCTACATTGAGAAGAAAAACTATATGATTCTTTTCAACTCCAACTTTTTCTATCCGAGCTATAAACAACTTCTTAATTTTCTCTGTTGCATACTCCTCCTTACTATAATATTTTTGGCAACTCGGATCATAATAGGAGCAATAAACCAATTCTTTATTGGTATATTTATCTTTGAGGTAGCTAAACGTCTCAACCGAAATAAAGTCACCTATTGATGCACTATATGCAATCGCTTCATCTCTAGCCACATTATTAAAAAGAGGAATTTGATATCTTTTAACGTTATTAACATCTGAACCATAATTACCATACCACATTGAGTTTCTCCATGCAACGTAGTATTTAATTCCTTTTTCGTCAGACAGGACATAGAGGACCCCTTCTGTCTTTAAAAATCCTGGAATATCTTCCTTTTTTGATTTTGATATATAATACACCTTGTCTTTCCCATTTATGTCTTTATAGTGAAAGCCCTCCTTATTATAGTTTTTACTTTGCAACAATTGATTTTGCAATTCAAATAATTGTTCTTCTGAAGTAAGCATATCTACAACGGTATAATATGCTCCTTTCTTTAAACGCTCTAATCCAATACTTCCATCAGAGTAAATTGCTATCGCGGCAGAAGGTGAACTATAATGTTCTCTTACATCTGCATATTCATTTACACAATATAATTGTTGCCCGATAAGATTATAACGTCGTTTAAGAAGATTTGCCGGATGAGAATCTTGAGCAGACTTCTTAACTTTTACTTCCTTTTTAGGAGCATAATTTTCTGCACTCACTTCTTCAATTTGAGCACTAAGGCTACCTGCCATCATAACAGCAAATAACAAAATAGAGATTTTTTTCATATTGATTAAATTTATTTGGTTATTCATTCTCATGTATGAATTCTTGTATTGCTTTGTTTAATTCTTTAGGTAATACAAACCAAACTGGACGCGCAAAAGAAACAGGAATGCCTAAACATTTCTTTTGACCTGATAGTTTTATAGGATCATTGGCTTCACGCATAGTACGATTCCATCGAATCCCATATACTTCTTCTCCTCTCCAATCAAGAAGCGCGATAGAAAAATCACCTTTCGCTAAAGGAGTTCCATCATACACTTGCTTGACGCTCTTAACAAAATCCTTTGGACTAATTACCTCTTCAGCTTTGAAGTAATCAAATGTTTTTCCCATAATGATTAATTATTTAAAGGTTAAACAATAAAAAGACCACTTTCACTTATTGGAAGGTAGGCTCTGGAACGCCCGTGGTCAAATAAGCAAAAGCAGTCTACACCTTACGGTGGACTGTTCAACTTATCTTCCCTGACCACTAGTTAATTTTCCAGATTTACCTTGCCAAGTTGATACGTTGATACGTCTCAATATGTCTGTCTTATTCAAAAGACAGCGCAAAATTACAAAAAAGTTTTTATATACACAAATAAATGTGCACTTTTTCGTATTTTTTCAGTAAGATGTAGACCACTCTTGCTTTTCGGCGTGCAAAGGTACAACTATTTTTTGAGCCAAATCGTGCCAAATCAAACCTTTTCAAACCAAGTATCATTTTATGGTATATTTTTATATTATTTGGCAGAAAAACACATGGAAGATTTGCACATATCGGAAAAATATAGTACCTTTGCAGCCGAAAAAAACTGATCTATATGAAACGCATATTTATTTTTATATTAACCTTTTTTAGTATTACAACAATGGCACAGTCACAGTTATTCCGCGGCAAGTCCTCATATAGCAATGATATTCTCTTTACCTTTGACGGAAAGAGTGTATACAGAGGCCGCTCTAATTATTCCGATGATATTCTCTATACTTGGGATGGTAAATATATCTACAAAGGTCGTTCTAATTATTCCAGCGACATCCTCTATACCTGGGATGGGAAATATCTGTATAGTGGTAAGTCCAATTATGCCAGCGATATTATTCTCACGTTCGATGGCACCTATATCTACCGTGGTAAATCCACTTACAGCACAGACATACTCTATACTATCGAAAATGGCTACTTATACCGAGGGAAATCTAATTACTCGAGTGACATTCTCTTTTCCATTAATGGTATAATGCCTATTCCCGTGCTTGTGATGATGATTCAATAAACGGAAACGCTTATGGAACACCTCAAACAAATAGTTATTCAGCAATTAGGGAGAACATTGGAGTCACCGGCGGATTTCGAGTATCTGAGCGAACAGATTCAAAAGAAAACCGGCGAGTATTTGAGCCCGACCACTTTGAAGCGTGTGTTTGGACATATTCCCTATAACGGACAACTACGCCCGATTACCTTATCTATTCTCGCGCGCTACGCGGGATACAGCGGCTGGCAGGATTATCAAGACAAACAGCATGTAGAATCAGATTTTATTGGCGCGAAACGCGTTGTGGTTAAAGAATTGAACAAAGGGCAAAAGTTATGCATTGCCTGGAATCCCGACCGGGAATGTTTGATAGAGTATCTGGGTGAAGGACGATTTGTAGTACTACACGCGCAGAATAGTAAATTGCAGATAGGAGACCAATTTACCACGACACAGTTTTTACTCGGTCAACCGCTCACAGCAACAGAAGTGGTAAGCGTTCGCGAGCCGAAACAACAAGATACGTATATTGCTGGGGCAAAGACCGGACTTACCAAAATAGAGCTTTTGAATGTTTGACGCTGAAGTTAATTCGGGTTTCACGAGCGGTGGAGATATAAATATCTCTAACCGGTTTACAGAGATCACATTGCTGCACGAATCCAGTAATGGTTATTCCGTCGTGTACAAAGCCAAACGTTATGGTCAATGGCATGTTCTGAAATGTCTTACCAAAGCGGCTTCTAAAGAGCTACAATATCAGACTTTATTAGAAAAAGAGTTCCGGATTGCCTACCCGCTTTCTCATCCTAATGTTGTGCGCACGCTTGGCATGGAGAATGTGCCGGAATTGGGAACTTGCATCATCCAAGAGTATGTAGAAGGTGAGCCTATAAAGTTCATATCACGTGAACAAGCGATAGAATTGTGCGAGGCTGTTGATTACATCCATCGTGCGGGTGTTATCCATCGAGATATAAAACCCGACAACATACTTGTCCGCAAAGATAATGGTCATATCGTGTTGGTAGACTTTGGGCTAGCAGACAAAGTAGATTTCAGCGTTTTGAAAGGCGGTGCAGGTACAACCGGCTATGCGGCGCCGGAACAATGGAATGGAGAATTATCGCCTACTATTGATATTTACGGAATCGGCGGCGTGCTAGTTCTGAACAAAAAGTTGGCACGATATGCTAATAAATGCAGGCAAGAAGATCCGAAGAAACGCTATCCATCCGCTATGGAACTAAAGAAAGTCCTGCAACGGAGATTTCCGTGGGGATGGATTGTGTTATTTCCAATAGTTGTCGGGTTGTGTGGTGTTGGCTATGTTGCAAAAGGATTGCAAGAAGAAAATACACAACTTGGTAACAAACTGGATTCTATCAGTACCGAATACAATACTTACAAAGAAAACGCATCCCTGGAACGCCAGCAACAAGCGAAAGAAAACGAGAAACGGATATACGAGATACATCAAGAACTCGAACAAGAACGCAATGAAAATATGCGTTTAAGACATGTAATTAATCCGTTGCACAATTCTTACGGTCGAGACAACGGACCAGAATCCCAGAGATACTAAAATTCTTTTTTGTGGAGCATGGGAGACTCGTGATAATCGTGCCATTGCGGCTAAGAACTCTCACCGATCGCTCTAGCCAGATGAGCTAATACCCCTACTCTTTTATTATTTCCCAATGACCGTTACGTTTTCCATTTCGACGGATTATAATCCCTTTCTCGACAAGATTTACCGTTATAGTTTTTACTGTTCGTTCTGATTTTCCAATCTGCTCGGCAATTTGTTTTTGAGTGATAGATGGATTCTTTTGCACTAAAAGAAGAACCGCAGTCTCTTCCAAAGTGCAATTTCTGCACTTAGAAAGCGGATTTTCTATAACATTTGCACTTTGAATTGCACTTTGGTCTTTATCCGGTGTTCCTTTCCAATCCAAGTGCATTTCGCGATTAAGGAGAGGATAATTCTCGCCTAAAAGCAAGTTACGGAAGAAACGTTCAAGGAATATCGGGCTATAGTCCACTCCTTGTGGTACATTTTTATAATTCGCGCGTACGAGCGCATTGCGGAAGTACCATGAGTTCTCTGCAAAAAGATCATTATTTACACGAAAGCCGAGTGTATGCAGATATTTGATCATAAATACCGCGGTAGTACGTGTATTTCCTTCTCCGAACGGGTGTATTTGCCAAATGTCTCTACAAAACAATGTAAGATGACTAATTGCTTGTGCTAAAGAGACAGACGAATAGTCAAATTCTTTTTCTCGTCCAAAATCGTAATCAAGCGTCTCGCGAATAGTATCTGCGCTGGCATAATATACCGTTTCGCCGCGTAATACCCACTCTTTCTTTGTGATGTTATAATCGCGAATCTTACCTGCGAACTTATAAATTCCTTGAAAGAGATGACGATGGATAGCGACCAGTTGTGAAGGGCTAAAGGTAAAGGTCTTTTGAGAAAGAAGTTCTGCAATACGCTCAGAAACCTTGTCAGCTTCTTGTTTATCTTCCGCGTCTTCAGAATTGCGCGCGCCTTCGGTCTTATAATAACTATCAATGAGTGATTTTACATCCTTCAACGTTATGTCACCCTCGATATGTTGCCGGGCTACCTCACGTAAATACTCCGAGGTCTCCAATCCATCAACTTGCTGCAAGCCGATAGCGGTGCGCCATAGCTGTGCACGTTCTTTCTTGTCAGGCTCTCCTTGACGGATATATTCCTCAAAATCGGGTGTATATGTCGGTAACTCTTTCATAAAACCTTTGCGACTGCAAAGGTACAACAAAAATTTGG
>CADCCH010000017.1 GCA_902799875.1 uncultured Bacteroidales bacterium | reverse complement strand
CCGCAAAAGAGACGGGCACGAATATCGCGCCCCGCCTCTTGCGATACATCAAAAATCTCTGCAAAATTACACTTTTTTTTGAATATGCAAGTTTTTCTTCCTAATTCGTTCAGAATTAAGCATTTTGAAAGAAAAAAACGCGTTAGGGATTGGAAGGGCTATGGTATTGTGCAACAATGCGGAACTTGTGAACCCCTGCAAAGCCCGACCGACGTAGCTCTGGAGATGAGCGGATCTGCAGAACTATGCCGGGAACGCCCAAATAAAAACAGTCGGACAAAATACTACGATAGCAGTCATGCTGACGAACAGGATGCCCGTCATCCGGAAGAGCTTGCGACTGGTCTGAAAAAAATGGAGGACTAAGCCTCCAAATTCATTTCATGAGCGGGTTCGGATTGCGCTTTGTTTTGCCCTGTGCGCGGGCTGCAAGCTCCGTAAAAACAAGGCAATTCAAGCCGTAAATTTTCCAGTACTGCTCGTTATCACCGGCGAGCTGTAATGAAGTGTGACCGGTGACGAACTCCATGTGCGACATGATTGTTTGACAGGAAGAAAGGATGGACTCCAGCTGCTCTTCTGTGCAGCGAACGAGGATTTGTTGAATAGGAATCATAACGATAAAGAATTTAGAAGTTATATTTATATGCTTCGGCTCTCATAGCCTCAAATTCAGCCAATGCCTTTGCAGCCTTGCGCTCGTGAGCCATTTCACGCTCTAACTGCCGCCATTTCACGCTCTAACTGCCGGTAGAGCCAAGCAGCACGACCAAACATGTAATCACGCTCAATAGCCTGCTGTGCTTCAAATTCCTCTTTGGTGCAGCGGTAACATGTAGTGGAAACGCTTTCTTGATACGTGACTTTCTCACTATCGGAAACTGTACTGCACTCGAAATCGAAAGCGAGTTGTGTGTACTGTTGAAATGACTTTTTCATAAGGCTACAATTTATTAGAAGGAAATGGCCACCCGCCATTTCTGACGGATGGCACTCTTTTCATTTATGCTTGACAAACTGCTTGCGGTACGTAGAAGTGTGTAACCGGGAAGAAGGTGTATTGTTCACCTGTTTCCTTGTTTACTCGGCTGACGGGCTTGCCCCATGCAGGAAAGCGGGTGAGGTTGTTATCGAATACTAGCCCTCGCGCTCCCATTGTTCCCGAGTTTTCAAGATGGAGAGATTGTGCAGCTCTTTGTAGTAGATGCAGAGGAGATTGTTAATGCGCTCATCGGTTCCGTACTTGGCGCGTAACTCTTTGCAAAGTGCTCTTAAGGACTGACGCTCTGTTAAGGGTTGCGGAGCTACTTCTACCTTTACTTCGGTTGCCTGATTGTTCTTCTTAGATGCTTTCATAACTGTACTGTTTTTTGAATTGTTAGACATATTGTTTTGAGATTTGTTTCTTTTACAATGCTTTCAGAGTTGACGCAAGTGTAGTTCTCCATTCCGTGAAACAGCAAGACTTCCGCAAAATTTACTACCTCACGGCTTTTAGTCCGGAGGCTGGAGAAATTTTAAGCACCTGGGCGCCGGAACATGTTTAGCCTTGCCATACGGAAAGAACCAACTACCTTTGCATTGCTAAAAGGAACGACATAAATCTCCAAGGCAATATGTAATTCAAGGGGCAGGACTTGAAAGCAAGAAGGACAAAGATCGGGCAGAAGTGATTAGGCAGAAGCCGTCAACCATAGAGCGTTTAGGATGTGAGTACTATGCGTTACGCATGTGCGGAACTCGGGCGCATAATCTCCTTATCTACTACGGCTGCATAACGACATGAGCACTCGGAACCGAGCGAGAGGGAAAGAGCGGTAACAACAAAAGCGCAGTTAGGGGTAAGTTCGGAGAGTACACAAGTGCTACAGTTGCTACACTTCGGTATATCAATACATTGAGTACCTAAAAGCATGTAGGCGAGCCAATGAAAAAGTAGAGTGACCTCCTACAACATGGCAATTAGTAGGCAATTGCAGAAAATTGTAGATACCAGAAAAAGCTACATAAAGAACATAAATACTATACTGTAGTATATGTAGTATATGTAGAATAAAAATAGTGAGAATAAAGTAGAATGCGAATGGCAAAAGATAGCGACGAGTGTTACCCGTCGCATCCCTAAAAGCGGAATAGCACAAAGCAGGCCTACAAGCCCTGTCGGTATTGAGGTGACATGTGTTCTTCTGCGTAATGCCAGGCTTGAGAAATGGCTACGTCGGCTTCAGGCACCATGTGACCGCCAAAGGTATTAAGAAAGGCGACTTGAATTGCGGCTAAGTGCGAGATTAAAATCCTGAGTTGTACATCCCGGAAATGGTCTGGATCTTGCTTCTGGAGAGTTTCCCAAACATCATCCAAGTTGCGCATGTAGTTGTCATCGTCCATAAACAGAACGAGAATGTCTTCGGAGAGACTGATTAACAATTGAAAGTTTTCCATATATGCATAAAAGTTTTGATTGTTGGCAGAGAGGGGAGGAGCCGACTCTCACGAGCAGGCTTCCTCCTAAGCAGATAAGGGCGAGGAGCCGACCCTCCCGAGCAGGCTTCCTCTTTGATATTAAACTGATACGTGGAGGAAGCAATGTCAACAACCTCCACGTGGGAAGCGGGCTATATTTATTCTCCATCGTCATCGGCAGACTCTTCAATAATGTTCGTGGATGCGAGGGAGAACTCGTATAGCTCGCAAGTCATGCTGTAATCAAAGCAAAGGGCTTCACCCACATAGCGGGCTTTCTCCTTGTATGCCACGCCTTGTTTATCGGATTTCTCCTGATATATAGGCTGACCGTTTATCATAGGAGTAAAGGCCTCCTTTGCTTTGGTTCCAATATAATCCTTCGAAGCTTTAAGATATTGCCTTAGAGAAGGTGCAGATAGATAAGACTCGTTATGCGATACGCAATAATCCTTATACTCATCAAAGACAGTATTACGGATGAGGAGCACCGGCTTGACGCATTCGAGCGACCGAGTGGTGTTGGTTTTGCTATCGACCTTAAGCAGGATCTTATCCATGTACTTAATGTGAAAATCGCAACCTTCATACAGGATGCCCTTATTGACAAGCAGGGAAAGCGTTTTCCAGAACTTGGCAATCTCATTATTTTCACGACAGTACATGTTCTGCACCTCCATCAGCGCACAACAATCGCCATAGACTGTTGTGTAATCGAACGGCAGATTGAGATAATTCTCCAAGGTTTTGAAGGCAGCTATTATAATCGCCCAGTTACCTAAGATACGACCTTCAATCGCATCCTCAAACTGCTTTGACAGTTGGTTGGTAACATCGTAGTATGTCTGCTGAAAACCTTGCTCAAACTGCGGCCTCAACTTAATGATATCAAGCGTCAGATGTGAGCACCCGCGTTTGCGGATCTCACGGAACTGTTCCATCTCGTGCAGCTGCTCTTTGGAGAACTGCGAGGTATCAAAAGAGAGGAACACAAAACGAGAAAACAAAGCTATATCGCGGCTGGCCAGTTCCTGCCCGGATACGATAACGCCACAATTTACTTTGGATGTTTCCCGCTTCTTGCCTGTATCGAGGTTCATGCGGCTTCTGCCGACACTATCCCAGAGACCTTTTAAGAACTCGAACTTCTCCGTATCGAGATTGTTCTTAAACTCATCCAAGTGAATGAGCGCATTGGCAACCTGTCCGACCGCTTCAGCTATTGTAGGGAGCGTGGAGGTGGTAAGGTTGGGTGCTTTGTTGTAGGACATAAAGAACGCCATCAATGAATGGCCGAGTTCGGTTTTACCAGATCCTTTCGGACCAAACAGGTTGAGGATAGGAAAACCGGACACTTCCCGGAGGATGATATCACGGAATAGCGTAGCCAGATAGAAGCAGATACCGACGATGGCTTTGTTTCCGAACACGGCAACCATTTTGGAAGTGTATTCATGCAATGAGACAGTGCTTCGGTTATCATGGATGAAGCGTCTGTCAAAATCATTGTAGTTATCAACACCATCTTCTGTGACATGCACTTCTGAAAATGCCGGTAGGTAATAGTTGCCCATGTTTTCCGGAAGGCGCACAATGCCTAACGTATCAACCTTATACCAGGAGCCATTGAAAGCAATACCATTTCCAAAGGCATAGAAGCCTCTTTGGTTCCAGCCTAACTGTTTTATCAGTTCTGCTGTCTCGGTAGCCTTATAGAGGAATTGCTTCAGCTTTGTGAGTTGGCTTTCACCCACGAGCCACACAAAGTTGCCTTGGCTCTCCACTTTTGCCCGGAAACGAGCAAGGGAAGTGAGTTCTTCCTGCTGGAACTCGATCGTGAGTTCTACGCCATCCTCATTCTTCATCCTATATAGGCGCAGTGCGGAATTATTATCTCGCACATGAAAGAGTGGTACGAGTGTAAAGTTAGACCACTTGACAGTAGCGCCATTGGAAGATGTATAGTAGGCATTGTGCCGCTCCACGAAGCCAAACTCACTGAGGATGTCAATACCATCCACCACCTTTGACAGGGTCTGTTTCGCGTGCTCTCCGATAGCCTTGTCAATGGCTTTCTTCCATGTCTGACGTCCAGGATAGATTTCATGGAGCGCGTCGATATAGACCGGTATCTGCGATTCGATATCCTGTTCTGCGATGAGTTCAGCCAATTCGTCGATTGCTTTAGCATTCGCGGAGGCGGCTTGGTTGGTGTTGAGTATCTTTCCTGCATACCAGATGATAAAATCCTTTTCTCCAGTAGCGTTGAACCGGTCCATGGAAACGAAGTACGAATCCGGGTCTTGCTTGAAGTACTTTGTATGCTTGGTCTCATGCGACTCTCCGACCGGAATCTCCTTGACCATCACCGAAAAGCCCAATGATAGGGCCTTCTTCGCATTCTTGATGACGGCTTGGATGCCAATACCATGTTTATCACGGATATTGGTTGCTTCCTGATTGGGTGGATCTGCATCCGGAATGAAGCACAACTTGGTAGTGCAATGCTTAAGCATCCGAAGTTGGTTCTCTGTCCAAGCCGAGCCAAGACATGCAACGGTGTTCTTGACGCCGATTAGGTGCAAGCGGAGCACGTCCGGCGCACCCTCAACCAAGTACATGACATCTGCACGGATAGCCGGGCCTGCAGCCACGTCCAAGCCAAAGACCGCAGTATCTTTGTCAAAAAGCGGCGTGGTAGTATTGTTTAGGTACTTGGGGATATCATCGCCTGTGGAGAGGGTTCTGCCGGTAAAGGCAACGTATCTTCCGGAGCGATTGCGTATAGGAATCATGATCCGTCCCCGGAAGGCATCCGCGAGCTTGCCTTTCTTATTATACTTGGCCATGCCCAGTTCCAAGAGCAGTTCGGCGGAGATACCTTTGGTATAGGCATACTGGATAAGAGCGTCGGACTTGTTCGGCGCATAGCCGATACGGTATTGCTGAAGGAATTCCTTATCCCAGCGATCGGAAGCGACCTCTAAGGCTTTCTTCGCTTCTTCGCTCTTATCGTCCCATAGGGTAGTGACATAGAAATCAGCCACGACATCCATCGCATTGAGAAGGACTTCGCGCTTGTGCTGCTCCTCAATCTCTGCTTGAGTGAGCTGCCTTTCTTGCTCGATAGGGATGTTGGCCGCATTCGCAAGATGTTCAACAGCTTCACGAAACGAATAACCGTATGCCCTTCGCACGAACTGAATTGCATCGCCTCCTTCGCCACATCCGAAGCAGTTCCAGAGACCTTTAGAGACGTTCACATGCAGAGACGGACTCTTGTCTGCATGGAACGGGCACTTGCATACCAAATCGGCACCGGACTTATGGAGAGTGATGCCTTTGGCTTCAAAAACGCGTTGGATGTTGGTATTGGAGCGGACTCGTTCAATAAACTCTTCTGAGTACATAGTTACTGCTCCAGATATTGCGTGACATCGAACTGCTCCGCGCGCACGTGCTTGCTACATCTATAACATACGCCTGTATGCGTCCAATATACAGATACATGCCGCTTATTGACTATCTTCATTGTGCCGAGGTAGTTTTCATATTCCTCAAACACCAGACCCTTGATCTTCTTTACGAAGCCGTTGCTGTTCCTTTTGAACTCAACTGCAAGGAGAGAGAAGCCGTCCAGCTTCTGCAGTGCAGGAAGCCATTCTTCAAAGATAAAGAAATCACGTTTCTTGGTTGGTTTGCTTGCTTTTTTCATTGCTTCTGAAAGTTTTCAATGACTGATTTAACTATAGGTGCTTCATCACGGTACACGTTGCCGTACTTCATTTTGCGATAGAAAGTAGAGTACGCCCATCCGGTAGCCTTGCACATTTCATCCCTAAACTGCGTTTTTACCTTATTTTTGCGCAGTTCGACATAAAAAATGCGAAAATTTTCAATTTTTTCCGGCGAAAATTTGTTCATATCAAAAATTTTTACTAATTTTGCAGCAAAATTACAACAAAAATTTCATATACGCAAATATATGAGCGAAAAAACGCCAATATAAATGCACATTTTTTAGACGGAATTTTTGTAATATCATAGATATTAAACTGAAAATTGAAAAAGCAATGTTTAGCGGTCAAATCGTCAAAAACTTGCTCAAAGAGACAGGAAGACCCACAGCAGACCTAAGTGAACTGCTTTATGGCAACCGGAAACGTTCCGTGTCAAATCTCTTGGGTGAGAATTCCAATCCGACAGCGCACACGTTGGAGCAGATGGCCAAATTCTTTGGTGTGCCTATTGATTACTTCTTTGTAGAAGATGAGGAGCAGAAACTTACCGAGAACACCCCGGTAACAGTTTACATGCGTACTATCATAGACACGCAAAAGAAGCTCATCCAAGATCAGGAAGAGCGCATCAAGAACTTGGAAAAGATTGTTGAGCTACGAGAGGAAGAAATGACTCTCTATAAGAATAAATAAAGTTCGCGCGCGCGCAACACTCGGAACTGCTTTCCCCAAAAGCTTTCCCCGAGTTATCCCCGCAAAGCGCGTAACTCTTTGAAATACTGATATTTAGATTAGGTAAAAATCTTTCCCCCGAATTTCGAAAAGTGTCCCAAAAATGTCCCGAGAGGGGGAAAAAAGATAGTAAACTGATTTTGTTAAACTGCTGAAAAACAGCAAGTTACGAAAACGGATTAGAGGTTCCGAGTGTCGTGGGTTCGAGCCCCACATTCCACCCAAAAACAAGGTCAGCAGCCTTTATGGTTGCTGATTTTGTTTTCGATGGAGTGTGTCTCGGCGAGAAGCCAATCCTCCGGGGTCCCCGAGAATTTTAATTCTTGGGGAGAGCGCAGCGCAAGGCGAAAACGTTATACAAGGGCGGTGCCCGCAGTCACGTGAGCCTTAGCGCAAGCGAGAGCCCCACATTCCACCCAAGGACATCCTTTACGGGATGTCTTTTTTTATAAAAATAGACAAATATTTGCACATGTCATTTTTTTTTTGTAATTTTGCAGCGCAAAATTGGAATTATGAACAGAAAGATAGTATTTATTGTCGCTCTGAGTGTCACGATGACGCTGGCGGCGCAGAAACAGAATCCGAAGTATCTGGCGTATATCGAGCAGTGGAAATCGACCGCGGTAGAGAACCAGAAAGACTACGGTATCCCTGCCTCCATCATCATGGCGCAGGCGCTGCTGGAGTCCGCAGCAGGTCAGAGTGAGTTGGCAGAAAACGCCAATAACCATTTCGGTATCAAATGTACGAGCGAATGGTACGGTGGTGTCTATTACTACGATGACGACAGCAAAGGCGAGTGTTTCCGTCAATACGGTGACGCTGCGCAGTCGTTTAAGGACCATGCTTTGTTCCTCCAACGTCCGCGGTATGCGACTTGTTTCGAGATAGCCGTGGAGGACTACGAAGGCTGGGCGCATAGACTCAAAGCTTGCGGTTATGCCACCGATCCTGGTTATGCCCCGAAGTTGATCAAGATCATCGAGGAGTATCGGTTGGACACTTTAGCGGCTTCTAATGATGCTACTGCTAAGCGTCCGCTGAAAGCGGAGGTGGTGCGGAAGACGGAGCCGATAGCGGTCATTACACACGATCCGGAGCCGGAGTACGTAGCACCGCTGAGTGCCAAAGAGGAACGGGATAACTTCTATCTGGAGCATCCGAAACTCAAATGCAACGGTGTGGCTTACGTGTTGGCACGCGAGGGTGATACGTACGCGAACGTAGCGTTCCGTTTGGATATACGCGAGCGTGAGTTGCGTGAGTACAATGACGCGCTGGGACGTGATATGAAGGAAGGTGACCGGATTTACCTCTTCTACAAGCACAAGTCAGGCGATAAGGATTTTGTTTGGTCGAACGTGGGACAGTCCTTGTGGCGTCTCTCGCAAGAAGAGGGTGTGTCCCTCGAGGCCATCCAAAAAATAAACGAATTAGACCCGTCTATCCGGGTCTTCCGTACGAAACAGAAAATCTGGCTCCGAAAAGTGAAAGATGGAAATCGGTGATGCGTTGATACAGTACTTGCGGGAGAGCGGACTGGAACAGTCGGTGCTCGATGTGCAGATAGAAGAAGTCTGGCCGCAGGTGATGGGGGATGTCGTGAACCGACTCACACGCAGTGTGGAGGTAAGGGACGGCGTACTCTATGTGCGTGTCAACTCGGCGGCCCTCAAGACGCAGCTGTTTGAGAACCGGTTTGAACTGGTACGCAAACTGAACGAAGCCGTCGGTGCCAAAGCGATACGGGATTGTCGAATTCTGGGATGATTTATCCGAATAACATAGAGAGTAAGATTGACTTCACGGTGATCCGGGAGGAGTTGATGCGTCGTTGTGCGTCGAGTCTTGGACGGGAACGCGTGGAGGCGATGCAGATGGAGACGGACTATGAGACCGTCAGCCGGATGCTGAACCTGACGGATCAGCTCTACAAAGCCGAGACGGACCCGATGCTCACGTTTCCCCGCGGGGACATCCGTGACATGCGGGAATCAATTGCCCGTATCCGTATCGCCGGTCTGTTCCTGGACGAAGCGGAACTGGATGACCTGCGCAAGACCCTGGCGTACGCCGTGGAGTTGGAGCGGTTCTTCGCCGGGCTGGATGAGCAGCGGTACCCGCTGCTACGGGAACTAGGAGCCCTAGGGAGCCTAGGAATCCTAGGGAGCCTGGTCAAAGAAATAGACCGGATCTTAGACCGGTACGGTAAGTTAGCGGACAATGCCTCACCGGACTTAGCCCGTATCCGTCGGGAGATAACGAACCTGCAGGGTAGTGTAGGACGAACCTTAGCCTCGATTCTGCGTCAAGCCAAAGCAGACGGCTTTGTCGAATCCGACGCCGCGCCGACGCTCCGTGAGGGACGATTGGTGATACCGGTCTCACCGGCTTTCAAACGCAAGGTGGGCGGTATCGTACACGATGAGTCGGCGACGGGTAAGACAGTCTATATCGAACCCCAACAGGTGGTAGATGCCAATAATCACATCCGTGAGTTAGAGGGAGCGGAACGGCGCGAACGAGTACGTATCCTGACCGCCATCACGGATCAGTTGCGACCGAACACGGAGCAGATCCTCGCGAGTCAGCGGATGTTGGCCGAGGTGGACTTTCTGCGCGCCAAAGTGAGTCTGGCGCAGACCTTGCACGCCATCCGTCCGGAGCTTATCAATGAGCCGATGCTGGAATGGTCGGACGCCCGTCATCCGGTGCTGTGGTTGCACTATGCGCCGCAGGGCAAGACGGTCGTGCCGCTGTCTATCCGATTGAACAAAGACGCAAACCGTATGCTCGTTATCTCCGGTCCGAATGCCGGTGGTAAGTCCGTCTGTCTGAAGACCGTAGCCTTGCTGCAGTACATGCTCCAATGCGGTCTGCTGGTACCGGTGGCGGAGCAGAGTAGAGCCGGTTTGTTTGAACAACTGATGATCGATATCGGAGACGAACAGTCGATACAAGATGAACTGTCCACCTATTCGTCGCATTTACGTAACATGCGTGCGTTTCTGCGGCAGGCAGATGAGCGGACCCTGATTCTGATTGATGAGATGGGAACGGGTACGGAACCGTTGATAGGTGGCGCACTTGCGGAAGCCATCCTGCGGGAGTTGGTGAGCAAGCAAGTCTTCGGTGTCATCACGACCCACTATACCAACCTCAAACATTTTGCGGAGCAGACCAAAGGGGTAGTCAACGGTGCGATGCTGTACGATCGCGGTGCGATGCGTCCGCTGTTCCAACTGTCCATCGGTCAAGCCGGTTCGTCTTTTGCCATCGAGATCGCCCGTCAGACCGGTTTGGGAGAGAGCATCATCCAATACGCCACGGAGTTGGTGGGTGAGGAGCATATCGATTACGACAAACAACTGCAGGATATCGCCCGCGACAAACGGTACTGGGAGAACAAACGCCAGGCGATCCGGCAGAAAGAGAAAGCGTTAGAGGCCAAGATAGCGGACTACGAAGAGCGGCTCGCCGGGGTCAAACAGGAGAAGAAAGCCATCCTCGAGCAGGCACGCGAACAGGCGCAGGAACTGCTGCAGCAGTCCAATGCGACCATCGAACGGACGATTCGTGAGATCAAAGAAGCAAAAGCCGATAAGGAAAAGACCAAAGCCGCCCGGGCAAAAGTGGAGAACCTGAAAGAAAAAGTTCAGAATAATCCGAGTACTCCGATTAATCCGAGTACTCAGAAGAAAGTCCTCAAGGACTTTAGGGAACTTAAGTCCCTTAAGGGGGATCTCCCTGCGGCACCCTCTACTACCACCTCCATTGTACGCCAGCGTACCTTGGCTTTCAATCGTACCCTCGATCTTCGCGGTATGCGTATAGACGAGGCCTTGGAGAGCCTGATCGCGTACATGGACGATGCGCAGATGGTAGGAGCCGGTGAGGTAACGATCCTGCACGGAACGGGTACAGGTGCCCTCAAACAGTTGACCCGCGATTACCTCAATGATCTCAACCGCCAACGTCGCAAACGCGGGAAGATAGCCCTCGAGTTCGGAGACGGCGATGTGAACCACGGTGGCGCGGGGTTGACAGTTGTCAAATTGTAGACGGAAGATTTTAGATTGAAGATGGATATGAAAAAAACACTCTTTTTGTTAATCATCCTCATGGCTTTGCCTCTGAGCGCGAAGGAGTATATCTCCCGGGACGGCGGTCATGACCTGCGGGGATTCGGTCAGGAGCGGTACAGTGTGTCGTTCTTCGCTGAATACGGGTATAACCGCAGCTGGGAACATTTCGGCAATTTCGATGTGATGGCGCATATGCCGGTGGTAAAGAACGTGCAGATCGATGCACGGATGCAGTACCAGACGGTGAACGCGTTCACCGGTGCGGTGGTGCTGCGCCCGACCTTTGATCTCCCTGTCGGACAACTCTTTGCCGAAACGGAGATCCTGTACAAAGCCGTGTTCCGCAGTAGGATGAGTGATTTCTGTGCGGCCCTCTCGGTGGGTTGGCGCTTCGACTATGTGTCGGTGCAGATCGGTGGTTTTGCGCGGGTGATGGACAGCTGGGATTACGGCTGGCACTCGACGGACAAGTACCAGTCCGAACCGTTTAACCTGCTGTACCGTCTGGAGGTCTTCTGCCGTCCGCAGACCAATAACTGGAATATTTCTGCTGGAATCAGTAACAAAGACGACTGGCAGATGGAGCGTATGTGGCAACCGATGTTCCTCTTGGGTGGTCGCTACGACATCGACGAACACTGGCGTGTCCATCTGGACGGTCAGATGAAGATAACGGGAATGTTTCACTTGAACGCCACTTTCTATGCAGCCTATCTGCGGGCGGGATTTAGCTATCGGTTCTGATTATGAAAAAGATTTTCTATTTGACGTTATTGAGCCTCGCATGTGTAGCTTGTAACCCCAATTACGATATGATTGGTATGATCGACGGCACGAGTCCCGAGATCGCACAACGTTTTAAGGAATCCCGTCAGTTCAGTGACTCGGCCGGAGTGGTGCATCTGCAGATGCCGGCGGACTACCGTATCTTCGTCTGCACGGACAGTCATATCGACTCGACCCACTATGGACTTGCCAAATTCATCCGTCTCTATAAAGCCGATACAAACCCGCACCTGTGTCTGTATTTAGGTGACCTGATCAATGCGCAGGGTCATTTTCCGCACGCGGACAGTGTCCTCCATCTGGACGGCGTGATGACCAATCGCAAGGACACCGTCTTCATGACCTGCGGCAACCACGATATTTATTTCAACCAGTGGCATATCTGGCGTAAGTACTACGGCAGTTCGACCTATTGGTTCGATACGCGGAACGGCAAGGACCTGTTGGATCTGTTTATCTGTCTGGACACTTCGGAAGGTACCTTGGGCACGGACCAGATGAAATGGCTCAAGGACTTGTTGGCTGACAAGAAAGAGGCGGGTTACCGGCACATCATCGTCTTTACCCACACGCATTTGTTCAAGCAGGACAACTCGCAGGGACATACCTCTAACCTGTCCCTGGAAGAGACCTACGAACTGACGTCCGTATTGACGCAAGCCGGTGTGGACATCTATCTCTGCGGTCATGACCACAGCCGCGAAGTGACGGACTACGGTAAAGTGCGTTACATCACCGTGGACTCGAGCACCGATGCCGAGCCGGATCCGTATTACATGGTGATGGAGGTAGGTGAGCAGGTGAACTATCAGTTCATCAGTCTCTTGCCGATCAAGTGATCACTTACAACCCTTAAAGGCATTCTTGCCGACTTCTACTGCGGGCGCCAACATCGGCGTCCGTAAGTATTTACAGTCATAGAAAGCTTCCATACCAATCGTCTTGAGACTGTCGTTCCATTGTACCTCACGTAAGCTGCGGCAGTTATAGAACGCCCCGTCTTCAATCTTTTTGAGTCGGTCGTTGAGAATCACTTTCTGCAGGTTGATACAGTGCGCGAACGCCCCGCTTTGCAGGTTCTCGACCGATGCCGGCAGTTGGACTTCTTCCAGCATCTTACAATCGATGAACGCTTCCTGTTCGATCATGTGGATATGATCCACGAGTACGATCCCGCGTAACTGTTGACAGTTACGGAAAGCACGTACCCCGATACGGAAGGTGGACTTAGGGATGTTGATGCGCTCGAGTGCCAGACAACCGTCGAGGGCTTCGTCACCGATGGAGTAGATACCGTCCGGCAGGTCAATGCGGTAGAGATGCGTACAGCCCTGGAAGACCTGTTTGGGTAACGCATTCACACCCGCAGGGATGACCATCTTACGAAGTTTGGAACAGCCTGCAAAAGCCTGTTCGCCGATGTGGTTCAGGGTAGGAGGCAAGTCGATGGACTCGATATTCGAACAACCGGCAAAAACACCGTCATCGATGCGCCGCAGGTGTGCCGGTAGGGTGATGGACTTCAGTCCGCGGCAGGTGAAGAACAGCGCCCGCTCGAGCACTTCGAGCTGATCACCTAATACTTGCTCCTTTAGGTTGACACAACCATAGAAAACAGCCGCCCCGAGTTGCTTCAGGTCCTTTGGTAACAGTGCGTTCTTAAGGAGCGGACAGTTATAGAACGCAAAGTTACCCACCGATTGGACGGTCGCCGGTATGAGCACATCCGTCAGGTTCTCGCACTGGTAGAAAGCCGCCGTCGGGATAGCAGTGACACTCGCCGGAATGGTGACGGATTTGAGGTTCTTGCGATTGGCAAACGCCCGCTCGGCAATGAGGCGGATGGGGATCTTGTTTTTGAAGATATATTTGGCCGGCAGGTCGTTGTTGGTCGCCACCAGACAGTCATCGATGATGAGGGCACCGTTCTTCCATTTTTTCTCGTTGGTATAGATGCCGCTACCGGTGAAGGCTTCTTCACCGATGGAGGTGACAGTGGCAGGGATAACAACTTTCTGCAGGTTCTTGCAATCCCGGAAAGTCTCATGGTCGATGCGGCGGATACAGTTCGGCAGTTCGACACGCTGGATGGTCTTGTTACCTTGGAAGGCACCTGCGGCAATGAGTCGTGTGCCCTCCGGTACCACAAATCGCGGTTTGATGGTCTTATCCGTCGCAATCAGCATCGAGTCCAGCCACAGGCAACCTTCCGACCATTTGGTCTTGTCGAGCATGATACCCGTTCCGTCAAAAGCCGAACGATAGACGCGTTCGATAGTCGGTGGTAAGACGATGGCGGTCAGGTTCTTGCAGCCCTTGAACGCTTTGTCTCCGATAGACGTGACGGTGAAAGTGTTCTGCCCGACCTTGATCTGTTCCGGAATCAGCAGTTCTCCGCTTGCTTTGGGATTTAATGCCACTTCCGCCGTCAAGCGGATCTCATCGACTAAGTAGTGGACATCCTGATATTGCGCTTCTTGGGCATTAGCGAATACGGCGACCAAAAGCATCATAGACCATGTCGCCCGTTTGAATAAAGAGTTGACCATCTTGGATATATTTGTGATTGGTAATTTGTGATTGGTGATTTGTGAGGCCGGTCGGCATCTCAATGCCAAGCAGATAGAGGATGGCATTCTCGATGAGTTTTTTCGCCTCGTCTGTCAGGTAGGCGGTGGAGTACTCACTCACGCCAATCATGATAAAATTATTTTTCTCTGCGACGGTACTGAAGGTCGGCTGCGAGATCGGCGATGCCAACGTGGTAAAGCCCGTCTCGGTCCATTCGGAGATAGCCGTCACGGCATTGGTGTTGCATTGCGAGAAGAGTTGTATCTGCCCTTCGCTAACAGGAATACCGGAGAAGAGAAGATGCGCCGTGTCGCTTACGGACACTCTGAGATCCTGGGTGTTGACGGCAGAACCCCAGTTCCATACGGTGGGTTTGAGCAGAAACGGTTTGAGCAGCACTTTGGGCTGGGGAAGTTCCTTGATGGCGCTGTATCCGGTAGCACTGCTGTTGGGCTTGGGACCTAGGACAATCAACTCATACGCACTATAATCGACGGATGCATCTGCGGCATTCGTTTCGACGATCCATAAGCTGTCGTTGCGGCGCAAATAATGAAGGAGCGGTTTATCTGACGAACTCCCCGGGGTGGTGACGAAAGCGACCGCGTGTGTTCCTGCCGGTTGGACGGCCGGTACGGTGTCTTCCGGTTCGGGTAGGTGCTCCTCTCCCGGCGCTTCATAGCAGCCCAGATCCGGTGCAAGTCCGTTGTAACCAAGGTTGATATCAATACCGGCATCTATCAGTAGGCTTCCCTCCGCCAGACGCATAAAATCATTCTCCGGTAACGCACTGTTGCCGTTACGCGGCACCAGAATCAGGGATTGGTCCAAGGACTGAAAGTCTGCCGTGGAAACCGAGTATCCGTTGTTCCAGCTGTTATGATCGATGGTCACGACGTTTTGTGCCCGGTATGAATCGGCGTTTCGCGACGCGAGACTGATACAGTTTTGGGTGGTGTTGGTACCATCGGCCGTGGTGAAACCGTAGTTGGTATGATTGTCGTAAGCCGTGTTGTTATAGAGCCACATCGTGCCGCCGTTGTTGTTCTGGTCAAAGCCGCTGGCATAGTTTCCGACCGCCAGACAGTGATGAATCAGCAGTTTATGGTCGGTATGACCTCCTCCCATCTTAAAGCCGTTTCCGTTGCCTTGGCATGGATAATGGGCTAAAGTGATGGTGATGGTGTTTCCATTTCGGTCGGTCATTTGTATGCCTTCTTTGGAGTCAAACCAAGACTTATCGACACCGGTAGCACGCGGGTGGGAACTCATGTCGTAATACAACGGACCGTTCTGATAACAGATACAATGCTCGATGACGGAGTTAGAGGTGCTCACGCGCTGAAAGAAATCCCATCCGTCGTCGGAGTTGTTCCATGCGCGGCAGCCGATATAATGGTTACCCGGACCGGTGAACTGTTTGTCTGCAAAACCGTCTGCGTTGCCACCGAAGTTAGCCACACCACCGTTTTCTAATGTTTCATAGTCAAAGTTATCATGACTATCCACATTCTTGATGACGTTACTGTGTCCACCTGTGCCGTTGGCATCGCATTTCATCTGACAACCCGTATCGGCCGAACCGTATATATCGAGGTTCTCAAACAGACAGTAGGTACCGGCGTTATGCAGGTTGTTCTTACCCGAATAGCGCAGTGTCAGGTTCTTGATATGCAGATAGGAACAAGAACTCTTGATCTGCAAGCCCCGACTACCGTAAGCCGTCTGACGGAAGTCAAGGATTGCTGCATACGTACCGCTCCGGTTGATGCCTTCGTAACCGGAGATGACGATGCGTCGGGCAGCCGTTCCGTTAAGGTTCTTAATGTCCGTGGTCAGCAAGTCATACTGACCGCTGAATAAGTACAACGTATCCCCCGGTTGGCTGAGTTTCTTCAGACCGTTGGCAAACGAACAAGGACTGTTGTACGAACCGTTTCCGTTGCCGTCCGGTGAAGCGTAGTACGTGGCTGCAGATAACGGCATAAGGAGCAGCAGGACTGCTACAAGAGTAAGATGCTGTTTCATGACGCAAAGATGGTATTATATATGATTTGTGCGGATCGGGCATCGTTGTACGTTTGCCGGAGTTGTTGCAGGCGTTGGTCCTGTTGCGCTTGGTTGAGAGCTTGGTCAAACCGTTCCATACAGAGCTGTACCAACTCGTTCTCGTTGGTTCCGATGGCGCATAATTCTTGCAGTTCGGTACCCTCCACCATCAGGGGATTGACCACTACATGGGCCTGTGTAAAGAGTACGTTGAGCAGTTTCAGTTTGATGCCGGTACCTTGGAAGGTGATGAGCAGATGGATGCGTGCGTTGCGTATCAGGTTCTGCATCGTCGGTTCATCAGGACTGGCGATAAGGGTGGCGTTGGGATGCAACGCCACTTCGTGTTGCAGTTCAGCAGAGGGCTTGTTGCCGGCAATGATAAAAGGATACGGTACGCGGGGCGCGATATGCTGCAGGATATACATCGCCGCTTTGTGGTTCTCGGCGATCGTCAGGTTACCGTGATAGAGGATATACGGTGTACTACTGTCCGTAGGCGGTACAATCTCCGTATGACCGTGGAAACAAGGGAAATAGATCGTTGGCACGGAAGGGTAGGTGGTTTGAAAATGCCGCTCATCCTGATGCGCAAGCGTAAAGATGGCCTGTGCGTTGCGGATGGTACGCTCAAACCATCTCAGACGCTCCGCTTCGATATGCAGGTACATTTTCTTCCACCATAACGAGGTTGCCCTACCTAAGGCATGGTAGTAGTCATGCTCTACGTTGCATTCACGGAAATACTTCCCTCTGTGACGCAACAAAGGATGACTCATCAACCCGCAACTGACCAATCCCTCAAAGAAAATAGGGGCATCGTCTTGTAGCAGACGCTCTAACAGTTGCTTGTCTGTCCGGCTCTTGACACCGAAAGGCTTAAAACTCAAGTTCTGCAGGAAAGACATGCGTCTGGGATAATAGTATACCTTCTCGCACATCGCCTCCAAGGGGGCCGTATCACCGATCTGACCTTTATAGAAGCAGTGTAAGATGATATGTACCCCTAATTGGTGTAGCGCCTTGATGCGGTAGAAAACCGGAATCACACCCCCGTACGAAGGCGGAAAGGGGATATCAAAGCTGATGATATGTAGTTTTTTTACAGCCATTGAATCAGTTGTTCGAATTGTTGTGTCTGGAAATCCCGGCTGAACTCTTCGCGATGTTGCGTCTCTTGGTGCGTACAGCCGTTGCTTTTCCATACCTTGTATTGGTCCATGATAAAGGCTTTGATGGCCTCTTTGTCATCCGTTGCGATGCCGGCGTGGGTGTAGGTGATCAGATCCGCCAGACAGCCATTATCGGATGGTACGCACAATATAGGTTTCTCGCAGCCCAGCGCCTCATAGAACTTCGTGGTCAACATGCCGTGGGTGTGAGGGGCGGTCAATACCAGAACGATACTGCTGCGCCGTACAGCATCGCCCATTTTGTCATGCGAAACCGGGTTTTGCTGCGGCGTGTGAATATCCAGTACGATGTCCGGATTTTGGAGCTCTTCGATAGCCTGTTTCACTTGTTCCAATGCCGGTTTTTGCCAGTCATGCAAGTTACCGATATACGAGACGATGAACTGCTCTGTACGCAACTCTTGCGGATAGAACTGCCGGGCGTCGTAGCCGTTATAGATCACGGTGATCGGTGAACGGTGACGGGTGATCGAGCCTATGAAATCCGCGTGCCAAGGCGAAACAGTCGTGATGGCATTGGCGGCACGAAGGACGTTGTTGCGACGATGACGGTGAATGAGCCGATAGATATGCCGGAACGGCATCAGCCAGCGACTCTTGTGGTGGTACTGGTAGAACGAATGATCCACTTGTTCTTCCATGTCGCGTATGTCGCAGATCAAAGGAATATGTAGTTTTCGAGCGATGAGCAGTCCTGCTCCCAAGGGGAAATCACTGAAGACCGTGCAGAGAACGGCATCATAATCGTTGGGTAAAACGGACAAAGCTCTTTGGGCAAACACCCGGTTATGCCAATCGCTGACGAGTGTCCATACCGTCTTTACCAGCCAATCAAGCGTCGTGCCGCTGTACATACAAATGGTTTGTATCGGATAGGTGTGACTGAAAGTCAAAGGCTTGTCCTCCTCGGTCAATAAAGTCACTTCGTACCCTTTTTGCACGAAATAATCGCACAAAAAACGCACGCGCGGCGAGAATCCCGGAGGGGCAAGCGGATCAGATACAACCAATAACTTTTTCATACAACGATTTATGGTAACTCTCGTCGTTGATATTGCTGTTATGCCACAACAGACACAGATCTCCGTGATGCATCCGCACTTTGCCAATCAGCCGTTCGCAGAGGAAATAAGCCTCGTCTTCGGTCAGATTCATATAGTTCTCGTTACTCAAAGTCCGATCCATGATCATGAGCGGATGGAGCGTGAGGTTGCTCAACTTATAGGTGTACGGATTGATCCATCGTACGGCACGGGAAGTCTGCAGACGGAAACCGGCCGCATCGGCAAAGCCCATCGTGAAATCATCCGTATAGCCTGCGGCTGCCAGATGTTTGAGATGCGTAATCGACCCGCGTAAATAATGGGTACGGTACATGCGGCTGTATTCAATCTTGGGGATATCCAAATAATAACTGCCGTGTACGCCCAAATAGACGTTGTTATGCCGTAACATGTGTTTGAGTTGCTTCCAGTCCTTGCCCCACAGCGGATACTGCGGATAGTCGTAGCCGCTACCGGAGGTTCGTTTGACGAAATAGATGACTTCTGCATCCGGCACACGTGCATCCTGTTCCATCAACCACGGGAAGGTGTACAAAGGGTCGTTGTGAATATCCTTGAGAGCAGCCAAAACAGCTTTGGTCTCACCACGTTTGATACCACCTAAAGCACCCCTCAGCGAGCGGTACTGCGAGATAGCATCGATATCGTGCGTGAGGTAGATATGACCGAAACCCGGCGAAGGCATCGGCAGATTGAGCAACTTCAACAGCAAACGAGCATGCTCGTCCAAACTGGGGATCTGCAGACGGTTGTTCTGACCCAAGAGCGAATACTGCGCAAGGAAACGGTCATGATTATCGCGCTCGGTGTTATAAGTCTCTTCGGCTCGGGAAATAAAGAAAAACGTATTGTACACGATATCCGTGCGGATGATGGCTTTGCCTTTGGCAGGCTGCTCCACCACCACTTTGCTCATGTCCGGCAAACAGATATGATTGCCGAAATAGCCGTTAGGCACAATGATCACATCGTGATCTTCCAACGCTTTCTCGTCTGCTGTGTAAACGACCCGTTTGGCGGCCTCTTCATCCCCATAACATAGCCAGGTGATGATATATTCGATAACCTCTTCTAATCCTCGTTTAGTAGTTCCCATACGTATAACTGTTGTTCAATTTGGTGTTTGAGTGATTCATATTTGTGGAATAATTCCTGTGTCTGATTCTCCGGTAAGGCGAGCAGTTGTTCCATCCGTGCCTGCTCAGCTTCTAACCGTGCTATCTCGGCTTCTACTTCGGCAATCTGTTTCTCTTTCTTGCGCCGTTCGGCTGCTGCCGCTTTTTGAGCGGCGTAGTCCAACTTGGCGGAACTCGGAGTACTCTGAGTATTCTGAATATTCTGAGAACTCGGATTCTTCCGTTCCAACTCCTGCAAACTGTCGATCTTCTTGGCCCGCAGGAAATCATAGATACCGCCTAAATGTTCTTTGACTCGTCCGCCACCGAACTCATACACTTTGCTCACCAGCCCGTTCAAGAAATCGCGGTCATGGCTGACGCAGATCAACGTGCCGTTGAAATCTTGTAGTGCGGCTTTGAGTACATCCTTGGACTGCATGTCGAGGTGGTTGGTCGGCTCGTCGAGGATAAGCAGGTTACAAGGCTCTAACAACAACCGTATCATCGCCAAACGACTCCGTTCACCTCCGGACAGCACTTTCACTTTCTTCTCACTCGCTTCTCCACCGAACATAAACGCTCCGAGGATATCGCGAATCTTCGTGCGAATATCACCTACGGCCACGTAGTCGATAGTCTCAAAAACGGTGAGGTTCTCATCCAACAGCGCCGCTTGGTTCTGCGCGAAATAACCGATCTTAACGTTATGTCCGATCTTGAGGGTGCCCAGATAATCCAACTGTCCCATGATACACTTGACGAGCGTCGTTTTGCCTTCTCCGTTCTTACCGACGAACGCCACTTTCTCCCCGCGTTTGATGGTGAAGGTGACATCGTGGAAGACGTTATGCTCCCCGAAATCCTTTCTCACATCCTCCACAATCAACGGATAATCACCGCTGCGCGGAGCAGGAGGAAAACGTAGATTAAGCCTACTTGTATCTTCCAAATCCACTTCGAGCCTTTCCAGTTTTTCCAGTTGTTTGATGCGACTCTGGACCTGCACCGCTTTGGTGGCTTTGTACCGGAAGCGTTCAATGAACTCTTCGGTGTCGGCAATCATCTTCTGCTGGTTCTGATACGCTCTTACTTGTTGTTCGTGCCTTTCTTTGCGTAACTCCACAAAGCGGCTGTAATTAACATTGTAATCGTAAATGCGTCCTAAAGTAATCTCTATCGTTCGACCACACACATTATCGATAAAGGCCCTGTCGTGACTGACCATGAGCACCGCCGACGGACTCGATTTGAGGAAGTCCTCCAACCATTGGATAGATTCGATATCCAGGTGGTTGGTCGGCTCATCGAGTAGGAGCAGGTCCGGATGACGCAGTAAGATCTTCGCCAACTCAATACGCATACGCCAACCGCCGGAGAACTCCGAACAGGGTCTGTCAAAATCCTTGCGCTCAAATCCTAAACCGATAATCGTTCGGTCCAGCTCTGCAATAAAACGTGCTTCGTCTTCGCCCTGAAAAACCGTCATCACTTCCTCGCGTAAAGTACGATCGTCCTGGAAAAGCATGACTTGCGGCAAATAACCGATCGTCATATCCGTTTCCTTGGAGATGCGACCGGCAGTAGGCTGATACTCACCGGCAATAAGACGCAAAAGAGTCGTCTTACCTGCACCGTTCTTACCTACCAACGCAATACGCTCCTTGCGGTTGATGAGAAAAGTGATGTCATCCAGCACCGGGCGGGACGAAAACTCCATCGATATGTGGTCAACGGTAAGCATTACTGCGGGTCCAATTGCTCGTAGATAGAGTTGTTACTGATAAACTCCGGTACCAGTTGTTTCATCTGCTTAACCGTGGTAAACGGTTTGCTGGCTTTGCTGGTCGCAATCAGTTCATCGATCTGTTTGCTAACCTGGTCGTAGTCAAACTCACGTACACGCGCCACCATGATCTTCTCGTTGGTGGTGGGCAAGGTCGTCTCTTTCTGGTTCAGCAACTCCTCGTACAGTTTTTCTCCCGGACGCAAGCCTGTGAACTCAATCTGGATATCTTTCTCCGGTGCGTAACCGGCCAGACGAATCATATTGCGTGCCAAATCCAGAATCTTCACCGGTTTACCCATATCGAAGACAAAGATCTCACCGCCGTTACCCAACGTACTTGCTTCCATCACAAGGCAGCAAGCTTCGGGGATGGTCATGAAATAACGGATAATATCCGGATGGGTCACCGTCACCGGACCTCCGGCAGCAATCTGTTTGCGGAAATAAGGGATGACGGATCCGTTCGAACCGAGTACATTACCGAAACGGGTCGTGATGAACTTGGTGCAGTTCGGGTTGTCGGCATGCAGTTTCTTAAACAGCGACTGTACGTAGATCTCCGCGATACGCTTGCTGGCTCCCATAATATTGGTTGGGTTCACCGCTTTGTCCGTGGAGATCATTACGAAACGCTGTACACCGTATTTAACGGACATATCTGCCATGTTTTTGGTACCGTTGACGTTCGCCTGGATGGCTTCATTCGGAAAACTTTCCATCAACGGCACATGTTTGTATGCTGCTGCGTGATAGACCACATCCGGACGCATCTCACTGAAAATCTGCTCCATACGTTCGCGGTTACGCACGTCAGCTATAACCGGAATAAAACGAGACTTCGGGAATTGTTTGCGTAACTCAAGTACAAAATCATGTAGCGGGGATTCTGCCATCTCCAGCAAGATCGTCACTTGCGGTCCGAACTGCTGCACTTGTCGTACCAGTTCGCTACCGATACTTCCTGCCGCACCGCTGACCAGTACAACGCGGTTCTGGATGATCTGACGTACGTTCTCCGTATTGATATCTATCTGCGGACGTTCCAGCAGATCCTCAATGCGGATAGCTTCCACGCGACCGATACGTTGGGTATCTATCTCGTCGATATTATCCCATTTGGTGAAATACGGTGTGGTGAGGATACGGATGTTATGGTCGATGAAAATCTGCAGGTCTTTAGCCGGGTTAATCTCCTGCATCTTCAACGGGGAAACAATCACATGACGAATATCGCGCTGATGCATCCAATCGAACAATTTGTCATTGATGGGGCGTACGCGTAAACCGGCCAGGTCGTAACCACTCTGCTCGCCTTCGTTGGCAATGAATCCGACGGGACGATACGGGGCGTTACCTGCCGTACGCAACATCTTGGCGATAGCAATACCGGCAGCTCGTGTACCGTATATCATCACACGCGGACTACCTTGACCGCGTTCCAATGCCTCACTGAGCGTCTTGACGCTGACACGTAGAATGAACAGCAGTACAAACGAAGTCGGTACGTAAACTGCCAAAACGGTGTTCAGTAGAGGATGCCAGCCGACCGAGATGTCCATAATGAGGTTAAACACCATCAATACCAAGCCGACGATGGCATTGGACAGCAGCACTTTGATCGTGTCGATGAACGTGGAGTAACGGAGTATTCCCGAATACGTGTGGAACGCCCAGAAGCTTATCACCTGTACTGCCATCACAATCAGGTACTGAACACCGATAGGTATGATCTGTTTGTCCAGATGCAATGCGAATAAGAATCCGTTGCAGATCCATACACTCAGCCAAAAAGCCAGCGTACACAGTACTACATCCATCAGCAACACTCCCCAACGGGGTAGGTAATTCATCTGAGGAATACGCGAAAACAAATCTGAGTTTCGCAGTTGATTCAAACTACTTCGTTTCATAAGCTTGTTTTATTAGTTCGTTCTATGAGTTGAGCAAGATACTTGCCTGTATAACTGTCTTTGCATTGGGCTATTTCTTCGGGTGTACCGCAGCAAACGATTCGTCCGCCTTCTTTACCACCTTCCGGACCCAAATCAATTACATGATCCGCCGCCAAGATCACCGCCGGGTTATGTTCGATAATAATGACGGTGTGGCCTTTGCTGATCAACCTATTCAGAGCTTTGAGCAGCACTTCGATATCCTTGTGATGCAAACCCGTAGTCGGCTCGTCAAACACAAAAATCGTCGGCGTGTTGTCTTCTTCTGCCAGGAAAGAAGCCAGTTTGACGCGCTGACTCTCGCCACCGGAGAGGGTGCTGCTACTCTGACCTAACTGTACATAACCGATACCTACCTCCTGCAAGGGTTTGAGACGCCGAACGATACGCTCGCACTCCGGATCCTCGCTGAAGAAATCAATCGCTTGGTTGACGGTCATACAGAGAATATCGTATATCGATTTGCCGCGGTAATGTACGTCCAGTACATCTTGTTTGAAGCGCTGCCCGTGACACTGTTCGCACTCTAAGACCAGATCCGCCATGAACTGCATCTCGATCGTGATCGTTCCCTCACCTTGACAGGTCTCGCATCGTCCACCCGGCGTGTTGAAACTGAAATGTGCCGGCGTGTAACCTAACTGCTTCGCCAAGGGCTGATCCGCATACAAACGACGTATCTCGTCGTAAGCCTTCAAATAAGTAACAGGATTCGAACGACTGCTGCGGCTGAGCGGATTCTGGTCCACAAACTCAATATCCCGCATCAACTGTAAACTGCCGTGTAAGTGACCGAAATCACCCGTGTGTTCCGCAAAAACACCTCCGTAATGTTTCTTGAGAGCAGGGTAGAGCACCTTACTTACCAAACTACTCTTACCGCTACCACTCACACCCGTCACGCAAGTCATCACATGCAGCGGAAAACGTACGGTCAGATTTTGCAAGTTGTTCTCACACGCACCCTCTACCTCAATATAATTATTCCAGTGTCTTCGTTGTTGCGGGATACTAAAAGTGAACATCTCCGGTCTCGGACGACCTTCATAAACCACTTCTCCTCCATGCCTACCGGCCGCCGGACCTATCTCAATGATATAATCCGCTGCGGCAATGATATCCTCGTCATGCTCCACCACCACAATCGTATTACCCAAATCGCGCAGCTGTTTCAGTACCCGTATCAGACGTTCCGTATCACGCGGATGAAGACCGATAGATGGCTCATCCAACACATACAAAGACCCCACTAGACTGCTGCCCAACGACTTGGCTAACGTGATACGCTGACTCTCTCCGCCGGACAGCGTGTTGCTCTGGCGATTGAGTGTCAGATAACTCAAACCGACATCTTTCATGAACTGCAACCGGGCACGTATCTCCTTGAGCACAATATCGATGGTCTGCATCTCTATGTCGCTTAGTTGCAGTGTCTCAAACCATTCGTCCAGTTCTTGGATAGGCATTGCACATAACTGCTGGATGCTCTTGCCTCCGACCTGCACGTACTCCGCCTCCTTACGCAAATGAAAACCCTTGCAGACCGGACAAGTCGTCTTGCCTTTATACCGCGCTAACATCACACGGTACTGCAACTTGGAATACTGCTCGCGTTCCAGTTCCTTAAAGAATACATGCAGACCCCTAAAATATTCGTTCCCTTGCCAAATCAGCTGTTTCTGTTCGGTTGTCAATGCATAGAAAGGTGTATGAATCGGGAAATCAAACTTGGCGGCATTGAAC
Organism: uncultured Bacteroidales bacterium; assembly: GCA_902799875.1. The sequence continues at coordinate 13,594 of CADCCH010000017.1, read as the reverse complement.
ACCAACTCATCTTGCCACGCTTTCATCTTCTCGCTCTGCCAGCACGCAATCGCCCCTTCGTAGATGGTCTTGGACTTATCCGGTACGACCAGATCCGGATCAATGCCCATCACGGATCCTACTCCTTTGCACTCGGGACACGCACCGACCGGACTGTTGAAATCAAACAGATGCTCGCTCGGCTCGATGAACTGTATACCGTCCGCCTCAAAACGTTCAGAGAAGACTTTCTCTTTCTTATCCACCCATATACGGCACTCGCCGTTGCCTTCAAAGAAAGCTGTTTGGACAGAATCCGCAAAACGGTTACTGGTAGCTGGTTCGCGATCCACAATAATACGATCGACCAGCAGATACGCTTCGTGACCCTCCACTTTCTGCCAAGCGCTATCGTCCAGGCGCACGGTGTCGCCGTCAATCAGCAAACGACTGAAACCCTGACTCTGCCATAACGCCAACTGCTCCTGCAACGTACGACCTTCCGGTAGCACAATAGGACTCAGCAGATACAGACGAGTACCTACCTCTTGCGTTTCCATGTATTGTACCACATCGCGTATCGTGTTGCGACGTACCTCTTCGCCGCTTACAGGCGAATACGTATGACCTACGCGCGCGTACATTAACTTAAGGTAGTCGTATATCTCTGTCACCGTACCCACCGTTGAACGCGGGTTACGACTCGTCACTTTCTGTTGGATGGCAATAGCCGGTGGGATACCTTCGATCTTCTCTACCTCCGGTTTCTGCATCCTACCCATAAACTGACGCGCATAGGCACTCAGACTCTCTACATAACGACGCTGACCTTCGGCATACAATGTGTCGAAAGCCAGCGAACTTTTACCGCTGCCGCTCACACCCGTCACCACCACCAATTGATTGCGTGGTATATCAACCGATATATGTTTCAGGTTATGGGTGTCCGCTCCTTCTATGTGAATTACTTCTTGCAAGCTTCTTCCGCTTCTTGTCTTAACTGGTTAAACTGCGCTGAAGTGGTGTCTAATTGTGCTTCCGTCAAACGCGGCACACGGATAGGCGTTCCAACGGCAATCTGACTCGGATGACGCAAGTGATCTTTGTTGGCATCATACAAGTACGGCCAGTAAACCTTATTCCCGTAATGTTTCTTCGCAATCCATGCCAAACGACTACCCGGCGTGATTTCTTCCGTCAATATATAATCCTTATAAACACGGATATCTTCCACCGGTGCAACCTCTTCCACCGAGGCTTCTTTAACCACCGGTTCTTCGACAACAACTGTCTCGATTACCGGTTCTTCCTCCTTAGGCGCCGGCGCAACGTATTCCGTTTGTTCCGGTTGTATCAACGATTGGATGATACTGCTTAACTCATGACGTAAGAAGAAATAAGCACCCGCCAATAACATCAGCAAAATCACTACACAAATCAACGTGTCGCGCACAAAATGATGTTTCTTCTTCTTGGGCTTCGGCTCTGGCTGCGGCTCCGGTTCCGGTTCCGCCTCCGGTATAAATGCTGACTCTTCTACCTTCTCCGGCTCTTTCGGCTCTTCCACCTTCTCCGGCTCCTGAATGGGCTCTTCTTTCGGTTCTTCGCTAACCGCTAACCGCTCACCGCTAACCGTTTCGCCCGGACGCTGACCTAATTCTCCCAGTATATCAACAATCTCCTCTGCCTGTGCCCCGAGTTTCTGGATGGGATCGATGGGGTCGGCAGCCGGACTTTCCTCTTTCCACTTTCCACTCTCCACAAGTTCCTTCACCCCTGCCTCCGGAGTAAAAGCCAACTTGTTATAGCCCTCGATCGTGATCTCCTCTCCGGTCTTGACATTCACGCTCTTACGCGGAGCTACAGCTTGCAGTTTGAACGTACCTAAACCGTTGATTTTTACTTGTTTATCTTGCTTGAGCGCTTCCACTAACTGCACCTGGAACGCTTGGAGAAAAGCACCCGCCTTCTTCTCGCTCACACCGGCACGTACCGCCAAAGCACGCCGCAATTCGGTCCAACTCAATTTATCTGCCATAATCAAATCTTTTTGAGTTCGTCTTTCAGGTTAGCTACCGGTCTGAATACCAGTTGTTTCTTACTGGGAGCAACGGTTCGTTCTCCTGTCCGCGGATGAACAATCACGCGCTCCTTGCGCTCTTTAATCTCCAGCGCACCGAGACCTTGCAACTGAATCGTCTTTCCTCCCATCAGGTTCTCACGCACAACGGCATTCATCGTTGTCAGCAAGTGCTCCGTTTCTTTTTTGTTCAATCCCGACGAGTTCGAAATCAAACCGATAAATTCTTTTGTTAGCATAGTATCGTTATTTTTCTTAATGCTATCTTCTTTCTGCTTTCTACTATTTTCTACTCTTTTCATTCGAGGAATGTACTCGATCAAAAGCGTGCGAAGCGGTTTGGGAACGCTGAGCCGCAGTCCGGGGCAGGACGGTTTTGATGAGTATCATTCCGAGTACACGCCGTATAAATCAAATTCTTCTGCTTTCGTGATGAATACATCGACGAATTTCCCTTCATCCATTAATCCATTTATCCCTTCATTCTTAATCAGCACTTCGCAATCCACCTCCGGACTGTCGTACTGCGTCCGTCCAATCGCGTACTCACCTTCAATCCGATCGATAATAACTCGCTGACTCGTACCCACAAATTGTTGCATCAACTCACCGCTAATCTCTTGCTGTATCGCCATCAGCTCCGCTGCGCGTTGTTCCTTCACTTCCTGCGGCACATCGTCCTTATAATGCTTGTTCGCGTATGTCCCTTCTTCGTCCGAGTATGCAAAACAACCCATCCGCTCAAACCGCATCTCCTTCACCCACGCCTTCAGCTCCTCAAAATCTTCCTCTGTCTCACCCGGATGACCGACCAACAGGGTCGTCCTTATACAAATCCCCGGTACTTTCTCCCGTATCTTCTTTATCAACGCGTCTTGCTCTTCCCGGCTAATATGCCGTCTCATCAATCCTAACATATGGTCCGTACAATGTTGCAACGCGATATCCAGATACTTGCACACATTCTTATGTCTCGCCATCACGTCCAGCAACTCCTCCGGAAAATCGGTCGGGTAGGCATAATGCAACCGTATCCATTCTACCCCCTCAATCTGCGCCATCTCATCAATAAGCTCTGGCAGCATATGCCGTTTCTCCAGATCCAACCCGTAACTGCTCAAGTCCTGCGCAATCACATTCAACTCCTTCACACCCTGACGAACCAACCATTTCACTTCCTCCAAAATCTCCTCTTTCGGCCGACTTGTATGCCGTCCCGTGATCAGCGGTATCGCACAATACGAACACATCCGATTGCATCCCTCGCTGATCTTCAAATACGCAAAATGGGATGGAGTGGTTAAATGTCGCTCGTAAAAGTGCTTCTGCTCAGGAGAAACCATCACTATTTTCGATGAGCAGGGAGCACTGTCTGCAAGTTTTTCAACCATTTTGAGGAAATCAAACTTCCCGTAATACGCATCCACCTCCGGCATCTCTGTCTCCAATTCCGCCCGATACCGCTCACTCAAACACCCCATCACAATCAACGTCCGCAACTTCCCCTTCTTCTTTCGCTCCGCCATCTGGAGAATCATATTGATGCTCTCCTCTTTGGCGTCACCGATAAATCCGCAGGTGTTGATCACGCACACTTCCCCTTTCGGCTCTTCCGGATCATGGACACACTTCCATCCTGCCGCCTCCAACTGCCGCATAACCCGCTCCGCGTCCACCAAGTTCTTCGAACATCCGAGCGTGATAAAATCAACAACACCTTTTTTCACTATTTTTTTATTTTTTTACGAGGTATGTACTCAATCAAAAGCGTGTGAAGCGGTTTGGGAACGCTGAACCGCAGTACGGGGCAGTACGGTTTTGATGAGTAGCATACCGAGTTTTTTGTTAGTTACCTAAATCGCAGTGAAATTTCAAACGTACCAATCGCACATGCATCTCGTCGTAGTAATCCTCACCCAGCTCCTCCATCGCCTTCTTGATATTATCGTCGTCGGCACTCTTGAAGTATTCATATATCTCCGCTTCTTCGTCCGGATCAACAACCTCTTTGATGAAGTAGTTGATGTTGATCTTCGTGCCGCTGAATACAATCGCCTCCAACTCATCCATCATCTCCTCCATCGACATGCCGTTGCTCTCTGCCAAATCATCCAGATCCACACGTCGGTCAATCGCCTGAATAATCTGTTTCTTACGGGTGGATTTCTTGGCGACCGTGCGAATACGCAAATCTTCCGGACGAATAATCTCATTCTCATCGACGTACTCTTTGATGATCTTCAGGAACTCGTCGCCATAACGTTTCGCCTTCGCCACACCCACACCCGGGATGGTCATCAATTCCTCCATCGTGATGGGGTAGGTGGTCGCCATCGCTTCCAGACTCGGATCCTGGAAAATAACGAACGGCGGTACATCGTTCTTCTTGGCTACCTTGCGGCGGATATCTTTCAGAATGGAGAACAACACTTCATCTGCCGCTGCACATGTAGCACCGGCTCCGTCCATCAAGTCCTCATCCTCGTCCTGAACCTCTATCGGCACTTCGAACTTGCCCGGCTTGCGGATGAACTTCGTGCCATCCTTCGTCAACTTCAAGTCACCGTACGAATCGACATCTTTCTTGATCATGCCTACCACCAGAGCCTGACGCAGGATGGCGTGAAGCGTACTCTCCTCTTCATCACTTGCCGCACCGAAGTTCTCCAACTCGTCGTGGTGGTAACTCATTACCTCCGCTGTCTGGTTTCCGTGCAGAATATCTACGATATGTTCCGCTTTGTGCTTCTCGTTCACCTGCTGGATCGTCTCCAGAGCCAATTGCAGCAACTCACTTGCATCAATCTGCTTGTAGGTCTTACGACAGTTATCGCAGTTACCGCACTTTTCCTCCGTATACTCTTCTCCGAAATAGTGCAACAGCAACTTACGCCGGCAGATTGTACTCTCCGCATAACTCTGGGTCTCAAACAACAACTGATTACCGATGCCGATCTCCTTCGGCGTCTTACCCTGCTGGAAACGTCTCAAACGCTCAATATCCTCTTGCGCATAATAGCAGATACACAGTCCTTCGCCGCCGTCACGACCCGCACGTCCGGTCTCTTGATAGTATCCCTCCAGGCTCTTTGGAATATCGTAATGCACCACAAACCGCACATCCGGCTTGTCGATACCCATACCGAACGCAATCGTCGCTACGATCACCTGGCACTCCTCCATCAGGAATGCATCCTGATTCGCACTTCGTGTCGAAGCGTCCATACCTGCATGATACGGGCGTGCAGAAATACCGTTCACCTGCAGCACCTGCGCCAGATCTTCTACTTCCTTACGCGCCAGACAGTACACAATACCGCTCTTGCCTTCCATCCCGCGGATGAAACGTACCAGGTCTTTATCGATATCCGCCGTCTTCGGACGTACTTCGTAATACAAATTCGGACGGTTGAAACTGCTCTTGAAAACCGTTGCGTCCGGCATACCCAAGTTCTTCTGGATATCCTTCTGCACCTTCGGCGTAGCCGTTGCCGTCAACGCAATAATCGGCGCCTTGCCGATCCGCTGTACCATACTGCGGATCTGACTGTACTCCGGACGGAAATCATGACCCCATTCCGAGATACAATGCGCCTCATCCACCGCATAAAAACTGATCTTCACACCTTTCAAGAAGTCTACATTCTCGTTCTTCTGCAAACTCTCCGGAGCCAGATACAGCAACTTCGTCTTGCCGGAAACTACATCATCCCTTACCGCATTGATCTCTCCGCGACTCAGACTCGAGTTGATAAAATGCGCCACACCCTCTTCTTCCGAATAATTGCGCATCGCATCTACCTGGTTCTTCATCAGCGCTATCAACGGCGAAATAACAATCGCTACACCATCCATCACCAACGACGGTAACTGGTAGCACAAGCTCTTTCCACCACCCGTAGGCATCAGCACAAACGTGTCGTTACCCTCTATCACATTGCGAATGATAGCTTCCTGATTACCCTTAAACGTGTCAAAACCGAAATAGGTTTGTAGCGCGTTAACTAAATCCTCATGTGTTATATTCATAACCAAAATCTCAATTTGGGCGCAAAGATACGAAATATTTTTCATATGTGCAAATATTAAAGTGCTTTTTTTGTATTTTCATCATATCCTCCATATATCTTTCATACTGCTTTGACTATGCGAACCATAGGATACCCATACAATACCCATAGGATACCCATAGGATAAAATGCCAAAAATGACATTTTTGTAAATATACTATATATATACTATGTATATATATACTTTTTGTCATGTTTTTACTCGAAAAAGATGACGTTTTTGTCGTTGTTTTTCGGTAAAAAGCATAATTTTTTATAAAAAATATAAAAAAATGCAAAAAAATATCGCTATCTCTTGCATAATCCAAAAAAATGTTGTAATTTTGCAGTCGATTTGTAAATTTTGAATTACAAAATAGAGATTTTATACCATGCAGAAACGGAATTTATCCTTTGCACAACTCTTTAATTTGAGTTTTGGATTTTTCGGAGTACAAATTGCTTATGCGCTGCAGAGCGCTAACATCTCCCGCATTTTTGCAACATTAGGTGCTGACCCTCACACGCTGAGTTTCTTCTGGATTCTTCCGCCGTTGATGGGCATGATCGTGCAACCCCTCGTAGGTAAGTACAGTGACAAAACCTGGAATCGTCTCGGCCGTCGTAAACCTTATTTGCTCGTGGGCGCGCTCATCGCGGTTGCGGTCATGCTCCTTTTGCCGAATGCAGGTAACTTTACTTTCACGCAGTCCCTCTTCCTCGGCCTTAATGCGGCCATGTGGTTCGGGCTCTTCAGCTTGATGTTCCTTGATACCTCGATTAATATCGCGATGCAGCCGTTCAAGATGATGGTCGGCGATATGGTGAACGAAGAGCAAAAGGGTACAGCCTACGCGATCCAATCGGCTCTCTGTAACGCCGGATCGGTAGTCGGTTACCTCTTCCCGATCTTCTTTACTTGGATCGGAATTGCCAATACGGCGCCCGAAGGTGTCATTCCTGATTCGGTCAAATGGTCCTTCTATGCCGGAGCAGCCATCCTCATCCTTTGTTCCCTCTATACGTTCGCAACCGTCAAGGAGCTGAATCCGCAGGAGTATGCGGAGTTCCACGGTATCGATGCCAATAAAAAAGATGAGAAATCCGAAGAGAAGGGCTTTATCCAATTGTTGCAGGAAGCACCCTCTGCTTTCTGGACAGTCGGTCTCGTGCAGTTCTTCTGCTGGGCGGCATTCATGTATATGTGGACCTATTCGAACGGTGCAATTGCTGCTAACTGTTTCGGTTGGGATGAGATCCAGGCTAATGCAGCCGAAGAAGCATTCCAGATCGCCGGTAAATGGGTTGGCGTTGTGTTCTGCATCCAAGCGGTTGGTTCGCTTCTTTGGGCGGCTTTCCTTCCGAAACTGGAGCACTGGTTTGGTAATAAAGGCGCATATGCCATCTCTCTTGTTGTAGGTGCGCTCGGATTTATATCTGTCTATTTTGTTCACGACCAATATGTCCTCTGGATCAGCTACGCACTCATCGGTGCTGCATGGGCAGCTATGTTAGCGCTTCCGTTTACTATTGTAACGAACGCCATCAAGGGTGGAAATATGGGATACTACCTCGGACTGTTCAACTGTACGATCTGCGTTCCGCAGATTGCAGCAGCCCTCTGCGGTGGTTTACTCCTTAAATATATATGCGCGCACGTACAAGCCGGTATGCTGGTCGTAGCCGGAGTACTCCTCCTCTGCGGTGCCGCTTCCGTCTTTGCAATCAAGGAGAAAGAATAACCCTTTGCCTATTCGGCCTATTTGGCCTATCCCGGCCTAAACAGGCATAAAACTGCATAATATAAACAAACAATTATTAAATAATCTATTTATGAAAAACAAAACACTTTCCCTTTGTCTGGTAGCCATGATGCTGTCATTCGGCATGGTTATGCAGGCGCAGATTACGGGTACCGTGTTGGAAGATGGAACAGGCGAACCGGTCATCGGTGCCAGTATCCTTCAAGTCGGTACTACTAATGGTGTGATTACGGACTTTGACGGAAACTTTGAGATCAATGTTCCCGAAGGTGCCCAACTTCAGTTCAGTTACATGGGCTTTGCTTCCCAAACGGTAGCTGCGAAGAAAGGTATGGTCATTCGTCTCAAAGAAGACAACCTTGTACTTCAGGAAGTCGTAGCGATCGGTTATGGTTCGCAGAAGAAGAAAGAAGTAACGGGTTCTGTCGCTTCCGTGAAGGCTGAGGATTTCAATGCCGGTGTTAAATCCAACCCTGTTGGATTGATCCAAGGTAAAGTTGCCGGTTTGAACATCAGCCGTACAACTGCAGACCCGACAAAGACGGGTTACAACATTCAGATTCGTGGTTTCTCAACTCTCGGTAAAGGAACAGGTAATGAGCCTTTGTATGTTGTTGATGGAATCCCGACTTCGAATATTGACAATATATCCCCGGATGAAATTGCAACGATGGACGTCCTCAAGGATGGTTCTGCTGCCGCTATCTACGGTACACGTGGTACGAATGGTGTCATCTTGATCACCACCAAACGTGGTAGCAACTTTAATGATAAAGCAGAAACCCAGGTTGAGTATTCCGGTTATGTGAATGTATCATGGATCAATAGTTCCAATGGTATGGCCAACGCTGAAGATTTCCGCAACCTTAAGAATTGGACTAACGGAAGAATGACGGGCGTGGATCTGGGTGAGTCGACTAATTGGCAGAAGGAAATAACAAGATCTGCAGCAGTTGTTCATAACCACAATCTGGCTGTTACGGGATCGCATCGTAATTTCACATACCGTGCTTCTATTAATTATAAGGGAGCTGAAGGTATTGCGAAAAATAATGATCGTCAGGAGATTATCGCCAAAATGGCAGTTGACCAAAAGGCACTTAACGGTTGGTTGCAACTCCAATACGATGCTTCGTATATGCATTATCGCAACAACAAAACAGATGATGGCTTCTTGACGATGGCTGCTCAGTTGAACCCAACGATGCCGGTTTATGATAAAAATTCTCCGAATGGATACTACACGGATGGTCTTTCGAATGGCCAGTATAACCCCGTTGAAGCTCTCAAAAACAGAGAAGAATATGATGACGGTAATTTCTTCCGTGGTTCTATCAAGGCAACGGTAAACATCAAGGCTGTTGAAGGTTTGAAGGTCAATGCATTTGCTGCTATTGAAGAGGGAGATAATCATTACTACAAGTACACAGGTAAGTTGTATTCTACCGGTTCAGCTTCTTGGAGCGATTGGGCAAATCGTAGCAAATCCAAAGAGTTGCGTCAATTGTATGAAGCAACGGTTGATTATGCGAACAGTTGGAACGGACATAGCTTGGTAGCTGTGGCAGGTTTCTCCTATCAGCACTATTTGAGTGACAATATGGAAGCTTCTAACCGAGGCTTTGTTATGGAAGATCTCAAGTACTATAGCATTGGTGAAGGTACAGCAGATAAGTCTGACTTGACAGTTAATAGTTCTCGTAGCTCGAACAAGTTGGCTGCTGCTTTTGTCCGTGTAAACTACAACTACAATGAGAAATATCTTCTCTCTGCTTCGATTCGCGCAGAAGGTTCCAGCCGTTTCGGTAAGAATAACAAGTGGGGATACTTCCCGGCAGTCAGTGCCGGTTGGCGTATCAAAGGTGAGGATTTCATGAGCGACCAGGATTGGTGTAACGATATGAAACTGCGTTTCGGTTTCGGTGTTACCGGTAATAACTTGGGTTATGACCTTATGTCCGTTGCTTTGCTGAAGAAATCGGATGTAATTGAGTTCAGTGGTGGACAAGTAAATACGTATACCGTGAACCAGAATGTTAACCCGGATCTCCGTTGGGAGCGTAAGTTCGAGTACAACCTCGGTTTGGACTTCATGTTCCTCGACAGCCGCTTGGGTGGTAGTTTGGAAGGATATTACCGTCATACCAAAGACTTGCTGTGGGAGTATAACGTACCGACTCCGCCTTATCAATACCCGACGATGTTAGCCAATGCCGGACAAATGGCATCCTACGGTGTCGAGTTAGCACTTACCGGTATTCCTGTAAAGACGAAGAATTGGGAGTGGACCTCTACGCTCACTTTGGCTTGGAACCAGAATAAGATTCTGAAACTCTCTGATCCTGAGCAAGGATTTAACTATACAGAGACTTTTGAGGGTTGGCTTTCCGGTAACAAGTTCAACGGTGGTGAGTCTTATACCCAGTTGCTGAAAGAAGGTGGTACGATCGGTGAGTGGTACGGTTATAAATTCTTAGGTATCAATAGTTCCGGCAAGTGGGTTTACGAAGATCGTTATGGATCTCCGACTACGAATCCGCAAACAGCTGATAAACGCTTTCTTGGTAGTGCTCAACCTATCTTGACTTACGGTTGGAACAATACTATCCGTTGGAAAGATTTGGATATTACCCTCTTCTTCCGCGGTGTTATTGGCAACCAAATACTCAACGTAACGCGTTATCAATATACTCCGGATGGTACCGATGTTTCTACCAACTATAACTTCTTTGTGAAGGATGTTAAGAATGGTTACAACGGAAAACCGGTTTATGCAGATTATCAAAACTTCTCGGATTATTGGTTGGAAGACGGTAGTTACCTGAAGTGTGACAACATCACGGTAGGTTACACCTTCCGCTTCAAAGAGAATAAGTATATCCGCTCGCTCCGCCTCTACGGAACTGCGAATAACGTCTTTACGATTACTTCCTATTCCGGTTTGGATCCTGAAGTTAATACATCGAGCCTCGATGCTTCTGGTGTGGATAGCAATAACTTCTATCCTAAAACGGGTAACTTCCTCTTTGGTGTTAACTTGAACTTACTCTAATAATCGGACAAAAAACAAATGAATATGAAAAAGTTTATAATATATGCGCTTGCATGCGTGATGGCATTACCTCTGCTTACTTCTTGTGAGAAGATGCTGGAGGAAGAGAGTTTCGGCCGTCCAACAACCGACGACATGCTTCGTAATGAAGAGAACGTAGTTTCTCTTGTTGGTCAAGCATATGCCGATTTGAAGTTTATGCACGATCACTGGGGCTATTGGGGTGTTAACCTCTTGACCGCAGATGAAGGTCTTTGCCCGGTTCGTAAGGGTGGTGACTGGAACGATGGTGGCTACTGGAAGAACCTCAATACACACAAATGGAATCCTTACGGAAAAGCATTTGAGAATATTTGGAACTGTACCATTGCCGGTGCTGTACTCTGCAATAACTTGCTGCAAACACTCTACATGAGTGAAGTGAGTATGAGTCCTGAAGTGTATGCAATGTACGTCGGTGAGTTGGAAGTTCTCCGTTCTTATTACTACTTCCTTCTCTTCGATTCGTTCGGTCGTGTTCCGTATATGGAGGATTATTCGAGCCGTCATGAAACGCTCCTCGCTCCTGAAGTTACATGGGCGCACTTGGTTGCTTGCTTGGAGAAGAATGCTCCCAATATGGCAGTCGTGACCGACGCAAATCGTGCTAACTATTTAGGACGTTGTACACAAGGTATGGCTTACATGCTCCTTGCACGCCTCTATCTGAACGCAGAATCTTACGGTTGTACGCCGGAAAACGTTATGGCTGCTACTCGTACGGTGGAGTCGAAGGGCGGTAAAAAAGGAAGCGTTCTGTTGAATGAAGTCGGTATTAAGATTAATTCTGCGAATGATTTCTATACCAATGCGCTTCGTTGCTGTAACAAAGTCATTGAATCGGGTTCGTATTCGATTGAGCCTGACTATTTTACCAACTTCTTGATTGATAATGGCGGTAGCCGTGAGAATATTTTCACGATTGTAGAAGATGGAACGACGAATAATGAGCGTGACGCATATGGAAGCAAGAATAAAATGCGTATCAACTTGTTGACGCTGCACTATGTCTTCCAAGATGCTTTCAAGGTTCAGATGAAGATTCAGCCGTGGAATGGTTTCGTAGCTCGTCCTGATTTCCTCGCAATATACAATGATCATGATGTTCGTGGCCCCGGATACGAAGGTTTAGGTACGAATGACAAGCATCATTGGGGTTGGTTCCTTGGTCCGGTTTGCAAAGAGGGTTCTGATGTTCCTATGAACGACCTTGTTAAGGATGAGAAGAATCAGCCGGTACCTGTAATTCTTGTATCGACTATCAACTCGTTGGACTCTGCAAATCGTAACGATGGTGCACGTATGTACAAATATGAGATTGACAAGAACACCACGCTGGACGGAAAACTAATGGATAACGACATCGTGCTTTTCCGTTTTGCCGATGTGCTGCTGATGCGTGCAGAAGCGAAGTTGCGAAATGGTGAAGACGGACACAAAGATTTCTTCCTGGTACGTGATCGAGTTAAAATGCCTGACCGGGAATTGACGCTGAAGAACCTGTACGACGAACGTCTGATGGAACTCTGTTGGGAAGGTTGGCGACGCCAGGATATGATTCGCTTCCGGCAATACAAGAGTCTCTATACGGGCGATGACATCGATCCCGTAATAGACGAAAGCGATGGCCACACCACCGTCTTCCCCATTCCTGGCAATGTTCTCATCTTTAACGACAACTTGAAGCAAAACCCAGGTTATTAATGAGACCGTTTGCTTATATCATCATGGTATTTCTGATGTGCGGATGTGCGCATCGGGAGCCTGGGCACTTCACTCATGAGGTGCTGAACCGCATGACCCCTGTGAAGAATCAAGGGGAGAGTCAGACCTGCTGGATCTATGCCATGCTGGCCGCCATCGAGACGGAGCATCTCAGTTGGGGTGACTCCGTAAACCTCTCACCTTATTATATCGAAAAGAAGATGGAGCAGGAGCCTCAGGCACCGGAAAGCAAACGGGGGATGGGCAAGACGCTTATCAACCTCATCCAGAAATACGGTATCGTGGGCTATGATGCGATGCGGAAGGTGGAGACGCCCGCCCCACGCTGGGTGTTCATGCTCGGCGCCACTTACACCCCACAGGAGTTTGCCCGCAGCGTCTGTGCCCCTGACGAGTATATCGCCCTGACAAGTAACGACGACGCTCCCTATGGTCAGGAGGTGGAGATCGACCTGCCTGACAACTGGATGCACGACCGTTTCTATAACATCCCCATGGATTCGCTGTTGGCAAAGACCGAACGTGCGGTGCGCCGGCATCATGGGGTCTGCTGGGAGAGTGAACGCCACGCCATGGCCATTGTCGGCATCGCCCATGACGACCAGGGACAGAAATATTTCATCATGAAGAACTCCTGGGGCACAGACCGGCCCCATCAGGGACTCGACTATCTCTCATTCGAGGACTTCCGTGACGAGACCCTCGCCATCGAGATGACAAAAAAGGCGTATCACAACTGATACGCCCTTTTTTTACCTTTTTACTTTTTTCCTTTTTTACTTTTTTACCTTTACTTATTCAATTTCCAGGTCACACCGTCTTTCGTGTCCTTCACCTCGAAACCGGCCTCCTTCAGTTCATCGCGGATCTTATCACAGGTAGCCCAGTCTTTCTCTGCACGCGCCTT
>CADCCH010000016.1 GCA_902799875.1 uncultured Bacteroidales bacterium | reverse complement strand
CGTTCATCCTGAGCCAGGATCAAACTCTTCGTTGTAAAAGAAATTATAAGATAGCTCAGAATAATCGATTTATCAAGTGTAGAATTTTTTCGGGAACCTAAATAAGTTCACGGACAAGCCGTGGACTTACGTAAATAAATTTACTCAGTTCTTGTACTACAATCTTGTTATGAATAGACATCTTTTCAAAGATCATTGCTTGTGCTCTTTTGGGGCGTGCCCCATTTTTGAGCGAAAGCGGATGCAAAGGTACTACAAATTTTTGAACTGACCAAATTTTATTGCAAAAAAAATGCAAAAAAAATCACTTTTTTTCATAAATGCTTGAAAATAAGGGATTTAAATTTTTAGGGTTTTTGAGGGTATTTTGGGGTAATTTACTAAAAAAGCCCCTTTCTGTACGAAAGGAGCCTTTTGATAGACATATTTACGTGTGTATATATAAGGAACGCGTATACGTGCGCATGTGCACGCATTAGTACTTGGTGATTCCGCCGTGTTGGATGTCTGCCCCACCCTTGGTTCCGGCCACAACCGGTTGTTCCGCTACCTGGATAACGGGTTGGAACGCTTCACCCAGGAAAGCAACCACCATACAGTTATCAGCCACCCACTTCTCATTCAGTACAGTCATATACTGCAGTTCATAGTGGTGATCATCGAGCATAGTGAGTTGATTCCCCTTGAATTCCGTGAGATATTCACGCACGGCATCAGTATGGCGGAACTCCTTCCAACCGTTTTTAGTCTGGATATAATCGGCCTGAATGTCAATCATACCGGACTCTTTGATGAAGATAGAGAGGTTGAGCTCCGGATGGTCCTTGGGTATTACAACACCGGAAACGATCACTGTAAGTTGGCGGGTTGCAGGGTCATACGTGTTCTTAATGTTGACAGAAGCGTAGGTAGTATCTGCATACTGCGTAAGATCCAAATGAGACAAATAGTACGGATGGAAGACCGTTTCAGAGACTTCTTTTTTCACATCCTCGTCCATATAGGTCGTTTTTACACGATCGATCGCTACATTCGGTGCTCCTGCCACCTTCAAGGTTGAAGAAGTCTTGGAACTTTCCTTGATCGTAAAATTATCTGCCTGGAAACCGGCATGGTGAAGCACGAGAATGTAGTTGGTATCCTTACTCATGAAATCATGGACAAAGTCCATGCCGTAGGGACAGTAGCCGCAGTATTGCGAAGTGAACTCCTCGATGAGGTGTTTGCGAGGGAAAGAAGCAGGAATCGTTTCTTCCTGTTGAGCCGATTGTTGTTCATTGTTAGCCGCTTGTTTGTTTTCGCAAGCGAGCAGAGCGAGTGCGATAATACCCAAAAGGGCAAAAAAGCTAATCTTTTTCATACTTATAAGTGATAAATGGAATTATTATATTCGATGTAAAGGATACCGTTGCGGATATATTTACGGGTGATTGGTGATTGATGATTGGTGATTGTTTCCACCCCCTGGCCCTCATAGATATAGTGTACGCGCAGTTCGCGACTGTCGGTACCATCGAAAAAGAGGTATGTGACTTGGACATCCGAGCTCGGCGCGGGGGTATAATGCACGAACCAAGTTGTCTCACCTCCCGGGTTGAAGGAAAGACTCTCGGACGTCTGCTTGTTACCTGCGGTACACTGTCCGGCGCAACAGAACTCATCGTTGAGCCCCGCCTGCGAACGGGTGATCGTGACCGTCAAAGAGTTAGTGGTCTCTAAGGAGCCATCCAGCGACATGAGCGGTTGCCCGGTCAGCGGGTTAATGGGAGCGTCCGTAATAACCGTATCCATGCCTTCGGCCGGAACTTCGTAACCGTTTACTCTAAGGATGAGTGCTAAGATCAAAAGGATTTTCATAAGCTTGTAGTATCTGTTTATTGTTTATATCGGTATAAATGGTCACCACGGCACAATGCGCGGGATTGCATTTCTCGGGTATCTGCTCAAAGGGTTCATTGGAGATCGCCCGCAAGACATGCCGGTGGTAATAGTTCATGTTCGTCGATCCGTCCGGCATCAGTTGCGCCCCGAGGACACTGTCTTCGACGAGCCAATAGGAGGTATCGTACTTCGTATTCGGGTCCCAGAGGGTATCTGTCATCGCGGTATTCAAGCGTGCGCCCCACTCCACGGGGTCGATTAAATAACCGTTCCCGGTAGGCTGCATATCAATATTACCCGTCGGGAAAGGTGTTGTTTCCGTGCCGCCCATAAAGCGGTAAATACTATCGGCTTCGGGACAGGTGTAATCGTATTCTGCGGCACCTTGCGTAAAGGGATTCGAAGCGGGATGCAGGGCAATGACAATGAGGTTCTCGCCGTACAAAGCTTGCAGCGAAGCGGCTTTCTCTGCGGCCTCCGGACAGTTCACACAGCGGAAACCGGTGAACTCCAGCAGCACGTGCTTACGCCCGTTCGCTATCGGCAGCGGAACGGGAATAAGCCGATCGGCCTCATTGATCACTTCGCACGCGCAGAGCGTGAGAGCGAGCAGTATGTATAAGAGACGCTTCATTACCAATTGAAGGAGTAGTTAAGGGTTATACCTTGTTGTTTGGGCACATAACGGCAGACTCCCCCTGCGCAATTAAAGCCTTCTTTGGTTTTAGTGTAGCCTAATTGAAGGCGGTGAGCGCCGTTGGTATAGGTTGCCGAGAAGGAGTAGTAATGGTCGTTATTGGCGAAGGGTCCGTGACCGATATTGTACATCCATTCGCCGCTGAGTACGAGGCATTGAAAGAGGCTGAGTTCGTAGAGGGCGAAGATGTACTGTCCTTCGAAATCGGGAGTATAGAGGTACTGCAGTTCGGCGCGCATGGTGACATTATTATTGAGATGGAAACGGGGTTCGAGTACCGCTATACCGGCACGCATGAACCCACCCTCGCCTTCGAGGACGTTGACGTTGGCCGCCTGATACATGAGCATGGCATTGAGCCACCAGCGTTTGGAAATTCGCTTATTGAGTTCAAGGTGAATATCGGTGTAGTACTCCCCTTCTTCACGTGAGCTGACATTCCAACTACCAGGGGAGGCGAGGCCGCGGACATGTGCAGCAGAGAGAGTCATCGTAGTGCCGTAACGTCCACCCATCTTCGTTTTGCGCGGCCAGGTATAACGAGCCTCTGCCTGGAAGGCCCATTCTCCGTTGGCGTACTGGGTGGCATAGGAAGTAAGGGAAGGGAGTGCGTAGGTGTGCTGGCGTGCAAAGACAGGAAGCAAGTTGAGTCGTCCGTCGAGTCCGGTTATGCTCTTGTGGAAACGTGTGGAGAAAAACGACATGTTATAGGAGCGCTTGACTTGGGCGAGGACGGAGAGGCCTTTACGGGAATAACTGAGGGAGGTAAGGAATGCTTCGCCCGGACTGTAACTAAAGTTATTATCATCGCAGGGGTCGTTGGCTTTGCCGGCATACTCGACGAGGACGTCCCAGCCTTTGAATTGAAAGTTAGCCCGGATATCGGCAGCTCCGACCCAGAGCGGGAGATTGTACATATAGGGTCTGTCGTTGACGACAACGAGCACCGTGTCGAATTTCTCGTACTTACTAACATAACTGCCACCAAGGATAAAGGTCATGTCTTTTTCCTGCATACCGGGTACCCATTGTGCGATATCCAGTTCGAGATCTGCGCCGAGTACGGCATCTTGGGTGTAGTTCCATCCCCAAGCATGGTCGGAGTAGCAATTCCAGAAACGGCGTTGCTTGCCGCCGAGGGCGGTGAAGTGGATGCCGCGGTAAGGCTGGAGGTCGAATTTTGCGCCACGCAAAGCGCCATCTATACCGAGGGAGCGGTCCTCGTAGAGGTTGAGGATAAGTCCGGAACCAAACTGGGCATAGACATCTCCGACTGTGATCTGACCGAAGTCAAACGTGGTCTCGAGGCTGAGGTGGCCTATACCGTGACCAGCGAAGGCGGCATCAAAGCCGGGAAGGGGCCATTGGTTCATTTCAAGGCGTGTGGTCGCCCGCAGTTCGCGGAAATGGGCGTTGTTGGAGTCATTAAGGTAATGCACGGAGAGGTCGAGATACGAGTTCGATCCATAGTACCAGGGCTTGTGCTCCAACAAACCGTCATGCTGCACCGCGCCACTGACATACGTGGTGTCAGCGGCGAAGACTTTTGGGGCGAAGAGCAAGAAGCAAAGCGCCAGACTACTTAAGATATTTGCGAATCGAATCCTCATCGCCGTCCGTATAGCCGACGTGGTTATAGACGATGTTACCCTTCTTGTCCAAGATAAACATGTGCGGGATGGATTGTACATTCATCGCACGTTTGAAAGCACCGTTGGGGTCCAGCAACACGTGGTACTCCCAGCCGTTTCCGTCCACGAGGGGTTTCACTTTGTGGCTATCCTGCGCCTGATCGACCGAGACAATATACATCTCTACGCCAAGGTCGTCGTGCCAATCGGGATAGAGTTCGTGCACCGCTTTGAGTTCGCGCATACAGGGTTTACACCAGGTTGCGAAGAAAGAGATGATCACCGGTTTACCAGTTTGTGCAAGGGAGGCTACGCTGATTTCGTGGCCGTTGATATCGCGGAGCGTTACGTCCGGAAGGGCTGCCCAAGCAGAGAGGTTCGCCCAAATCAAAAGGGCTATAAACAGAATCTTTTTCATACCAAAATCAGACAGTTTTAATTGAGGAAATAATCAACGGTGGTTACTACGCGGACGCGTTTCACCCAAGGCTGGTACTCATCGGACTCGATGGAGAACTGACCTTGGTTGGCACGGCGGATAGAACCGAGCGAACATTGCGCGTCGTCCGCAAATTTCTGTGCTACCGCACGAGCATTTTGTGTAGCTTCTTCGATCATGGAAGGCTTGAGTTCAGGAAGTCCATTGAACTGATAATCGAGGTTCCAGGACTCTGTCTTAACAATAATTCCTTCTTTGAGCATTTCCGCTTCTTTGCCTTGAGAAGCCACGACCAATTGTACTTTGTCCGTCGAGACAATGAGGGAAGACGAAAGGGTGTATTTATACTCCGGACGACGTTCGTCGTAGTAGTTCGACCAGTTATCCTCGACGGAGATAGCACCCTGACGGATATCCGACTCCTCGAATCCCAGGGAGAGGAGATGTTTCTTAACCCGCTCCGTAACACGCTCCAACTGGCTATAGAGCGAGGGCAGATCGTTTCCGCTCCATGCATAAGCAAGCGGCCAAACAGCGTAATCTGCTTCCACCTCGCGCGTGCTGAGACCTTTGACGGATACCACGCGGTCTTTGGAAGCGAAATTATTAATTCCCAGATAGATAAAGAGGCCTGCAAAGAAAAGCCCCACAGCGATCAATGCGCCGGCAAAAACATTGTTTTTCATAATGATCCTAATTTTTGTGTGCAAAGGTACACAAAAAAAATGACATGTGCAATAGCACATGCCACTTTTTATTAAAATTCATTGAATTTTACTTGACTTCTTCGAAGTCGACGTCCTCAGCGGTAGGGCCGTTGGAGCCGTTGTCGGTAGGACCGTTTGTCGGGCCTTGTTGCGGGCCTCCGGCCTGTTGGCCGGCTTGCTGTTGGGCAGCGTACATCTCGGCGGAAGCGGCCTGGAAAGCGGACATCAACTCATTGTTGTACTTCTCGCATTCGTCAGCGTCGCGTTTCTCGTACGCCTCTTTGAGTTTCTTGAGCGCTTCCTCGATCGGGGCTTTCTTGTCAGCAGGGATCTTATCGCCCAGTTCAGCGAGTTGTTTCTCGGTCTGGAAGATCGTAGCGTCGGCCTTGTTGAGTTTGTCAGCTTGCTCTTTGGCCTTCTTATCGGCCTCAGCGTTGGCCTCTGCCTCGGCTTTCATACGCTTGATCTCGTCGTCCGACAGACCACTCGAAGCCTCGATACGGATCTTCGCATCTTTGCCGGTAGCTTTATCCTTGGCGGTTACGTTCAGGATACCGTTGGCATCGATATCGAAGGTTACCTCGATCTGCGGTTCGCCACGACGGGCCGGCATGATGCCGTCCAAGTGGAAGCGGCCGAGCAGTTTATTCTGAGCTGCCATAGGACGCTCGCCCTGATAGATGACGATCTCAACCGAAGGTTGGTTATCGACAGCCGTGGTGAAGGTCTCGGTTTTCTTCGTCGGGATAGTGGTGTTGGCCTCGATCATCTTGGTCATCACGCCACCCATGGTCTCGATACCAAGGCTCAGCGGGGTTACATCGAGCAGGAGGACATCTTTCACATCGCCGGTGAGTACACCACCCTGGATGGCAGCACCTACAGCTACTACCTCGTCCGGGTTAACGCCCTTCGACGGAGCTTTGCCGAAGAATTTCTGAACTGCATCCTGGATAGCCGGGATACGGGTCGAACCACCTACGAGGATGATCTCGTCGATATCGGAAGTCTTCAATCCGGCGTGCTCAAGAGCGGTACGACACGGAGCAATAGTACGTTGGATCAGATCGTCGATGAGCTGCTCGAATTTAGCACGAGTCAGGGTCTTAACGAGGTGAGCCGGAACGCCGTTTACCGGCATGATATACGGCAGGTTGATTTCCGTAGTGGTAGCAGAGGAGAGCTCGATCTTAGCTTTCTCGGCAGCCTCTTTCAGACGCTGCATAGCCATCGGGTCTTTGCTCAGGTCGGCGCCGCCGTTCTCGTTCTTGAACTCCTGAACGAGCCAGTCGATGATACGATGGTCGAAATCGTCACCACCAAGGTGGGTATCACCATCTGTTGCTTTTACTTCAAAGACTCCGTCACCGAGCTCGAGCACGGATACATCGTGTGTACCACCACCGCAGTCGAAGACCACAATCTTCATGTCCTTGTTGGACTTGTCGAGGCCATAAGCCAGGGCAGCAGCGGTAGGTTCGTTGACGATACGACGTACGTTGAGACCTGCGATCTCGCCGGCTTCCTTAGTAGCCTGACGTTGGCTGTCGTTGAAGTATGCCGGTACGGTGATGACAGCTTCGGTAACCTCTTGGCCCAGATAGTCCTCAGCGGTCTTTTTCATCTTCTGAAGGATGATCGCGCTGATCTCCTGCGGGGTATAGAGACGTCCGTCGATGTCCACACGCGGGGTGTTGTTGTCGCCTTTGGTTACTTTATAAGGAACGCGGGCGATCTCAGATTGCAAGCGATCGTAGGTCTCACCCATGAAACGCTTGATCGAATAGATAGTTTTGGTCGGGTTTGTGATTGCTTGACGTTTAGCAGGGTCACCTACTTTACGCTCACCGCCCTCAATAAATCCGACTACAGAAGGCGTAGTACGTTTACCTTCAGCGTTTGCGATAACGATCGGTTCGTTACCCTCCATTACGGCTACACACGAGTTTGTGGTACCGAGGTCAATTCCAATAATTTTAGACATAGTATAGTTCCTTTCTTTAATTAATATTCTAGTTTTAATAGGTAGTCCTAGGTAGAACTAGGTCAACCTAAGTCACCCTAGATAGGACAAATACTATGCCATATAAAAAAACCTGCCAAATTGGCAGGTCGAGAGGCTCGACACCCGGTTATTCCATGCGGCGTGTCATGACAGATCGTAGCCGTAATGCTTAAGGCGGGAAGTGGAGGAGCGCCAGTCGCGGTCGACTTTGACGAAGAGTTGGAGGAAGACTTGTTTCTGGAAGAAGTCCTCGATCTCTTTGCGAGCCTGGCTCCCTACCCGTTTGAGGGCAGAGCCGGCTTTGCCGATGATAATACCCTTTTGCGAGTCGCGTTCGCAGTAGATGACGGCAGAGATACGGATGATATCGTCTTCTTCCTGGAAGGACTCGACTTCGACCTCAACGGAGTACGGGATCTCTTTGTCGTAGTTAGTGAGGATCTTCTCGCGGATGATCTCGTTGACAAAGAAACGCTCGGACTTGTCGGTGAGCTGATCTTTTGGGAAGAACGCCGGTCCTTCGGGCAGGGCGTCTTTAATGGCGTCAAAGAGTTGTGCCACGCCGAAACGCTCTTGGGCGGAGATGGGGAAGATCTCGGCTTCGGGCAATTGGTTATGCCAGAAGGCAACGAGGGACTCGAGGGTCTCCTGGGTCGTGAGGTCTATCTTATTAATAATAAGGAACACGCGCGTGCCCGCGGAGGCCATGTGTTTGACTTTGGTCAGGAAGTCTGCATTGCGGTCGGCCGAGTCGGTGACGTCGGTGACGTACAGAAGGACGTCGGCATCTACGAGCGCCGAGCGGGAGAACTCCAACATTTTCTCCTGAAGCCGGTAGTTCGGGCGGAGGACTCCCGGAGTATCCGAATAGACCATCTGGAAGTCCTCGCCGTTGACGATACCGAGAATACGATGGCGGGTGGTTTGCGCCTTCGATGTGATAATCGAAAGGCGCTCCCCCACCAAAGCGTTCATCAGGGTTGATTTCCCCACGTTGGGGTTACCCACGATATTTACAAATCCGGAACGATGCATATTAATAAGCGCCCGCAGGCATAACGGCATCCATCAACTCTTGCGTGTCGTTGAACAGTTTCGTTGTGGACACTTTCGTTACCTTACAGCCCAATTTGGTCTGGATAGCCTTGAGGTCGATCTTCTTCGGATCACCCATGAGGATGACAGTAACCGGTTTACCCTTGATGTTATCCTCATAGAACTTCTCAATGTCGGCAAAAGTCAGGTTGTCGATAGCGTCCGCATTGATCTTCGCGGGATCATCCTTGTAGCCAAGGAGTTTCCAGTACTCAAAGGTCTGCGCTTTACCACGCATAGAGGGTTTAGCCGTCTGACCAGCTTGCTTGAGGGCAGCCTTGAGCGCCACGAGGTTGGTCGAGTCTTTCGGCATGTCGGTCAGAATATCCATATAGGTGCTGATCGCGTCAACCACCTTGTCACTCTGCGTTCCGATATATCCGTAGAAGAAGCAGTCTTTACCCGGGAGTTGAGCGGTTCTGTCCACACCATAAGCGGTATAAGCCATCGAACGTTTCTCACGGATCTCGTACATGATCAGACCTGTGAAACCACCGGACATATACTGGTTGAAGGCGTCTGACTGTACATCCGAAGCGATGTCGTACGGACGACCGTTGATGTAGAAATAGATATCTGCCTGCTGTACATTGCTGTTGGGCAAGAAGAGCACAGTCGGTTTGTCGTAGGACTGACGATCCTGGATGAACGGCGAGTTAGACGGCTTCATACCTTCGGTCAACGGCAAGTTAGCGATGAGCTTGTCTTGCGGCAGTGTACCGCAGTAGAAGACGTCGAGTGCGTACTCACGAGCTTGTGCGATGAGCGACTGAACGCGCGGCAGACCAAGTTGCCAGATATCGGCAAACGGTACTTCATCTAGGTACGGCGATTTCTTGCCGTAGAGCGCATAAGCAAGGAGTGCGGACTTCTGGACAGCCGTACGTTTCTGACGACTCAGACGGGAGAAGAATTCACTACCCTTGATGTTATCCAGCTGTTTCTGCTCGAGGTACGGCATGAGGAGTTGGCGGGTCACGAGGTTCATGACTTTCTCGTAGTTAGCCTCTTCACCATTGATGGTGATATAGAAGTACGAGTCATCACAACTATATCCTACGTACGCGTGCAAGTCGTTAATCTGCTGGTCGAAGTCCTTACCCTCAATATTGGTTGCTCCCATAATACCGGCATTGTCCATAAGGGCAGTAGCGTACGGGAGAAGCGGCATCTCGTGTTCACCCACACCATAACGGAGGGTCAGCGAGAAGATGTCGTTCTTTGTGTTCGGCGTATAGTGCAGCGTTACGTTCTCTGCAATAGTAGAAACCTGTACATCGTTGAAATCGTTGAAAGTACGCTTGATTTGACCGAAAGGCAGTTGTTTGAAGGCTTTTGCGTATTCGGTCTCCTCGTGCGAAGGCTCAACGGGCTTAATGTTGGGTTTCGGAATCGGGTTCGCTTTCCAGGTTTTGGTTGCCTCATCGAAGGAAACGGTCATATACGGAGCATCGAAATATTTCTTTGCCACGCGCACGATCTCCTCTTTGGTGAGGTTCTGAATCTTCTCGTTTGCCGTGAAGATGTCGTCGATCGGTTTACCGTAGGTAAAGGCATCTACGAGCGCACTCATCTTGTACGACGGAGACTCTTCCTGCCATTTCTCCGATTGGTCATAGAGGCTCTTGACAGACGCAATGAGTTCGTCGGATATCTCACCTTTCTTGATCTTGTCCACCTCGCGCATGATAATGGATTTGGTCTGCGCGTCGGACTCGAACATCTGCTGGTTAGCATCGTAGTACGGGATAGCCTCCACGATGATACGACCGGTGTTACGCATTGAATACGGATAAACACCCGCGCTGGTTACGTCACCTTTGGTCTCCACTTTGTCGAGCAGACCTACACGTCCGTTGGACAGGAGTGCGCACACGAACTCCAATACATCTGCGTCCGGATCACCCTCCTTCACACCATTATAAACCAGGAACAACTCAGGGTTGTAACCGAGGTTATAGTGCTTGGTCGGGTTGCCTTCGAAGGAAACCTCCGGATAAGAAGGACGTTCGGGCAACTCATGAGGTTGCAGACGACCGAAAGTTTCCGCAATCATCGGTTTGGTGGTCTCGGTATCGAAGTCACCGACGATGATAAGCGCCATATTGTTAGGCACATACCAGGTGTTGTAGAACTCGATCAGTTTGGACAGACGCGGGTTCTTGAGGTGCTCGGGTTTACCGATCACGTCACGCTCGTACGGGCAACCTTTGAACATATCTGCCATCAATTGCTTCTGCGCTTGCGACGAAGGATCATTGGCATACATGTTATACTCCTCGAATACGTTCTCCAACTCTGCCTGGAAAGTACGGAAGACAGGGTTGATGAGACGATCGGAGAAGATCGTTAACCAACGGTACATCTCAGCAGCAGGGAAGGAGTTGTGGTAAGCCGTGAGGTCATAGGACGTATAGGCGTTGACACCTTCTGCACCGATGAGGTCGAGGAGCACGAAGAAGTCTTCGAGCGAAGAGATTTTCGCCTGACGCATGGAGCACTCGTTGATTTGAGTTGCAAGTTCCTCACGTACCTTCGGATCGGTTGCCTCGCTGTACTGGTCGTAGAGGGCAATAATCGAATCGTAAATCGGTTTCTCTGCCTCCCAATCGAGGGCACCGATTTTTTGTGTACCTTTGAAGAGCATGTGCTCCAGGTAGTGAGCAAGACCAGTGTACTCGGCCGGTTCATCTACGGCACCTGCGCGAACCACCACGTAACCGGTTACATCCGGTGCATCGTGATCCTCCCACAGCATGACGGTGAGGCCATTGTCTAACTTGTACTCAGTCAGTCCCTCACGGGTAAGGGCTGAGCTCATGGCGATGCTGCCTATCAGCAGCAGAGCGCTAAGTAGAAATTTTTTCATTGTTAATAATTATTTTGGTTATTTTAGTTTTCGAGATCACGAGATCACGAGATCACGAGGTTACCATTCTAACAATACTTTTCCGCATTGACCGCTAACCATCACATCGAATCCCTGTTGGAAATCGCGGAAGTTATAGCGGTGGGTAATAACCGGCGAGAGGTCCAATCCGCCAAGCAACATCTGCTCCATCTGGTACCAGGTCTCCCACATACGACGTCCGGTGATACCCTTTATTGTGAGGGCGTTGAAGATGACATCCGACCAGTTAACCTGGGTGTTGGACGGCAGGATACCAAGTTGGGCGATGTTGGCACCTTTGTACATGTGCGCAATCATATCATTGAATGCAGCCGGTGCACCTGACATCTCGAGTCCGACATCGAAACCACGAATGCCCAATTGGAACATAGCATCTTGTATCGTCTCCCCTTTAGAGCCATCTACGGTAAGGGTTGCTCCCATTTTCTTGGCAATCTCCAGACGAAGCGGATTAATATCCGTCACAACGATATTCTTTGCACCCGCGTACCGGCATATACCTGCCGCCATCGTGCCGATGAGGCCTGCGCCCGTAATGAGCACATCTTCGCCGAGTAACGGAAAGGCGAGTGCCGTATGGGTAGCGTTACCAAAGGGATCCATGATCGCCGCAAAGTCATCGGGAATCTGCGGATGCACTTTCACCACATTTGATTCGGGCACGGATACGAACTCTGCAAAACAACCGTCACGTCCCATGATACCAAGCGAGATTGTGTTCTCGCACACATGGCCCATGCCACGGCGGCAGTTACGGCAGTGTCCGCAGGTGATATGTCCTTCGGCAGTTACACGGTCGCCGATCTTGAAGTTCCGCACACCGGGACCGCAGTCCGCTACAATTCCCACAAACTCATGCCCCATGGTGTAAGGCGGTTTGCAGTGCGCCTGCGACCATTCATCCCATTTATACATGTGCAGGTCGGTACCGCAGATAGCCGCTTTCGTGACCTTAATGATCACGTCATTGACTCCCATCTCCGGCGTCGGGACATCTTCCATCCAGATACCCGGTTCGGCATATTTCTTTACAAGAGCTTTCATATGCGTTCGGCAATCGGTGTGCATTGGTTTATACCGCTCCGCTAAATAAACGGGCAACCGATGCCTCCGCTCTCCCCACCGGACGCTCTCCGTTAGCGCCCGTCGGGGGCCCCTTGCCGTTGGGGTTTTTATTATTTATTTTTTAACACAGCAAGTTTCGTGCCAATCTTCGTAAAGGCGGCAATACACTTATCCAATTGTTCGCGTGTATGGGCGGCTGAAACCTGTACGCGGATACGCGCCTGACCTTTCGGTACGACCGGGTAATAGAAGCCGGTGACGTAGATACCTTCCTTCTGCAGTTCGGCCGCAAAGACCTGACTGAGTTTGGCGTCATAGAGCATAACGGCACAGATGGCAGACTGCGTCGGCTTGATATCAAAACCAGCCGCTTTCATGCGTTCTACAAAGTAAGCCGTATTCTCGTGCAGACGATCTTGCAGTTCGTTGGAGCGTGTGAGGATATCAAAGGTCTTGATACCAGCGGCCGCAATCATCGGTGGAATCGAGTTCGAGAAGAGATACGGACGGCTACGCTGACGAAGGAGATCGATGATTTCTTTCTTACCCGTTGTGAAACCACCTACCGAGCCACCGAAGGCTTTGCCGAGCGTACCGGTGATAATTTCTATCTTACCGCGCATGTTATACAATTCGGTCACACCGTGTCCGGTTTTACCTACGACACCGGCCGAATGCGACTCATCCACCATGACGAGGGCATTGTATTTCTGCGCCAGTTCGTAAATCTTATCCAGCGGACAGACGTTACCGTCCATCGAGAAGACACCGTCCGTTGCGATGATACGGAAACGTTGTGCCTGTGCCTCTTTTAGTTTTTCTTCGAGATCCGCCATATCGCCGTTCGCATAACGGTAACGCACCGCTTTGCAAAGACGTACGCCATCGATGATTGACGCATGGTTGAGAGCATCAGAGATGATCGCATCCTCTTCGGTCAGAAGGGGTTCGAACAAACCACCATTCGCATCAAAACAGGCCGCATAGAGGATGGTATCCTCGGTGCCGAAGAAATCGGAGATGACGCGCTCCAGCTCCTTGTGGGTATCCTGCGTACCGCAGATGAAACGCACTGATGCCATTCCGTATCCACGGGCATCCATGCGGGATTTTGCTGCCTCGATAAGCTCTTTGTTATCCGCCAAACCGAGGTAGTTGTTCGCGCAGAAATTAATCACTTCCTGACCGCCTTCGACAGCGATACCGGAGGATTGCGGCGTGATAATCACGCGCTCGTTCTTATATAAACCAGCATCTTTGATCTCTTGCAAAGTCTGCTGCAGATGTTTCTGAAAATCGTTGTACATAATTGCTTTTTTGTTATAGCGACCTTAGTACGACGTTAGCCTTGACTGTCGGTTGACCGTCGGCTGACCGTCGGTATTCTTAGATGATCCCCTGCTCCATGATAAATCACCTTGAACAGCTGGATCAAATGATCCCCTGTTCAAGCATAGCTGTCGCAACCTTCATAAATCCGGCGATGTTGGCGCCTTTGACGTAGTCGATATGTCCGTCTGCCTGACGACCGAACTTAACGCACTGCTCATGGATGGACTCCATAATATGGTGGAGACGGTCATCGACCTCTTCGGCTTTCCAACTGAGGTGTTCTGCATTCTGAGTCATCTCGAGACCGGAGGTTGCTACTCCACCTGCATTGACGGCTTTGCCCGGAGCAAAGAGGATATTGTTGGCTTGGAAGAAATGGATTGCACCCGGTTGGCATCCCATGTTACTTACCTCACAGCAACACCAGCAACCGTTCGCTTTCAGTTCCTTTGCATCGTCCTCACTCAACTCGTTTTGGAACGCACATGGAAGAGCGATATCGCACGGGATAGACCACGCTTTCTTGTCCGCCGTAAACTGACAGAGTTTCGGGAACTTATCCGCCATATCTTGCACTTTATTACGGTTCGATGCACGCATAACGAGCATGTAGTCAATCATCGCCTTGGTAATACCTTTAGGGATGGCCACTACACCATCAGGACCGGAGATAGCTACC
Source organism: uncultured Bacteroidales bacterium (assembly GCA_902799875.1). The sequence continues at coordinate 26,665 of CADCCH010000016.1, read as the reverse complement.
ACTTTTGCACCGAGTTCAACAGCCTTTGTAGCTGCGCCCCATGCTACGTTTCCGAAACCGGAGATAGCAACGGTCTTACCTTTGATATCCTTGCCTGCCTCGTGGAGGAGGTGTTGCGTAAAATAGAGGGCACCGAAACCGGTAGCTTCAGGACGGAGAATCGAACCGCCCCAAGTCATTCCTTTACCGGTCAGTACACCGGTGTGGTACTCACGCGCGAGCTTCTGATACATACCGTTAAGGAAACCAATCTCACGACCGCCTACACCTACGTCACCCGCCGGAATATCCTGATCGGGACCGATGCAACGCCAAAGCTCAAGCATGAAAGCCTGGCAGAAACGCATGATCTCTGCGTCGGATTTACCAACCGGATCAAAGTCCGAACCACCTTTGGCACCGCCCATCGGCAGGGTCGTGAGGGCATTCTTGAAGGTCTGCTCAAAGCCCAAGAACTTCAACATCGAGGGCGTTACGGCACGGTGGAAACGCAAACCACCTTTGTACGGACCAATCGCCGAATTGAACTGCACACGGTAACCGAGGTTCGTTTGTACTTCGCCTTGATCATCAATCCACGTCACACGGAACGTGAAGATACGGTCCGGTTCGACCATCCGCTCCACGATCTTCGCCGCCTCGAACTCCGGATGTTGGTTATACACCTCTTCGATCGACTCCAATACCTCTTGAACCGCCTGTAGGTACTCTGCTTCCCCCGGGTGCTTTGCCGCTAATTGCGACATGATAGTTTGTACTTTCATACTATTTTATGTTTTTCAGGTAATACTGTATCAATTTTGCGCTGCAAAATTACAAAAAAAAAATGACATACACAATAGTGTATGCCACTTTTTGTAAAAAAAATCATTATTTTATTATTTTCCGGTACCTACTCCACCACCTCCGCCGAGACGATTCAGCTCGTCCAAATCGCCTACTTTACGGTATTTATGCTGCTGGTACTGACCGAACATCCAAGTAACAGAGAGCATTACACGTTGCTGCCGAACGGTGTTTTTGTTCCAACTGTGATAGCCGGCTCCCTGTCCCAAATCCTCATCGCTGAAGGACAGCGAACGCGCGAGATCTTGGACGTTGAGGTTGAAGATCAGACCCTTGGCCATATACATTTTTCGAACACCGAAACTGAGGAAATACGTACTTCCGGACCGACTATATCCGGTAGCCATCGGTGAGGACCAGTTGCCGTCTAATGTCATCGTCCAGTCCTTGGGCAGGTAGGCAGAGAGTGTACCTCCGGCATAACCGTAATGGCTTCTATTCTCAAAAACGGGCTTTCCGTCCGCCAGTTTCTCGTACGATTTGTTGATAAAATGCAACCAGCCGGCATTGACGGTGAGGGCAAGCCATGCGCCGTTGACCTTATGATCGTCGTCGAACTTCGGCACAAGGGGCAGTTCGGTCAACGAGACATTCGCTCCGTGCGTAGTACAAGTACCGAAATTAATCCATTGTGACCGTCCCATACCATCGGGCATGATCGTCACCTTCGATGAGAACATATCTTGCGTGTGGGCAAAATTGAACGTCACATTCAGGTACTGCGTCCATGAGAAATGCAGCTCGACATCGTTATTGAACTCCGGTTTGAGTTCTGTATTACCCTCTTGGTAACTGAAGGCATCAACATAATTCTTAAACGGATTCAACATCCAGTAGTTCGGTCGCTTGATACGCCGCGTATAACTGGCGCTAACTGCAATCGGTTGCTGCAGTTTACCAAGCGGCTTACTCGTATAACCCACATATGCCGTCGGGAAGGGATCGAAATAGGACTTATTGGTAATGGAGTCTGCCGATTTCCAGTTGCCGTGACTGTAGGTGTATTCGCCACGCAGACCCAATTTGACCGACCAGTGTTCGCCAAACTGTTTGCCGACAGAGATATACGCCGCAGCCACGTGCTCATCATAGATGAAGTCCGAAGGCTTGGCACCCGTACGTACACCATCGATCACCGAGTCGGTGGTCATTCCGTTGTTCGTAGTTGACAGACCGTACTTGACACCACACTCGATCATACCCGTTTCCCAGAACTTGGTCTGAAAATCCAACTTGGCACTGTAGATATCAACAATCTGGCGGCTTTTAATATCCAACGCGAGCGACTTGTAAGTATTGCCCGCAAGCGGTTTGCTGTAGGCAGTCTGCTGGTAATTGGATGCACCGTTGTTATAGCGGTTATAGTCCACATTGACCGTCAACTCGCGTTCCAAGGCCTCGTTGAAGGTATGCGTATAGTTGAGGTTAGCCGTGTGTTGCGGTGCCTGAAGGCGATTCGACGAATTGGTGATACTGGTCGTCGTATCGGCGAGCATCTTATCGATCGTGTAGGCATTATTGTCATCGGGAAGAATACTCTGACGGACATTCATATACGGCACTTGGAGAATAAAACCCAGCGTATTGACCGAGTCGATGTACCAATCGTTGCCAACCTTGAGCATGTAATACTGAAAATTCATATCGTAATGCGAATACGAATAGTTCTTGAGCAGCGGTGTCTCACGGTAACTCTCAAAATCGATATCGTTCTCGGCATAGACCTGCGTGAGTTGACCAAAGGTATAGGTTTTCTCGCCGCGGTAGTTGAGGTTGAGGGAAACCATTTCTGTATTGAGCCAACGCTTCACATCGCCGAAATACATACCTCCGTACGCGGCAGAGAGCATACCGTTGATACCCTTCATCATATTCCGTTTGGTCTTGATATTGATGATACCTCCTTGCCCGGAAGCGTCGTATTTGGCGGAAGGATTGGAGATGATCTCGATTTTCTCTATCGTGTTACCATCCGTGCCGTCGAGCATGGCTTTGAGTTGTTGACCGCTCAGGTACGAAGGTTTGCCATCGACGTAGATCTCGACGGACTTACCGTTGACGGTGATGTTGCCGTCCTTGTCGATACGCACACCCGGGGCACGACGCAAGATGTCGTTACCGTTGGAACCAGCCGCTAAAGGCGAAGCACTGACGTTGACTACCAGCTTGTCCATCTGCCGCTCGATAAGCGGTTTCTTAGCTTTGACCTCCAACTCTTTGAGTTGTTCGGTCTCTTCACGGAGCACAAAATCCGGTCCGCCAAACGCGGTATAATAACCTACGTACGAAGCTTGGATGATATAGTTCGGCACATTGACTTCCACCGCGTACTTACCGTTGTCATCAGTGATAGCACCGGTGAGCAAAATCGAGTCCTGTGAGAGAACGGAGACAGTCACAAACGGCATCGATTCGCCCTGTGTGTTGATGACACTACCGTTAATCGTTTCTGCGTAGACCGAAACGGTGCACAGCAAAAATAATCCTACAAAAATCTTTCTCATTTTTTCCGCAAATAGATATAGAACGTCGTTCCTTTGGGCGAGGTCTCAAACTCTATTCGTCCTCCTGATCCTTCGACGATATGCTTGGAGATAGCGAGACCGAGACCGTTGCCATTGGACTTGGTAGTGAAGTTCGGTCGGAAGATACGCGCCTGGATGTCTTCGGGAATGCCTGTACCGTCGTCAGAAATAGAAATCTGCACCTCACGCTCGGAGTAGTTGGTATTGAGCATGACGATGATATCGGTAGGCGAAGCCTGCAAGGCATTGCGGAGAATGTTCACGAAGACCTGACTGATCTGCTCTTTGTCTGCCCGTACGATAACACCCTCATCGGCACCGACATAGCGAATCGGTATTTGTTCGTCATTCTCGCGCTGTAGCGTTATGACATGCGAGAGTTTCCGGGCGATGTCCACTTCGGTCGTCACCACATCCGGTTGTTTGGCAAAAGTAGAAAAAGACTGCGCGATATGGGCGAGATTATCTATCTCTTCGATGAGCATCTTGGCGGTCTTGTCAAAATAAGCATCAAACTGCTCCGTACCGTGCTTGAGTTGCAGTTTCTGTACGGAGAGTTTCATGGGCGTGAGCGGGTTATTGATCTCATGGGCAATCTGGCGCGCCATAGTTCGCCACGCCCCTTCGCGCTCTGCATTTGCCAGTTTCTCGGCACTCTCTTCGACCTGATCCACCAAGATATTGTATCGTTCTACGAGTGCTCCGAGTTCATCGTGGTAAGGATAGTCGATATGGTTGTTTTTACCACCGATCTCGAACTGCCGCATTTTATCACTCAACATCGATATAGGTGCCGTGATCGAACGCGTAGCAAAATACGAGAAGAAGAGGGATAGAAGCAGCGCTATCAGATAAGTCGGGATGAGGCGAATCAACAATGCCCGAACTTCGTCCTTTCGGGTCTGTTCACTCAAGTAATACGGCACCGCGATGTAACCGATCGTCACAAAAGCACCGTTGTGGAAAGGCAGATAGGCAATCAGGTACGGCAGGTTATTGATCTGCTCGTAACACAATGCTATATGGTCGTCACTGAAGAAAGGCTTGTCCATACTCATACTTCGTGACAACAAACCGCCGTCAAACAATTCCGGCGAGGAGGACGCCAGCAGATCACCCGTCAACGAATAGACGTGCAAGTCCTGCTGCATATCGATACTGAGGTCACGCAAATCGATGGTCAAGCCCTCAGCCTGATCGGCCGTAAGGATCACATCCCAGTAATACAAAGAGCGCAGATAGGACTGGATATACTCCGAACGCGTGATCAGTTCATGCCGTTGTTGTTGCGCCACACTCGTTTTGACATAACGGATGGAGATAAAGAGCGTAAAGAGGAAGATCACGGTCACGCACGCGAAGACCACTCCCATGATTCGCGTCGTAATTGGCCTATTTCGAAGTATATTATTCATTTCCGGCTACAAAATTACTGCTTTTTTTGCATATATGCAAATAATTTTGTACCTTTGCGCCCGATTTTGGATATTTGACAGAATATGATACAAATTTTGACCGCATTTTTGCTGGGACTATTGACCATTTTGGACCCGTGTACGCTGATGACCAGTATCACGGCAATCGGGTATATTGATAAGGAAATCAACAACCGCCGTTTGGTGTTAACGAACGGTTTGATGTTCGTATCCGGTAAGTTAGCCACGTACGTACTGCTGAGTATCCCGTTCTTGATGGGTGCTCAGACCGAGGGGATCCAACATGTGTTGGGTCATTACGGAGAACCGATTCTGGCAGGTTTTATGATCATTTGCGGTATCGTGTTGCTTTTTAGCGGTCACCATCACCACGAGCACGACCACGGCATCAGCAAATGGCTCAAAGAGACGGACAGCAAAGAGAGCTGGATATGGTCCTTCATCTTGGGTATTTTCTTTGCAATTGCCTTCTGCCCACATAGATTGGTATATTTCCTGACGATGATCGATATCACCCTGACGCTCCCGAGCAGTTGGAACTGGTTGATGCCGGTTGTATTTGGTTTGGGAACAGGACTGCCTATTATGTTGATTGCGTGGCTGGTTAGTTACAGTGCTGTCAGCATCGGTAAGTTGACCAGCAAGATGCAGACTTTTGAGAAATGGTTCAGGCATATCTGTGCGGTACTATTCCTGGTACTCGGCGTGTATCTGACTATTCACTGTATCATCGAACATCACGAACACGAGCACGGTTGCTGCGAACACGAGCACTATGAGCTTCCGATTTAAACAGTTCTTCATTGAAGATAGTCAATGCGCCATGAAGGTAGGTACCGATGGTGTCCTGCTGGGAGCCTGGACGCCCATAGCATTCAGCATTCAGCATTCAGCATTCAGCATTTTAGATGTCGGTACGGGAAGCGGTCTTATAGCAAGGATGCTGATGCAACGCTGTCCGGAGGCCGAAGTAGAAGGAATCGATATCGATCCTAATGCCGTCGAACAAGCCCGCGAGAACGGGGTAAAAGCATTTGTTTCAAGTCTGCAAGAATGGCAGGGAAAATACGACCTCATTGTCTCTAACCCACCCTATTTCCAGAACAGCCTCAAGAACCCTGACAAAGGTCGTCAGACAGCACGACACACCGATACGCTTTCGTACGAAGAGTTAATCAAACACAGCGCACGATTACTGACAGAAGACGGTCAATTAGCGCTTATCTTGCCGGCAGAAGCAGAGAACGAGACACGTCAACTCGCAGGTGCCGAAGGATTATATCTCACGCGCGTTACGCGCGTATATAGTAAGGAGTCAAAGCCGGCAAGGCGCGTATTGATGTCTTTTTCTCGGGATACCGGGATGCCGGGATACCGGTGTACCGAAGACACCTTGGTCTTAGAAGACGAAAAAGGAGGCCGAAGCCTCCCTTATCAAACACTCTGTCGCGATTTTTATCTATAATTATTTCGCTACATTCACCGCTCTCACCTCACGGATGACGGTCACTTTGACTTGTCCCGGATAGGTCATCTCGTCCTGGATACGTTTCGCCAGATCAAACGAGAGCAATTCGGTATCCTTATCGGAGATCTTGTCAGCACCCACGATCACACGTAACTCACGACCTGCCTGGAGGGCGTACGTCTTCACAACACCAGGGAACGACATGGCAAGATTCTCCAGGTCATTCAGACGCTTCACGTAACTCTCCACGATCTCTCGACGAGCACCCGGACGGGCACCGGAGATAGCATCACAAGCCTGTACGATCGGTGCGATGAGGGTCTTCATCTCGCATTCGTCATGGTGAGCGCCGACGGCATTACAGATATCCGGTTTCTCTCCGTATTTCTCGCACAGTTTCATACCGAGCTCTGCGTGCGGCAGTTCGACATCGTCGTCGGCTACCTTTCCGATATCGTGCAGAAGACCTGCACGCTTGGCCGCCTTCACATTGAGTCCGAGTTCACCGGCCATAGCCGCACAGAGGTTAGCCGTCTCACGGCTGTGTTGCAACAGGTTCTGTCCGTACGACGAACGGTATTTCATCTTACCTACCAGACGAATCAACTCGGGATGCAAACCATGGATACCGAGGTCAATCGTAGTACGTTTACCAACCTCCACGATCTCGTCTTCCACTTGTTTGGTCACTTTCGCAACCACTTCCTCGATACGCGCGGGGTGGATACGTCCGTCTTGTACCAATTGGTGGAGCGCCAGACGAGCGATCTCACGACGTACGGGGTCGTACGCAGAAAGGGTAATCGCTTCCGGCGTATCGTCCACTACGATCTCCACACCGGTAGCAGCTTCGAGCGCACGGATATTACGTCCTTCACGACCGATGATACGACCTTTGACTTCGTCATTCTCGATATGGAAGACCGAAACAGTCGATTCCGCCGCCGTCTCCGAAGCTACACGCTGGATGGTCTGGATAATGATTTTCTTCGCCTCCTTATTGGCCTCCAGACGGGCATTGTCCATGATCTCGTTGATATACGACATAGCTGCCGTCTTCGCCTCGTCTTTGAGAGCTTCAACGAGTTGTTTCTTGGCCTCTTCCGCCGACATACCGCTCAACTGCTCGAGTTGTTTCTCAGCCTGTTGATGCATCTTGTCGATCTCTTGCTGACGATAGTCCAGCGCCTGTTGACGCTGCTCTACAGCCTGCACTTTTTGATTTACTTCGTTAAGACTGCGCTGTACATCTCCCTGACGCTGATTGAGCTGTTGCTCGCGTTGTTGCAAGCGTTGCTCTTGCTGTTGCAAGCGTTTGTCTTGCTCACGCACACTATTGTCGTGCTCCAACTTCAGGGCGATGAATTTCTCTTTAGCCTCAACAATCTTGTTCTTCTTCACCACTTCCGCCTCTTCGGTAGCTTTCCTAACCAGGTCAGCTCCGACCAGACGAGCGATGAGGTAGTAGCCTCCGGCTCCCACGAGGAGTCCGACTACTGCACAAATAATTGCTACGATCATTGATTAATTTTTTCTATTATTAATTTATTTAGCTCTTTAAGCTCTTTCTCTACCGGCGCGAGACTCTTCTCGCGGGCATCCGACTGCAGCGTCACAGCCATCTCCAAGGCCGTATACATCCATAACTGCTCTGCCGAAGCTTTAGGCAATAGTTTCAGATAGTACTGGTAACGCTTGTTCAACAACTCCGCTGCAAAACGATAGTTCGCTTCTTGTTCGCGCGGCACATCGAGACCCACCGTGTGGGCATCGAGATGGAGATTGATATGTTGCTTGTCGGAAATCATTTTTTCAGGGCCGCAATAGCACGATCTACTTGCGCGATGAGGGCATTCAAACGTTTAGTCGCCTCTTCGCTGTTCTCCGCCGAACTCATGGCATTCGCCACCGACAAACGACGGTTTTTCTGCTGCAGGTCCACCAATTCGCTATGCGTACGAATCAGTTCCTGCCGCTGACGTTCGATATCCTCGCGCAACGCGGCATTCTCCCGCTGCAACGCCTCATAGCGCTCCAGCAGCAGACGCACATTGCGTGAGAAATCGTCGAGAATCTGCATTAGAACGAATAGCCTACACCCAGACCGATGATACCTTTAAACTGGCAACGCTCAGCTTCCAATCCTGCCTTGTCTGCAATAAGCGTACCCGGGTAGTACTTGAGACTGGTCTGCAGCGTTACCTGCAAGCATTTCAAGAACTGATAACTCAGGTTCACATCCCAATCTACATCGAACATACCGAAGTAACGGTTCATATTCGAATACTCGAAATAACGCTCGTTCGCCGGCAGTGCATCCCAAGCACCGGCACCGTTAGCCAGATCGTAAGCCTCTTTGAGCGCAAAACCCTTACCCTGATACGGAGAGAAGAGAGCCAGTGTCGTACCGAGTTTGAAATCCTTGTAAGTATAAGCGATAGCGCCTTTAAAACTCAAACCGAACTCAGCACGGGCATTACGCCAAATTTTATCACCCTTCTCATCGTACTTGTACGTGCCGATCGTGCTCTGCAATTCCTGACGCAAGTCAAAAGCCGGGTTGTAGTCCTCTGCAGCGATCTCACCTGCCTTATAAGCAGCCTGATATTCATCGTTGTACTTCTTATTCCATGCATCGCCGATGTATGCGGTCGTGATACGACCTGCTACCGGAGAGAGGTAAATAGAGAAGTCCGCACCGTTATAACTCTTCTTCCAGTCGATACCGACCGAGATATCGGTGTACGAAGGAGCGAGCCATTTGGAGATAATCGAGTTATAACCGTCCACATAGTTGCGACCTAATGCATATTGGCTCTGGAAGCTTGCGAGCACGGTCAGATACCATGCCGGTTTGAACTCCCATCCGAATTTGGTAGCCAGTTTGATATTATCGCTCGATTTCTGGAACGGGTCCTCTTTCTGATCAATCCAAGTCATACCGAAATCGGTATCAAAATTCGTCTCCCAAGCAATTGCATCCTTGTGGTATAAGAGGTGCAGTTTCGCATACGCGATACCGTTGACGTTGTTCTTACCACCCGCAGCCCAGTTCACCAGACCCGTAGCGGCTGCATTCAAGCCAACAGTTCCGTCAAACTTCCATGCCTTCTCACCAGTTTCCAATTTCTTCAGATCGTCACCTGCCTTTGCAGCAGCCTCAGCGTTACCGGTAACTTTCGCTTTATCCACCTCTTGAGCGGTCATTGTCAGCGCTGCCATAAGGCAAAGCGCAACAGATAAAAATTTCTTTTGCATAGTATTCAATTCATTATTTGTTATACTTACTGTTTGTCGTTTTTTCAAAAAACCGTGCAAAGGTACAAAAAAAATCTCATATACGCAAATAAATATGGTACGCGCGCGCATTTTTTGATAGAAAAATGTCAATTTTTACACATTTTTTTTGAATATGTGCACATTCATGTGCAAAAAAAGCAGTAATTTTGCACCGTGAAATAATATCCGGTAATTCGGACCTATAAAAAACGACATTTAACAACAAAACGATATGAGAAACATTCTAAAAAGTTTATTCGTTGTATTGGGTTGCTTTGTTGCAGGCACCGTTTTTGCGCAAGTACAATCCTTTAGTGCAGCAGAAATAACCGCGACTAACGGAACTACTAAGGGTGCTGTTACTGTTTCGACCACTTTCGCTCTTAAAAGCAGTGCACAAATCTGCAAAGAGAGTTCCTCCGTAAAAGCAGATGTAGTGGAAGGAAAGAACACCGCCAGTTCTGTAGATGAGAACTACGTAGAAATTTCATCGACCTCCGACATATCGGCTCTACGTTTGCATGCTACTTACAATTCAAGTGGAGCAACAAAGAATATGGGATTCGTTTATTGGGGAGCAAATGCCACCCCTGCGTACGACAATGTTCTTGGTTGTTCTTTAGTCGGATTTGTAGGGTACGATGGAGCATGTAATGGGAATTATGTAGACGTTAACATTCCAACAGGCGTTCGTAAAATACGTATCTACAGACAGTTAAAGGGATTTGACGGAACCGGATACTCAAAGAATGCCAAATACGGAGAAGGACAAACTTTCTACATAATAGATGTCGATGTAACAGCGGGTCCGGCTCCTAAATCGACGGATGCCACGCTGTCGGATTTGAAAGTGGATGGTGTAACAATCGCAGGTTTTAATCCGAATACCCTTTCGTACAATTATTCCGTAGCGGCTACCGCTACTTCTGCCCCTGTTCTGTCGGCCACAAAGCACGACACCAAGGCAAGCGATCCGGTGATCACGCAACCTGCGATGCCGACAGTTGGTAATCCGACGACAGGAACCGTGCAAGTTACCGCAGAGGACGGAACTACGACAAAGACCTATACCGTGACTTTCACCCGCGCTGAAGTATCGCACGATGCCACTTTGAGTGACATTCAAGTGGACGGACAGAGTATCGGTAATTTCAATCCCGCCACGCTGAGTTATACGGTTAATATTCCGTATAGTCAAACAACTATCCCTGTTGTTACGGCGACTACCACTAATGCAGCCGCAATCGCTAATGTCAAGCCCGCCGGTTCGGTAACCGGCACGGCAACTATTGTTGTAACCGCAGAGGACGGAACAACGAAAGAGACCTATACGGTGACATTCCAGAAAGTAACGGCATCTACCGATGCGACTCTGAAATCACTCTCCTATAATAACACACCTGTTAGCGGGTTCAATCCTTCCACCACGTCGTATTCGGTAACATTGCCGGCTGGCTCATATCCACCGAACGTGACGGCAGTTGCCAACCACCCCTATGCGACCGTTGATGTTCAACAAATAGCCAGTACCAGCGGTACTGTAACCGTCACCGTAACGGCAGAAGACAGACAAACGACCAAGACCTATACCATCGAATTCTCCGAAACGGCATGTCCTACTGTTCCGCAGACCAGCCTGTCCATTCACATGCCGAAAGTGTATGAGAAAAAGATAGCAGATGGTGGATACGGTGGACAATTAATTGTTTTTGACCGGTGTGAATACGAAGTATATTATGCTACATACGATGCCAACAGTAACTTGTCGGTTTCGGTTACCCCGATTCGCAAAACAGACGGTATAACCAACAACGCTACTTCAACCGCTTGCAAAGCCAGTGACGGCTGGTTTGAGATGAGTACGAGCGAAAGTAAATCGGACTTTACTATGTCGGGTGCGGATGAGTTCCAATCCGGTTCTACTGCTGTACATAAATTAAGGAACAACGGCAAATACACCATTCACATTCAAGGCTATGACCAATTCTCTTTCTACGGGAAAGACAACTCCGGAAATGGCAAATATTTTGAAATACACATCGATGGTGTGAAACAGACCATGACCAAATCTACTTCTGCCACTATACGTCGATTCAATATTTCAACCTGTGAACACGTCATTGAAGTAATAGGAATTGGAGACAGTAACGAAGAGTTCTACGGTTTCTCTCTGCGCTTGCCGCAAGTACCGAAGATCGAGCACCTTAGAGGTAACGACTCGACACAGGTAGTGCTCCAGACGATGCCGATTAATAAAGTGGTCTATACCTGCAAATACAAGTATGTAGAAGGTGCCGCAACGCGTCTCGAGTGGGACGGGCAGGCAGCGAACGGTATCACCTTAAATGCGAAAAGCGGAAGTTTGGCAGACACGCTGACCTTATCCGGTACAGCCGATTGCCCTGTCGGACCCTACAAATACATCCTTATCTCCACCCTCAACGATGTAGAGACCAGCCGTGTAACCGGTACGTTTGTAGTCAAATCGGATATCCGTTCCATGACCAGCATCAACGCCGAAGCGTATCTGAACGAAGAGATGGATCAGATCATCTTCAAGTACTACGCCCTCGATGCCAATGACGTTCATCTAACCTGGCCGGGCGGCAAACCGCAAGGTGTCGATGGTTACGGCACTCAACAGCCGGGTGAATACGTGATTGGAGGTATACCTACTACAATCGGTAACTACCGCTTTGCCATCACTGTGGAGGGCGCAGATACGACTATCAACGGTAAGCTTACTGTCAAAGAGTTGAATTACGGTGAGAATCCTGTACTCTTCCTCTACAAGAACGACTCCGCTTACACCAAAGACGGCGTCTATAACTACCTCAAGAACGGTACAATCTACAACCCCATCTCTCGCAGAGCTAAGTTGGACGGACTGCGGACGGCAGACCAATACTCCAAATACAAATGGATACTGATTTCCGAAGACGTCGATGCCGATAATCCGGAGATCCTGGCGCTGGCACGCGGTGAAGGTAACCTGCCTGTACTGAATATGAAGGCCTTTGCGTACACCCAGAATCGTCTGAATTGGGGTGACCCCAACAACGGTTCGCTCACCAAAGAAGAAGGTCGTTTCATCACCGTCGTTCGCGATGACCACCCGATCTTCAAAGCCCTCAATAAGAAACGAGGCGACCGTATCCAAGTGTTGGACTCTACCGGCAGTAAGGGTCTGATGCCGATATCCGTTGACTACGCCGGAACACTCTGTTTGGCCACCGCACGTACACGCGATATCAATAATTACGACGGTGATGGACCGGAAGAGACTTTCCTCCATGAGATACCGGCTAATATACATCGCAATCAGAAATATCTCTGCTTGCCGATCGGTCAATCAGGTACGAACTACCTCCATGCGGAAGGAAAACGTCTCATTGATGAGTGTATCAAGTATATCTTAGGTAACGATGCTACGATTCAGTTACCGGATCTCGCTATCAAGCAGTTCCAGGTCGGCTCATACACCTTCCTTCCCGAAATGGACGAAGACAAGATTATCGTAGAGGTAATGGCGCAGGACAGTGATATGCTGAAAACAGCTACCCCTGTTGTATCGCTTGCCAGCCCACTCACCCACGCCTATCCTACGACTACCAAAAAGGATGGCAGCATAGACTTGTATCATTGGACCTTTGGTGTACAATATATTGTCAGCGACTATATCAACAAACGCAGTTACGACATCCTCGTACGTCTCAAAACCGCAGAGGGTATCGATGAGATAGAAGTAGGCGAGTGGATCCATATCTACGACATCTACGGACGTAAGGTGGCTACTACCAACGAAGATTACCGTACGATGGATCTGCCACGCGGTATGTATATCCTCGTCACGGAGAGCGGTAAAACACTTAAAGTTATGCGTTAATTATGCGTACAGAAGAAGAATTGAAAGGCGTTACCTTATTAGGTAACCAAGGCACACAATACAGCGACAATTACAACCCGGAGGTGCTGGAGACCTTCCCCAACAAACACCCGGAGAACGAGTATCTGGTCACGTTCAACTGTCCGGAGTTCACTACCCTCTGTCCTAAGACAGGGCAACCGGATTTCGGCCACATTTACATCAGTTACATCCCTCGTGAACGCATGGTGGAGAGCAAGAGTCTCAAACTCTACCTCTTCTCCTTCCGCAATCACGGGGACTTCCACGAGGACTGCGTTAATATCATCATGAAGGACCTCGTCAAACTGATGGACCCCAAATATCTCGAAGTAACGGGTTGGTTTATGCCGCGAGGAGGTATCAGCATTTATCCTTTCGCTAACTACGCGGACGCGGAGCACGAGGAGCTCAAGAAACAGCGTCTGATGGCGCAATTCAGCAAGGTGTATGAAAGATAGTCTGATTGTTCTCTCGGGCGGACTCGACTCGACCACGATGCTGTATGAGTATCAGTACCGTATCGGTATGGCCGTCTCTTTCCATTACGGCTCGAACCATAACGACAAGGAGCTGGAGTTCGCTAAGTTACATTGCGATCGACTCGGCATCCCTCATCTGGTCATTCGCCTGCCGTTTATCAAGCAGTTCTTCAAGTCCTCGCTGCTCTCCGGTGCAGACGCTATTCCGGAGGGTAACTACGACGATGAGAACATGAAATCGACCGTCGTACCTTTCCGTAACGGCATTATGCTCTCAATCGCCGCAGGCATCGCGGAGAACAACAAGATGCAGTACGTTATGCTGGCCAACCATGCCGGTGACCATACTATCTACCCGGACTGCCGACCGGAGTTCGTCGAAGCGATGAACCATGCCATTTGTTACGGCACCTGGAACGGCGTACAGTTATTGACACCCTATACCCACCTCACCAAAGCCGAGATAGCCGCTAAAGGCAAGGAACTAAACCTCGACTATGCGGAGACCTGGTCTTGCTATAAGGGCGGTGAACATCATTGCGGTGTATGCGGAACCTGCCGCGAACGCAAAGAAGCTCTGGCGCAAGCCGGCATTGAGGATCATACTATTTATGAGAATTAAATGGTAAATGGTAAATGATTAAATGGTAAATGGCTTTATGTATTACGTAGAAAAAAGAATAGAAATCTCGGCAGCACATAACCTGATGCTGAGTTACGAGAGCAAATGCGAGAACTTACACGGTCATAACTGGATCATCGTGGTCTACTGCCGTGCCAAGGAACTGAACGCAGACGGTATGGTGACGGACTTCACGCATATCAAAAAAGTTGTCAAAGACACCTTCGATCATAAGTATATCAACGAGATTCTGGAGGTCAATCCGTCGGCGGAGAATATCGCCCGCTGGATATGCGACCATGTCGAGAACTGCTACAAAGTGTCCGTCCAGGAGTCCGAAGGCAATACTGCCATTTATGAAAGAGACTAGGACGACCTAGGTTTACCTGGGACTACCTATGAATTATCGCGTTAACGAAATATTCTTTACCTTGCAGGGCGAGGGAGCACACAGCGGGATACCTGCTGTGTTTGTGCGTTTTAGCGGTTGTAATCTGCGCTGTCCGTGGTGCGACACGGAGTTCGCAGACTACACCGAGATGAGTGCCGACGATATCGTTCACGAGATGCTCACGCTCTACGACACCCCCAACGAGCGACGCAAGATGTGTGTGCTCACCGGTGGTGAACCCTCCCTCCAAGTGGACAAGCCACTGATCGACACCATCCATCAAGCCGGATTCTATATCTGCATCGAGACTAACGGTACCCGTCCCCTACCCGACGGTATCGATTGGATCACTTGTTCCCCAAAAGAGGGCACCAAACTGGCCCTCACCAAGGTCAACGAAGTCAAAGTGGTCTTTACCGGCACCTACGATCCCGAAGTATGGCGCAAAAAATTAGAGGCGGAGCACTGGATGCTCCAAC
This sequence comes from uncultured Bacteroidales bacterium, assembly GCA_902799875.1. The sequence continues at coordinate 11,233 of CADCCH010000016.1, read as the reverse complement.
CTCTACGTTACAACGGCGAATGGCTTTTACTAAGCGGTATCGATGATTTTGAGATCGACAGCAACGATAATCTCGACGAGACCGTCCGCTATATCCTCGCCCATCCTTTTTGGCGCCTCAGCGTTCAGCTACACAAGATAGCCGGTCTCCGATAGCCGTTCGCCGTTCGCCCTTAATACTGCGCCGCGTCATATACGGCGTCCGCAACTTCCGAACCCTTGATGTGCTCAATAATGCAGAAGGCAAAGTCTGCACTCAGACCCGGACCCTTCGCCGTGATAATATTCTTCGATTCAACCACCAAGCCGCCTACGTAACTCTCTCCCAGCGCCTCCTGGAAGCCCGGATAGCAGGTCGCTTGTTTGCCTTTCAGTATACCTAATTTACCCAGCACGGCCGGTGCGGCACAAATAGCTGCGATATCCTTGTCGGCTTTGTTATGCGCTACCAGCAGTTCACATAATGCCGAACAGTCACCCAACTTGGTCTGTCCTCCCGGCAAGATCAACATCTGAGCATCGGAAAAATCAATACGTTCCAACAGTCCGTCTGCTTCCACGGCGATGTTATGTGCCCCCAGCACCATCGGATTGCCGGTGATAGAGACTGTCGTTACCGCGATACCTGCGCGGCGCAGTAAATCGATCGTTGTGATTGCTTCGATTTCTTCGAATCCGTTGTCTAAAAACAAGTAATTCATACTAATTAAACTTAAAATTATAGGTGATTGTTCCGATCTGATCATGGTCGCCCTCCGTAAACTTCGCCTTACGCGCCGCTTCGAGAGCAAGTTGTTGGGTCTGCTTGTCCGAGATATTTCCGCCTTTCACCACCGCACTGACAATATTGCCTGCAGCGTTCACGCGGATCTCAATGATCACACGACCCTCTTGATTAAATGTGTTCGCCGGTTGAGGCAAAGTACCCTTGATACCACGGCCGGACAGACTCCAGGAGTTACCTCCACTCAAACCGTGTCCCACCGGATTACCTTTCTGACCGTTCCCTTGACTCGAACCGTTACCGCTTTGCGCACCCGAGTTACCAAAGAGTGAACTCATCGCATTCGCCTTCGCGATTGCCTCCGCCTCTTTCTGCTTGCGTGCCCGTTCCGCCGCCTCGCGTTCCTCTTTCTCCTTCCGTGCGCGCTCGATGGCTAAAGTCTCCTCTTCCGATACAATCGGCTCCGGAGGACTCACCGGTTCAGGAGCACTCACGGCCGGCGAAGCCGGTGCAGAAGGAGCATCTTCCGGTACAGGCGACGGATTCGGTTCATCCGAAGGCGCACCACCCGTGTCCGGCGACTCCTCCACAAAAGCAATCTCTACCCCTTCCTCTTGCTCCGGTACCACCGCGTTGAGACGTATCAGCCACAACAACAAGGCTACCAACAGCATAAACAGAATCGTACCGGTAGTCGCAATAATATGTCGTTCCTGCTTTTTTGTCACTGTCTCTTGGTAGCAACTACCAGTTTCATATGATGCTCATTGGCGATATCCAGCACCCGCACCACTTCCTTATACGCCACATCCTCATCGGCGTGCAACGCGATGTACATCGTCGTATCTTGCGTCTGAAGCGTACTCAGATAGCCTTCCAGCTGCTCCGGATCAATCTGAACCGGTTTTGCCTTTCCTAAGGCCACATAATACGTGCCTAAGTTATCAATCGACACTTTCGCTACCTGCGGACGCGTTGCTTTCGTGGCACGCGAGGTAGGCAGGTTGATCTTGATATCGTTGGGAGACGACATCGTCGAGGCCATGACAAAGAACAGGAGTAACAGGAACACCAGGTCCGTCATGGAACTCATCGCAAACGTCGCTTCTACCCTATTGCGTTTCTTAAGAGCCATAGTTATGCCGGTTCGTTAAGCAGATCCATGAATTCCAGTGTACGGCTTTCCAGCAGACGTACCACGCGGTCAATACGCGCTACGAGGTAGTTGTACGCGAACATCGCCAAGATACCCACGATCAAACCACCGATCGTGGTCACCATGGCCTGGTACATACCCGTGGACAAAGCACTCATCTCGATGATACCACCCGAGGTCTGCGCCATGTTATAGAACGTCTGTACCATACCCAGTACCGTACCTAAGAAACCTAACATCGGGGCACCACCGGCTATCGTCGCCATGATCACCAGACCCTTCTCCAGACGACCGACCTCCAGGTTACCTACGTTCTCCACCGCTACCTGTACATCGTTCATCGGACGACCGATACGCGAGATACCCTTCTCAATCATATGCGCCGAAGGCGTGTCCGTCTGCTTGCACAAATTGAGCGCGCTGTCAATCTTACCCTCATGGATAAAATCACGAATCTTATCCATAAACGACTTGTCCTCACGCGTAGCCTGCTTGATCACTACCAAACGGGCAATGAAGATATAACAAGCCACCGCCAGCAGGATCGCCAGAATAATCATAATCCAGCCGCCGTATTGCGCCATTTCCCACAAGTTAATCGAGGTCTCTTGAACCGTTTCTTCGATAATCGGCTCTTCTACAGCCAAAGTGTCCAAAATCTGTAATAACATACTATTTCTTGAGTAATTCTAAATATTCTTGAATCGTTTCCTGGATGCCCAAATACAAAGCATCGCATACAATCGCGTGACCGATACTCACCTCCGCGGTCCAGGGGAAAGCCTGAACAAAAGGCTTGAGGTTCTTGAGGTTCAGGTCGTGACCGGCGTTCATACCCAGACCCAACTCGTGCGCTTTCTCTGCTGCCGGACGGTATTTCTCAATCGCCCGTTTCGGGTCGCTCTCAAACAGTTCCGCATACGGCCCCGTATAGAGCTCCACACGGTCCGCACCGGTGCGCAAAGCATATTCCACCATCACCGGATCCGGGTCCACAAAAATGCTTACACGAATACGATAGGAATGCAACTGATTCACCACACCTTTCAAGAAATCGAGGTTCCTGCGCGTGTCCCAACCGTGGTTAGAAGTCAACTGATTCGGATCGTCCGGCACCAGCGTCACCTGCGTCGGACGGATATCCGTCACCAACGCCAGAAACTCCTCAGTCGGATTACCCTCCACGTTCAACTCCGTGGTCACCATCGACTTCAGTTGATACACGTCCTCCTTACGGATATGACGCTCGTCCGGACGCGGATGAACCGTAATTCCCTGCGCTCCGAACAACTCACAATCGACCGCAAAACGCTGCACGTCCGGCATATTTCCGCCACGCGCGTTACGCAACGTAGCTACCTTATTGATATTGACACTTAGTTTCGTCATACTACCTGTCGTAAAAACGCTGCAAAGATACAAAAAGTTTTTCATTCCCGCAAGTATTTCGTAAAATATTTCGATTTTATTTGCATATATGCAAAAATTATAGTAATTTTGCGACCTAATTTTATTTTTATGACGATAGCTATCTTTGGAAACGCGATGAAGAGCAAGACCCTGACCGAAGTCAGGCATATTCTCGATTTTATGACCGAGAAAGGGATCCATGTGCTCTTATCGCAAGAACTGCGTCAGGAGCTGGACCTGCGTGAGTACCCGGGTTTTCCGGAGAACTGGGACGGAGACAAACAGCCGGAGAACGTGTACGGCGAACCGATTGATTTTGCGCTCTCTGTCGGTGGTGACGGAACCTTCCTTACCAGTGCCTCTGCGATCGGGGACAAGAACATCCCCATCCTCGGTGTCAACTGCGGTCATTTGGGCTTCCTGGCCGAGGTGCAGACCGATGATCTGGACGAGATCCTCAAACAACTTGTCGAAGGTCAGTACACCATCGAGCAACGCAGCTTGCTGCACCTCACCGTCTTGGACAAGGAGGGTGCCGTACGCGACGGACTGATCCTCTCGCCGAATGCCCTCAACGAGATCGCTATTCTCAAGCAAGGTCTGACCAACATGCTCACCATCGAGACCCGTATCAACGGCGAACTGCTGCATACCTACCACTCGGACGGTCTGGTCATCGCCACGCCTACCGGTAGTACGGCATACAACCTCTCCATCGGAGGTCCGCTTTTGGTACCGCAGTCCCGAGGTATCATCCTCACACCTATCGCACCGCACAGTCTGACAGTACGTCCGATCGTCATCCTCGACGAATGGAAGATCGACATCAAAGTCAGCAGCCGGTACGATTCCTACATGGTCTCCGTGGACGGTCGCAGTCAGAGTCTTACCACCGACATGAGTTTGCATATCGAACGCGCTCCGTACACCACCAAAGTGGTGCAGATCGGTGATAACGGCTTCCTCAAATCTTTACGTAACAAACTCAACTGGGGGCGGTGAGCCACCGCAGGCGGATATGCTTAGTATGATCTTCAATTATATCACCTGGGACGTCGATCCCATACTGTTGCATTTCGGAGATGGAGGAATACGGTGGTACGGCTTATGCTGGGCGATCGGTATATACATCTGCTGGATCGTCAACGAACGCATGTACAAGCACGAGAACTGTCCTGCCGAGTGGGCCGATTACCTCTTCTTTTATATGACCGCCGGCGTGATCATCGGTGCCCGTCTGGGTCACTGTTGGTTCTATGAATGGCATCAGTACGGCAATCCCTGGCACCTCTTCGGGTGGGAGTTTACCTACCGCAATCCCTATATCGAGAACCCCTTACGCTTACTCAAGATCTGGGAAGGCGGACTGAGCAGTCACGGCGGAGGTATAGGACTGATCATTGCCGCGATCTTACTCAACAAACACAAGATGGCGCGTTACCCGCAATTCAGTACGTCCTGGATATGGATCCTGGACCGACTCTGTATCGGTGTCTGCTTCACGGCCATGCTCATTCGGTTCGGCAACCTGATGAACAGTGAGATATACGGTGGTCCGACCGATTTACCATGGGGTTTCATCTTCGTGCGGGACGGCCAGACCGTGCCCTGTCACCCGACGCAGATCTACGAGATCCTCTATTGCCTCGTTGCCCTCTGCGTTGTGATGCCGCTCTATTGGTTCACCGACGCGCGCAGACGCGAAGGACTGTTACTCGGTATCTTCTTTAACATCGTCTTCGTCACCCGCTTTATCCTTGAGTTCATCAAAAACGACCAGGAGGCCTTCGAAGCCGGACATCTGCTTAACATGGGGCAACTGCTCAGTATCCCCTTCATCGCGTTAGGCACATTCCTTATTATACGCGCGTATAGAAGACCACTATCACCTGTCGTGGATAAACAACCCAAGAGTCTCGAACCCAAATATCAGAACAATGACAAAAAGTGATCTCAGAATAGTTTATTTAGGTACACCCGAGTTTGCCGTAGCCGGTTTACGGGCGTTAGTGGAAGGCGGTTACAATGTGGTCGCCGTGGTCACGATGCCGGACAAACCTGCCGGACGCGGACACCAACTCCAGTATTCAGACGTCAAGAAATATGCCCTCGAAGTGGGTCTGCCTGTCCTCCAACCGGAGAAACTGAAGGACGAAGCCTTCGTCGAAGAACTGCGTTCGTACCAAGCGGACCTGCAGATCGTCGTAGCCTTCCGTATGTTACCGGAGATCGTTTGGGCAATGCCTCGACTCGGTACGTTCAACGTCCACGGATCGCTCTTACCGCAGTACCGCGGTGCAGCACCGATCAACTGGGCGGTTATGAACGGCGACACCGAGACCGGTCTGACCACCTTTATGCTCAAGCACGAGATCGACACGGGAAATATGATTCTGCAGGAACGTATCTCGATCGGACCCGATGAGAACGTAGGCTCGGTACACGACCGATTGATGGAACTGAGCAAAGGCATGGTCACCCGCACGGTGGACCTGATTATCGACTGCGAGAACCAAGGCATCGCTTTACCGACCACACCCCAACCGGAACTAACTGACTTACGTCCTGCCCCCAAGATCTTCAAGGAAGACTGCGAGATCCGGTTTGCAGATAAGACGGCTTCAGAAGTACATAACTTCGTCCGCGGTCTCAGTCCCTACCCTGCGGCATGGGCCAACCTCACCATCAAAGGCGAAAACTTTGAGAATGTGAAGATCTTTAAAGTAGAAGTTGCTGATAAAGGTGCGCTCGTCGTGCCGTGCAAAGAAGGTGCAGTTAGCATTCTCGAACTCCAAGTACCCGGCAAGAAACGCATGGACATCAAATCCTTCCTGAATGGATTACATTAAGCTCATCGACAAATATTACGGTGCGTATCCGGAGTTACGCAACGTCCTGGTGACCCACAGTCGCCAGGTAGCTGACCGGGCACTCGCGATTGTTGATGCCCATCCGGAATGGACCCGACAGGGACTGGTGGATCGGAACTTTATCGAAGAAGCCGCCATGCTCCATGACATCGGAATCATCTTCTGCGATGCGCCCAAGATCTACTGCCGCGGGTCACACAAGTATATCGAACACGGTTATTTAGGTGCAGAACTGCTACGGTCAGAGAACTTACCCAAGCATGCACTGGTCGCCGAACGTCACACCGGTACAGGGATCACGATCGAGCAGGTTGAACGCGAAGAACTGCCGATCCCCGTACGGGACTACTGCCCGCAATCGCTCGAAGAGAAAATCATCTGCTATGCCGATAAGTTCTACTCCAAGTCCCACTTAGGCGAGGAGGTCTCCATCGACAAAATCAAATACAACATCTGGAAATACGGCCACGATGCGATCATTCGTTGGAACGAGCTCGTTGCGCTTTGTGGTGAGAATCTCTAATAAAATTTATGGGCGAAGCCCAGCGATAGCAGTTCGCGGAACTGAATCTTCGCTTTCGTATCGCCGTCCATAATGACCGACGAGTCATAGCGCGGATGAACCGACAAACGCGCCGACAACCAGCGGTTGATGATAAAATCGGCATTTGCCTCCAGGTCAATCTCCACATTCTTATAATTGGTGTACAGGTAGAACTTGGTCTCCAGCACCAACTCACGCACAGGTTTCCATATATACTCCACCCGCACGGATGAACCCACGTTATGCTGCGTGTACTCCCACGGATCCAGACCATAATCCTTGGGGTTCACCCGCTTGTCGGCAATACAGATCACCTTGTACGAGATCGGTGAGATGGACACCGACAGGTCCTTGACCGGCTTGTAGTCCACACCGAAGGCCGCGGTAAAACGGAACGGAGAGAAAGGTGCGGACTTGAGCTCCATCGAGTTGGATTTATAGGTAGGCAGCAGACGGGTTTCGATCTCCGCAGAGATGGATGTAAACACTTTGGGCACGATCCGCAGATTAGCCTTGCTGTAGATCTTAAACAGGTCATCGGTCGTGTTCATCTTATGCAGACTGTCCGCCGACACGGTCGAACCGCCCATACGCCATTCGCCGAAGTTCTCCCAGGTAAACCGTTCCCTAATATAACTGACCTGACCCTTTGCGATACCCAAGGCGGCAAACGAAGACGATCCACCCTGGTACCAGTTTTCCGTCACAAAGTTCTGCGTGAACTGCGCCATCAGGGTCGCTTCCCTGCGCCAGGGTGAACGCATCTCGCGGATAGCACGCAGCACCTCGTTGCGGTCTTCCTCCACGTCCTTCACCCAGGATTTCTCGATGACGATAGTAGGCGTTTTCTCCATCGACTGCACCTCCAAGGACGCGTTCTCCGTACGCAAGGAGTCCACCTCCTGCATCTCGCGTTCAATCGAATCCAACCGCAGCAACTCGGCAATCGTCAGCGTGTCCACCGTGTCGTTCGCGTGCAGCAACTCGCTCTGTTGGTTCACCAGATCCAACAGGTAATCGTCCATCGATACCGTCCGGTCCTGCTCCGCCAACTTAAACGTGTCGGTATATAGTTGTTGCGCTGCCAGATTAGTGACAGCGCAAACAACGAATCCTATTAAAATTTCAAATCTCAAATTTCAAATTTCAAATCAAATTGCAGGTGCCTGCAATTTGCCATGGCATTGTTTGTATTTCTTACCGCTTCCGCACGGACACGGATCATTCGGTCTCGGTTTCTTATCCGCGATGATCGGACCCTGATGTACTTGTTCACGCGTGTCACGACCGGCAGCAGCTGCCGCACCCGAAGCCTGTGCCGCCTGTTGAACGGCATCTTTCTGCGAACGATAACGGCTGTAATCGGTACGACGTTGCTGTTGTGCCTGCTGAACACGATCCGGTTCAGTCTGGTGGATCTGACCACGGAGCAGGATCGCAATCGCACGGCGGTTCAAGGCATCCAACATCTGCTTGAAGATATTGAAGGACTCCAGTTTATAGATCAACAGCGGGTCTTTCTGCTCGTAAGACGCGTTCTGTACGCTCTGCTTGAGGTCGTCCAATTGTCTGAGGTGCTCCTTCCATTCGTCGTCGATCACGAAGAGCAGCATGCGTTTCTCAAACTCCTTCACTACCTCCTTGCAATGCGTCTCAGCCGCCTGTTTGAGGTTAACGGCGATATTATAGACCTTCTTACCGTCCGTGATCGGGATGAGGATATTCTCGTACATCTGGCCCTTGGTCTCGTAGATATTCTGGATCACCGGATCGGCAATCTGCGTCAGCTTATCCATACGACGTTTGAAGCTCTCGAGTGCCGCCTCAGCCAGTTGCTCACTCAGCACCTCGCGCTTACCGTGACTGAAAGTGTCCTCATCAAACGGCACTTCAATCGCAAAGGTCTGCATCACGTCGAACTTCAGCCCCTCGTAGTCATTCGCTGCACGGGCATCGGCAAAGATATTCTCTGCCGTCTCGTAGATCATATTCGTGATATCCACACCGATACGCTCTCCCATCAGGGCGTGACGACGCTTGGCGTAAATGAGGTTACGTTGCTGGTTCATCACATCGTCGTACTCAATCAAACGCTTACGGATACCGAAGTTGTTCTCCTCCACTTTCTTCTGCGCACGCTCGATCGAGCTGGAGATCATGTTGTGCTCGATCATTTCGCCATCCTTGAAGCCCATGCTGTCCATCACACGCGCAATACGCTCCGAGCCGAACATACGCATCAGGTCGTCTTCGAGACTCACGTAGAAGACCGAACTACCCGGGTCACCTTGACGACCGGCACGACCACGTAACTGGCGGTCCACACGACGACTCTCGTGACGCTCCGTACCGATGATCGCCAGACCACCGGCTGCTTTGACCTCCGGCGTCAACTTGATATCCGTACCACGACCGGCCATGTTCGTTGCAATCGTAACGACTCCCGGACGACCCGCTTCGGCAACAATCTGCGCCTCCTGCTGGTGCAACTTGGCGTTCAACACATTATGTTTGATCTTGCGCAGCGTCAGCATACGACTCAGCAACTCCGATATCTCGACACTCGTCGTACCTACCAGCGCCGGTCTTCCCTGGTTCACCATCTCCACGATCTCGTCGATGACGGCATTGTATTTCTCGCGTTTGGTGCGGTAGATACGGTCGTTCATATCGATACGCGCAATCGGGCGGTTCGTCGGGATCACGACCACATCCAACTTGTAGATATTCCAGAACTCACCGGCTTCCGTCTCAGCGGTACCGGTCATACCGGACAACTTGTTGTACATACGGAAGTAGTTCTGCAGCGTGATCGTTGCAAAAGTCTGGGTTGCACCCTCTACCTTCACATTCTCCTTCGCCTCCACCGCCTGGTGCAGACCGTCACTCCAACGACGACCTTCCATGATACGGCCGGTTTGCTCGTCCACGATCTTCACCTCACCGCCGTCGATGATATAATCGACGTCTTTCTCAAACAGCGTATAGGCCTTGAGCAACTGGTGAACGGTATGTACACGTTCGGACTTGATGCTGTAGTTGGTCAGGATATCGTCTTTCTTCTGCTGTTTCTCGTCGGCAGACAGACCGGTCTGACCTTCCAACTCCGCCATCTCCGAGCCTACATCCGGCAAGACAAAGAAATTCGGGTCATCCGTCGTACCCGTCAACGCATCGATACCCTTGTCCGTCAACTCGATGGATTTGTTCTTCTCGTCGATCACGAAATAGAGCTCGTCCGTCGCGATATGCATGTTCTTCTCGTTCTCCTGCAGGTAGAACTCCTCGGTCTTCTGCATCCGCACTTTGATACCCGGCTCACTCAAGTACTTGATCAGCGCCTTGCTCTTCGGCATTCCTTTGAACGTACGGAACAGGGCTAACTCACCTTCCTCACGCACTTTCTCGTCCTCCGAGCCCATCTTGGCTTTTGCTTCGGCAAGCAGGCTCGTGGTCAAAGTCGTCTGCTGACGCACCAAGGCAGCCACACGGTCCTTGTACTCGTCGAACATCTGATCCTCACCTCTCGGCACCGGACCGGAGATGATCAGCGGCGTACGGGCATCGTCGATCAACACGGAGTCCACCTCATCGACAATCGCGAAGTTATGACCGCGTTGTACGAGGTCCAGCGGACTGATCGCCATGTTATCACGCAGGTAGTCAAAACCGAACTCATTGTTCGTACCAAATGTGATATCGCAGGCGTAGGCCTTACGGCGCTCGTCGGAATTGGGTTTGTGCTTGTCGATACAATCGACTGTCAGACCGAGGAACATATAAATCGGTCCGTTCCACTCCGAGTCACGTTTGGCTAGGTAATCGTTCACCGTCACCACGTGTACACCTTCGTGCGTCAGGGCGTTCAGGTACACCGGCAGGGTTGCTACCAAAGTCTTACCTTCACCGGTCGCCATCTCGGCGATACTACCGCGTTGCTCCTTGTCGTTCTTCACCGCTCCGTGCAGTACCACACCACCGAACAGCTGCACGTCGTAGTGCACCATGTCCCATTTGATCTCGTTACCACCGGCCATCCAGTGGTTCTTATAAACCGCCTTGGCAAGATGGTCTCCGCCTACTATCTCCACAAAATCAAAACGCGGATCGGCGGCGAGGTTCTTATCCATCTCGGTGGCCGTCACTTCGATCGTCTCGTTTTCTGCAAAACGACGGGCTGTCGATTTGACAATCGCAAAAGCCTCCGGCAACATCTCCGTCAACTTCTGCTCATACACCTCACGGATCTCTTTCTCTAACTTATCGACCTCGTTGTATATCTTCTCGCGCTTCTCGATAGGCGTTCCCTCGATGGAAGCCTTCAACTCCGCGATACGGTTCTTCTTGTCTTTAACTGCCTCCTGCAGCGCGTCCATCAACGCAAAACTGCGCGCACGCAACTCATCGTGCGAGAGCGCGTCAATCGTCTCATACGCTGCCTTAATCTTGTCCACGTACGGCTGTATGGCGCGCATATCCTTCTGCGCCTTGTTACCGAACAGTTTCGTAATTACTTCTAAAAAATTCATA